>CAZWKU010000005.1:0-43100 GCA_964634595.1 uncultured Candidatus Saccharibacteria bacterium | reverse complement strand
CTCTTGTAGAGTCTAGTGGGTTTTTTGTCGGGCCAAAGGCCGAATGCTCGGTCGAGGAGCCCATCGCAAACTCATCCATGTTGGTACGACCAACAAAAAGGGCGCCTTGCTCTTTAAGTTTTGTAATAACCGTCGCATCGTAAGGCGCAATGTAGTTTGCAAGCATTTTTGATGCGGCACTCGCAATATGTCCCTCAATCAAAATATTATCTTTTATAGCGAGCGGTATGCCGCAAAGCAAGGGCACAGTCTCGCCTTCTTTATCAATACGCTCTTGTGCGTTTTGTATTGCCGATTCGTCAGTATTGAAAATTTCAAGATACGCATTCAGTTCGGGGTTGCGCTTTTTTGCTTCAGTAACACACGCATCCCAGAGTTCACGTACCGTGAGCTCACGCGCGCGCAGAGCGCGAGCGGCCTCAACAATCGTCAGTTCGTTTGGTTTTGTCATACGCAAGCGAAGGAGAAAGATGCCGAGAAAATAGTCTGGCCCGACGAAGACGGGAGACCCGAGGACTTTTTCGCAGGCGCTTTCTCCATAGCGAAATTATTCATGGGAGATGATTTGCTTCACCACCAAGTAGTCTCCCTCTTTTTCAGGGAATGCGTCGACCATTTTCTTTGTCCAGGTGCCAGTCTCGGTCGGGTTTTCATCTGCTCGAAAGACATTAGTAAGCTTTTCCCTAGACGCCAATCCTGCGGCGTCGGGCGACTTGTCTACGACAAGTGTAGCCAGCTGACCCACGTACGCCAAAATCGCATCGAACTCTTTCGTAAACTTCTCAAGCTCCTCGGGCTTGACCTCCACGCGCGCAAGCGCCGCAAGCTTCTGTACCTCCTCTACCGTTGCCATAGCTTCACTCTATCACAGCAGTATTTTCTGCGAAATCTTGTGGGTATTCCCATGCGACAGCAACCCGCGATACGAGTTGATGGTTTCAGGCTTGGGTTCACCCTGCAATGCTCGCAACATCCTCTTCTTCGTCGCCGTCCTAAGTACGCGATGGTCAGCGAAGCGTACCCACCCCAAGAAGTCTGTGCCCGATGCGAGCGTTTTGAGAAAGAGCTTGTTTGGGTGCAATTCTAGCTTCGACTCCTCACGCAAGAACAGTTCCATATATGGAACTGTGTGTACGAGGTAGTTTTTGTCGAGAGAGAGCAGGATGAAGTCGTCAGCATAGTGGATGTAGTGTTTAACTTTGAGCCCGTGCTTCACGAGCTGGTCAAACTCGTTCATGTAGATGTTTACGAAGAGCTGTGAGATGAGGTTGCCGAGGGGGAGACCTTTGCCATGCGTGCCAGAGTTGAAACTATGGATGATGCTCGCGACGAGCGCGAGAGTGCACTCGTCGCTGAGGTGTCGGGCGAGTATTGCGAGCAATACTTCATGATCGATCGAAGCAAAGAACTTGCGTATATCACACTTCAAGACCCAGCAGGTTTTAGTGTCATTTTTAGAGGCTTGATATGCAAAAGAGCGGAGGCGATTAATTGCTTTATGTGTACCCTTGCCCTCTCGACATGAATAGGAGTCTGCGATAAAACGCTTGTCGAAGAATGGGTAGAGGATTCTGTAAATCGCGTGATGTACTAAGCGGTCACGAACAGAAGCTTTGTGAATATCTCGTGGCTTCGGGTCGCTGATTTTGAAGTGGTGGTAGCCTCCGTGTTTATAGGTGCCTGCCGCAAGTTCGTGGTGAAGTGTGAGGACGTGGTGCATCAGATGCCGTTCAAATACTTGCACATCAGCTCGTTTTCGTTTTCCGCATTTAAACTTCTGCCACGCCTCAAGCAGATTCTCGATCGAGGTGATATCCTCATACCTAAGACTCCATGAGTAACCCCCCCCCCGACTGTCTCTACCGGTAATTGAGCGTGCAAAGAGTGCATATACATTGTGGCTTGTTGTTCATCGCAAGATGGCTCGCTCTGAACGCTTCGGCATAGGCGACCGGATTGATAAATTGTGGCTAGACCTTCTCGAAGCTTTGCGAAAGGCCTCATACGCATCAGCAAATACAAAACTTGCTTCGTTAGATGAAGCAATTGGTCGAGTAGATGCTATTCGTTTCTTCATACAAATCGCATGGGAGTCAGGACTTATGGCACAGATCCATTTTATAACGCTTGGGAGAGATGTTGAAGAGATTGGGCGCATGGTAGGCGGGTGGAAGAAGGGGCTCTTAGCTAAAACCCCACCCCTGAAATAAGGGTGGGGAAAGAAAAGAGTTGCGGGGAGACAACATGATCGTCAGCACTCCACGTGTGCGGATCCGAAACCGAGTTGGCTTCGAGGTTCCAGCCGTCGTCGTTCCAGTTCGCGTTCACAGCCCAAACCACACATTTGTGCGTCTTGCCATCTATACCACCGCCCCTCGATCCGCCAGCTGGCGAACTCTTGGGGCTGAATCTAATTTGGGAAGCTAAAGTCCACCAGCAAGGCGCACCAATTCTTTTACTTTTTTGAATGAAAGTGCCCACACTCGCAAGAAGCATGCTTATTGCGATTCTGAAGCGCTATCACCCGAGACACTGCGTAGAGAGCATGCTCGCCACGCCCAAGATATCCTCGTATCCTATTGTATCAAATACAAAAAGGACCCTCTGTCGCTCTGCAAATTTCTTTGCAAAGTGTCAGAGAGTCCAATGGTCAGAAAGGGCTTAGGTTTCAAGAGTTTGCGGGGAGACAACACGACGGTCAGCACGCCACGTGCTCGGAGCCGAAACCGAGTAGGCTTCGAGGTACCAACCGCCGTCGCGCCAGTCCGCGCGCACAGCCCAAACCAACCCATTCGCATCGGCAACATAGAAGACATACCACCGCTTGCGATTGGCTGTCTTCAGAAAGTTAAAGGCGTGCGCGAGGAAAACTCGGGCTTTTGTGATCTTGGTGAGATCGTGGTCGCCGTGTGCCGCAAGGATAGGAGCGTCGAGTGAACGCTTTTTCAGCTTGCGTTGCTGAAGCATCGCCGCAGGGACATTCTCTTCGACGAGACCGAGAAAATGCTCCCTAAGATTGTTGCCAAGATATGAGATTGGCAGTTCGGCACTTGCGCTCGTGTTGACCGCGAGCTTTTCGCTGGCGACGAAGCGATCGAGGGCCGGCATTTCGAGCGGTGAGTCTACTTCTTCGAGCAGGCTCGCGAGGACAGTAGGTGATGTGGTGGCTTTGGCTTCGACAACTATCGAACCAAATTTTCCTTCAATCGCGAACTGAAGGGCCACCTGAAGTTGAATTGGATCGAACGGATATCCGTTCGGCTGCCTAAGCTGTCTGCCAATCTCAAATAGTTGGCCAGTGATGGATTCGTACAATTCGCCTGCGACCTTCGTGGCCATGACGATTCTCCCTTGATTCAAAGAGCTATCCTGAAATGCCGGAAATCCGACTTTCATTAGCTAGTATATAGTATACACCCAATGGCCTATTTTGTCAAGTCTAAAAATTGAGGTTCGGAGATGATCCGTATATTGAGGCTTTTTGCCTTATCGAGCTTAGAGCCCGGGTTTTCACCCGCAAGTACAAAGGAGGTCTTTTTGGATACCGAGCTTGCGGGCTTACCGCCTGCCTTGCGTACTCGCGCCTCAGCCTCTTCGCGCGAGAGGGTTGGGAGGGTGCCGGTTACCACTACCGTCTTGCCTGCAAGCGGCCCCGCCGCAGGCGGGGTGACTTTCTTAATTTTGAGATGCTTTAAAAGGCGATCGAGCATCGCTTGATTGTTTTTGTCGGCGAACCACTCGGCCACAGACTTGCCGATAATTGGCCCCACACCCTCGATGCGCGAGAGTGCCTCGGCCGGCGCTTTGCTTAAAGCGTTTAGGCTCTTGAAATTATTGGCGAGCAAAATGGCATTCTCCTCTCCCACGTGCGGTATCGAAAGCCCAACAACAAGACGCCAGAGCTCTACTCTCTTTGCCCTTTCGATACCCTCAAGCAGATTCTTTGCCTTAAGCTCTTCAAACCCTTCAAGCTTCAATAGTTCGTCTTTGGTGAGCTCGAAGATATCGTCAAAGTCTGAAATAAGCTCGTGTTCCATCAACGTCTTGACGGTCTCACGTCCCATGCCGTCGATATCGAGTGCGCCCTTGCCTGCAAAGTGTATCAGTTTGCGCGCCTGCTGTTCAAACGAACCTGCGACCACACAGCGATACGCCGCCTGACCTGTCACACGCTCAATTTTGCCGTCGCCCCCACAGAGCGGTGAGTGAGTCGGGAAGTGCCAAACTTTCGCATTTTTTGGCCGTAACTCCTTAATAACCAACACGATCTCAGGGATGACATCGCCCGCTTTTTGCAAAATCACTGTGTCACCGATGCGTACGTCTTTTTCTGCAATAAAATCTGCGTTGTGTAGAGTGGCACGCGCAACGGTCGAGCCCGCGACTAGTACCGGACGCAAATGCGCTACCGGCGTAAGCACGCCCGTGCGCCCTACCTGGAGCGTAATGTCTTCAAGCACGGTGTGCACCTGCTCAGCCGGAAACTTATAGGCAATAGCAAAGCGCGGCGCTTTGCCCGTGTACCCGAGCAACTCTTGCGCAGCTCTATCTTCAACTTTGACCACAATACCGTCGAGCTGGTAATCAAGAGCTTCACGAGCGCCCCCTTGCCATTTCTCCCAAAAAATCTGTACCTCTTCAAGCGTTGCTGTGTGCTGGTGTTCAGGATTTACCGGTAACCCCAGCTCTGCTAGGTAGGCAAGTTCGTTAGTTTGAGTCGAGGGTAATGCTTCTGAAGTAGCGGCAACATCGTAGAAAAAAGCCCCGAGCGGTCGAGCGGCAGCGATTTTTGGGTCGAGCTGACGCACCGAACCTGCTGCTGCATTACGAGGGTTCGCAAACTCTGGCTCGCCCTGAGATGCGCGGAGTGCGTTTAATTTTTTAAAGCCCGAGCGAGTCAAGTACACTTCGCCCTCAAACACCGCATCGACAGGCCGTTGTAAGCGTTCGGGTATCGAACGAATAGTGCGAATATTATGCGTAACATCTTCACCTACCACCCCATCCCCACGCGTTACGGCAGTCTGGAGTGCTCCTTCTTTATACGTAAGGACTATTTTGAGACCATCTATTTTAAGCTCGAGATCGTACGTGGACCCGCCGGCTGGCGGATTACCCATTAGTTTTCGTACCCGCGCATCAAATGCACGCACCTCTTCAAAATCAAAAGCGTCATTGAACGACCATTGCGGCACCTGGTGCCGTACTTTGGCAAGCTCTGGTAAAGCCTCGCCAATAATACGCTCGTTAACGGAATCCTCCCGACGCAACTCGGGATACTGCTCCTCGAGAGCTTGGAGCTCGCGACGAAGCGTATCGTAAGCGGCATCAGAGAGTTCAGGTGCATCGAGGGTATAGTAACGGTGCGCATGGTAACGCAAAAGTTCGTGTAGATGCTTCGCTCGCTCCGCAACCCTCTTTGAGGCCATGCCAGCTACTATACCGTAGAGGAGCTGCTAGAAGTACGCGGAGAGGCCGCGCGTTACGATACGTTGCGTAGTGTTACCGTCTCTGAAATCCTTCACCACCTCACAGGGGACATCGTAGCCCTGCACATATACGAAAGTAGTTTCAGGTGCTTTAAGCGGCGTCTCATACACGGTCACCTCGGCACAAAGACTTTCAGTCCCTATTTGCTGGTTCAGGGGGTTACTCATGCTGATAGCAAAGGGCTGTCTCGTGACCCGATAGAAAGCGTCTATCGAAATTGCGGGTCTAGAGAACGCATACTCAGGATCTGTCGACACAAAACCACCGCATTTTGGCGCTAAGAATGTCCCTTCGGCATAGTACGAAAAAGGGTCGTGTGAGTTGCTTGCTTGCCCCCCATTTGGTACGGGAGCTTTCAAAACCTCAATAAGGGCGCATTCAAGAGCAGCATCCGCCGCATAGAAAGCGTAGAGAGAGCGTGTAGCAGTTGAAGCAAGCACCTGTTGCTTGTACCCAAGCGCGCTTGCGGCCACACTCAGCGAGACGATAACCGAGACAAAAATCATCGCGATTAGGAGTGCGAACCCTCGAGATGAGGGAGTATGCAGTAAGCGGTAAACCGTAGACCGTTTGATAGTGTTTATTATTGCCATGATGAAAGGTAGGTGGTGTATTCGATAGCATGGTCTACCCCCGCTGAAGTCCATGTAACTTCTGACTTTACCTGTATCTCGCTGCCGGGGAGCCCATAAAAGGTGAGGAGTCTCGTAAAGGGAGTCTCGGTGTTGGCAAGATCAGCATCAAGTACATATTCGCCATCAGGAGTCCGGTACAGAGGGCAAACCGTTGGAGACGTGCATACCTGGAGCGAGCGCCCGGCACCATAGTTTGCACTAAATGAGCCGTCAGCACCCATGTCGAGCGATGGGTCAAGCGCACACGAGACTTGCCCGTCACCACCCGCAAGTTCATTGTTGCCAGAGTTAGTGACGCAACTCGAAACCGCAGTTGTGACCGAGCCATCAGCGTTCGCAAAGTAACAAAGCGCCATCTGCGACAGTGTAGTGAGTCCGTCCTGCGTTGCTGGGTTAAAATTCCAGCAACGGGCGATATCTGGGAGCGAACCAGTTGATATGCCCTGTAAGTACATATTGTCGCGCATGCGTCGTACGTACTCAATGCCCTCTTGGGCAAGATAAGAGGCAATAAGGCGATCTTTAGCATTATTTGCTGCATTTAATGAACGACTTGCCGCATACAAAGGGCCGCCGATGGTGAGAGTGATGATAGCGATAGCAATCAACGCTTCGACCATGGTGAACCCCCGTTTTTTCGCTTTATTTGAAAATAGACTCATATGTCAGTACCGCGCATTACCGCCGATGTCTGGATATGAAACGGTATGATGTTCCCCTTACCGGCATCGGCATTCCCCACAATAACAATACGGGCATATGGTTGACCATAGTTGATGGGGCTACCTGTTGTTGACTCACTGTCTTCTACAAAAAACTTGAGCTCCTGTATATCAATTTCAGGGGTGGCTGGCGTGAGAGGAAAGGACACGGTACTATCTAGCGTTACTTCAATATATTTAGTGCCCGTACCGGCTAATTTATACTCTACCAAAACACCTGCCGCGTTAGTGAAAGAGAATAGAGTCGAGCCGCCCTGCGAACCTAGCGGGCAATCTTTGGGGCCTCCCTGACCTGGCCTACACCTGAAATCTGAGCCGGTGCGGATAGAGCGCGCCATATCTTCAAGAGCAAAAGCGAGACTGTCAGTTACCGCCGCAATAGCCTGCGCTCTCCGTGCAATATCGAAGGCTATAACATAGGCGCTTGCCGCAAGCGTTACAATCACCGTAAAAACACCGAGCGAAACCAGGAGCTCGATCAGGGTGAAGCCGCGACTCTGCTGCTCCGTGTTTGTAGGTAGCTTTTTCATGGGCACGCTTCTACAAGACTCACCTGTCCGAGCTTGCTCACCAAAACGCCGCGAGATGCACCATAGGGGCTTGAGACCGTAACACACGCGCTAGTGAAAGTTGCACCCGTGCTATTATCGCCGTCAGTGTTGCCAACAATAGCACCCCCGCTATTTAACATGCGAATCTCAGCAGAGGTATTAGGGCGCGTAAAGACAATCGCGAGACGCTGCATATTGGCGTTTGACCCTCCCTGATAGCAATACTCGGCAGTCGTGCCCTCATAGGCACAGAAATTGGTAACCTCCATACCGTTATTAAGAGCGTGGGCTTGAGCGAAGAGCTGATCCTCGGTACAGCCTCCACCAGCTGCACAGAGTCTATAGAAACAATCCCCGGCTATGGCAGAGGGTGCACTGCTACCTATGATGAGCGGGACCTTACGGCACGCATGTAAGCCACCAGCCCCAGGATCAGTATCAGCAAAAAAGGTGAAAGAGTTGCCTATAGAAAAGTCGATGCCGTATCCTGCGTTCGAAATCGTACCCACCGCCCGTGTCCCAATACCGTAGGTCTGGGCACTCCATAGAGAAAGAGCGATGTCAGCTGCCGTATTCTTAAGGATAACACTGCGATTAAACGCATTTTGGTTTACCACCAAGATGATACTTAATACACCGATTATTCCAGCGACTACGATGAGCTCAACTACAGAGAAGCCAGCCGCTGCCTGCGACGTCAGAGAGCGAGCCCGAGAAGTGCGAATATGTCCCATTGTGTGAAGTATGCGAGCAAGAAGCCGCTAGCTAAGAACGGAGCGAACGGCACCTCACTTTCTATTCTAGCACCAATAGCCCTAGCACTAAGGAGGATTATCCCGATACCCCCGCCTATCCAAAATGCATACAGCAACCCAGAGAGCGCAAGTGGCCCTGCAATAAGAGCGAGCCCAAAGGTCAAAGGTATATCTGCAAAACCCATCGCCCTCCCCAGTGAGCCGAAATGTATGAGCGCGACGAAGAGTGTCACAATGAGTGCCGTTGAGACAGTGGCCAGTAGGCAGTCGACAGTAGGTAACGCAAAACCACATGAGGCAAAGTATCCGTAGGTGACGCTTGTGGCGACAAAGGGTGCGAGCAGTGCGAACGGCAGTATATGATGTGCAAGATCATAGAGCACCAGACCCATCAGGAGAGTGAGCGTGATGAGCAAGAATAGGAGCGCGAACGAGAGGCCAAGCTGTAGGTATGCGAGCGCAAAAAGCGCTCCAAGCATGAACTCGGTAAGGGCGCCGAGCGCCGAAAAACGGCTCTTGCACACAAAACACCTCCCTGCCCCAAAGAGCCAGGAGAATATCGGCACGAGCGCGTAGGGCGAGAGTTTCGCACTGCAGGCGTCGCACACCGAACGACCGTTCACGATAGGGGCGCCCGTCGAGAGTCGGGCTGCCACAAGCCCAATAAAACTTGCCGCAGTAGTGCCAAGCACAAAGAAACCAAGCGCGACGAGCGGATCAGTTGTTAGAAACACAAGGGAGAGTGCAAAGCCCTGCTGTTATTTCAGCGCCGCTTGCTACGCCGCACTTGGTACCGTCTGAGTCAACACACCACACGTCTGAAGCCGAACCAGCGGGTCGAGAAACCGCAACCGAGTAGGTCTCTGCGACGTCGTCGGCGATGCAGAGCGAGGTGCCGCCCGAGTTTTGCTCTGCGGCCACAATAGCGGCTTGGATAGTCTCGTCATCAAACACACTCGTGGTACCGCCACCCACCGGACACGCGTCAGGCGCCCCTGCGCCATCGTCAAAAAAGCCGTAGGTACCCATTTCAGTGTGGTAGAGCGCGGCTTGCGTATAGACGGTTGAGAGGTTACTCAATACCGCCACATCATTTCCCCTGTCACGCGCCACGCCAAGCGCCACTAAAACTACCGCGGACAGGATGCCGATGATAGCGATCACTACGAGCAACTCAATCAATGTAAAACCATATCTCCGCCCCGCAAGATGCCAGTGTTGGTGCATAGCTATAGAGTACCACATCACTCTAGAAAAAAACCGCCAACCCCCTTTCGGGTAAGTTTGCGGTTTTTTTCAGGTTAGGGATGCTTACGGGCACGTAGTAGCACCTGCGCTGAAGCCAGCGATTAGTATTTGTTTAGAGGTACCTGCAGAACTGACACACCACCCACCGGTTGTGCTAGAGACGTAAGGCGCTGCTGCTGCCCATGCGGTAGCTGTAGACCCACACAGTATACCGGTGGTTCCTGTAACGAGAGCCGCCATGCCTGAAGAGGTGTCACTAAACATGCCGGCGGTGCAGGTACTTTGAGTCCCGCCATAATTGCCGTTGGTCGTATAGTAAATTTCGGCCGCCGCGCGCATGGCAGAAAGTTGCGATTGTACTCGTGCATCGCTTGCTTTATTACGAGCAGTGTTAAGAGACGCCAAAACGACGGCTGATAGGATGCCGATGATGGCAATAACCACCAAGAGCTCGATAAGGGTGAAACCGTATGAACGAATTTTAGACATAATAATATTTTTGGTTAATGTTGGTATTGTACGGCATGCAAGACATAACTCCTAGGGGAGGTGTGGATAGTCAGAAGCTCAGCTAGAAGGTGTTCGCCAGGTTATATATTGGCATAAGGATAGCCGCAAGCAAGGTGCCTACACCAAGCCCAAGCGCCACAATCATAATAGGCTCGATGAGGCCCACAAGGGTATCAACCGCGTTAGAGACCTCGCGATTATAAAACTTTGCGAGCGTCCCAAGTATCTTACCCATCTCTCCCGTCTCCTCGCCCACCTTTACCATTGCCACCATTATGCCCGGTATTTGGGGGTGGTGCGAGAGAGCTTCAGAGATGGGCGAGCCGCCCTTTACGGTGGCCGCCACATCTTTTAGCACCCGCTCGTAGACACCATTCCCCACTACCGAGGCAGTGATATCAAGGGATTCAATGACCGGCACCCCCGATACCAACATAGTCGAGAAGTTATCGGCGATACGAGAGAGAAACATTTTTTGATAGAGATCGCCGATAAAGGGGATACCGAGCTCAAGCGAGTCAAGTATAAACCGCCCTTCGGGCGTACGCGTGAGATTATAGCCGTATATGCCAAGCCCAATAAGCCCAAAAAATAGAATTATGCCGTAGTTAACCAAGAAATCGGATATACCAATGACAATTATTGTGTATATCGGAAGCTCTTGCCCCGAATCAAGTAGGATGCCCGAGATTTGCGGCACCACATAGGTAAGCATGAGCACCATGACGGCAATAAAGACAGATATGACAAACGCAGGATAAATGAGTGCGTTTTTTGCCTTAGTCATCACTTCGTAAGACCGATCAAGGTAGTCAGCCAGGTAGATAAATGTCTCTGAAAGCTTGCCCGACTCCTCGCCCGCCCGCACCATATTGACGTAAAAGGGGCTAAATGCGCCGGGGTGCTTAGAGAGTGCTTTGCTGATTGGACTCCCCCCCTGAATATCATCTGCGATTTGGGAGAGAATGCCCGCAAGGCGATGATTGTTCACCTCGCCCGCAAGAAGACGAAAGACACGTAGAGCTGAAACTTGCGCCTCAAAGAGGGTCGATACCTGACGTGAGAGTATCACCACGTCTTTGTGTTTGATTGAGGTAAAGATATTGATCTCGAAATTCAAAGGGTTCACATTCTCTCCCGATTTGATAGAAGAGATAACCAGCCCGCGCCGCTGAAGCGCCGTCACCGCTACCTCTTGCGAGAGGGCCTCTATCGTGCCCTCACGGTCGTGCCCGTCTTGATCAATAGCGCGATAGGTAAAAAGCATGATTACAGGTAGTGCTCAAAGGTCTTTGCGTCAAGCGCATGGAGTGCGCCCTCTTCAGCCGCTATTTCGCCTCGCCGCACTAACTCGGCAAGCGAACGATCAAGATCGATCATCCCTTCTTGCGATGAGGTCTGTATGACGGCTGATATTTCGTGCGTTCGCGCCTCACGAATGAGATTTGAGACCGCGCTATTGTTGATGAGGAGTTCGTAGGCAGGGATAAGACCGCCCGCGATACGCGGGATAAGCCGCTGTGAAAAAATACCCGCGAGAGAGCCTGCCAGCTGGACGCGGACCTGCGCCTGCTGTTCAGCCGGGAACATGTCGATAATACGGTCAATGGTTTGAGCAGCGTTGTTGGTGTGAAGGGTCGAGAACACTAAGTGCCCAGTCTCGGCAGCAGTAACTGCGGCCGAGATAGTCTCGTAATCACGCATCTCGCCCACCATAATCACATTTACGTCTTGGCGAAAAGCAGCGTTGAGCGCACTGTGAAAATTTGGCGCGTCAATATGCACCTCACGCTGGTGAATAAGGGATCTGTTGGGGGTAAAGAGATATTCGATTGGATCTTCGATGGTGAGGATGTGTTCAGCTCGCGTCTCATTAATACGCTCTATCATTGCCGCAAGCGTCGTTGACTTACCTTGCCCTACCGGCCCCACGACAATAAAGAATCCTTGAGCGTTACCTACGAAAGTCTCAAGAATAGGGGGCAGATTCAGTGAAGAAATGGAGCGTATTTTTGTGGGGATAAGGCGGAGCGCAATAGAGGGCAGACCCTGGCTTATAAAACCATTTCCGCGAAAACGAGCTATACCCTTATACGAGTACGAAAAGTCGATACTTTCTCCTTTTTGAAAAAGTGCGAAACGCTCCGGGGGAGCAATACTCTTTAAGATCTGCTCCGCTGCCTCAGCAGTGAGCGCTCCCTGGCTCTCAAGTGGGACAAGCTTGCCCGATACTCGGATAATCGGTGAAGAGCCAGGGGAGAGGTGCAGATCTGACCCGTCTTGCGCAATAACTGCATCAAGTAGCTCTGAGAATCGATTTTCAGTCATGGTTATCTTTTTTCTTCTCAATCGTAGTAATGGTCTGTGTGAGCACTTCTGACGGTATTGCGGAGGCCTTGACGATGTAGTTTTCAGCGCCCAGCGCTTTTGCTTTTTCTAGATCAGCTTCTTGGCCCTGGTTTGAGAGAATAATGATAGCGACAGCTTTTGACGCAAGTGATTCTTTGCGAATAGCTTCAAGTACCATAAAGCCGTCGAGCCCGGGCATAATAAGATCAAGCAAAATAGCGTCAGGTGCATCTCCCTTCTTACGCAAAAGGGCGAGAAGCTCTTCTCCGCTCGTGAACACCTGTACCGTGTGCCCAGCATTCTTGAACTTGACCGCATAGAGATCAAGCAAGAATCGATCATCGTCAGTGAGGTAAATACGGTACGCCATACGAAAAAATAATTAATATTCGTCTTCGGGGAAAAGCTCGCCGCCAAGTGTATTAACTTCTTCAAACGGTATCTCGCCGGCAAGCGCTTTTATAATAGCATCCTCCCGTAGGGTAAACATGCCATCTTCGCGTGCCGAAGCATAGACTCGCTCTTCGACGGGGTTTGTGAGAAGGATCTGCTCGAGCTTTTTGTTCATGCGCAAAATCTCAAAAACTGCGGTGCGGCCACGCGTCCCAAGTGGACACTCTTCAGTCGGTACTGCGCGATAAAACTCCTTAAACGGCGGGAAATTCGTCTTGTAGACCGCGGGGAGATCAGCAAATTGTTTATCGAGAAGGATGCGGAGACTATCGGTGACGGGGAAGGACTTCCCCGCGCCTGGGCACAATTTGCGCACCAAACGCTGACCGATAACCGCAATAAGGGTTGGGGCTATCAAGAAGGGGTCGACTCCCATATCAACCAACCGCGGTATAGCGCCAGCGGCAGTATTGGTGTGGATAGTCGAGAAAACCATGTGACCGGTAAGTGCCGCCTGCACCGCAAGCTGTGCCGTCTCTTTGTCTCGGATCTCACCCACCATGATGACATCAGGGTCTTGACGTAAAATTGAACGGAGGCCCGAAGCAAAGGTATACCCTATTTCTGGCCTCACCTGTGATTGAGAAACACCTGGTATTTGGTATTCGACCGGGTCTTCGAGAGATACAACATTTTCGGTCTCACGATCGATCTCTGAGAGCATTGAAAAGAGTGTGGTTGACTTACCAGAGCCTGTGGGACCAGCGATTAGGATAATACCGTACGGGCTCTGTAGCATCTCGCGAATACTCGCGAGTCGCTCAGCTTTCAGCCCTGTTGTTTCAAGTGTGGTAGAGGCGGTTGCCTGGTCGAGAATACGCATCTCCATCTTTTCTCCGTACTCGGTCGGGAAAGTTGAGACACGAAAATCAACCCGTTTGCGCTTTTCGATAAGCGCCGAAAAACGCCCATCTTGCGGCTTACGCTTTTCATCAAGGCGGAGCTGGGAGAGTATCTTGATACGCGCTACGACTGCCTCGTGCACTTTCGCAGGGAGCTCAAGTGAGGTGTGTAGTACTCCGTCAGTACGAAAGCGCACGCGCGTCTTTTCGGGTGTTGGCTCAATGTGAATGTCGCTTGCCTTGCCCTCGATCGCATACCGAAGGATCGTGGAGACTATTTTTGTGACCGGGGCGTCCTCTTTGAGACTCTCGCCCCCGCTCGAATTTGAGAGATCGAGCGTCCCCTCGCCCTCGAGCGCAGCAACCGAGACCTTTTTCACACTTTTTGCCTCATCGGCGGCAACGCGGCTTGCCGTCTCGAACTCTGATAGTGCCGCCCCTACCTCTCCGGAGAGGTTCTTGTAAGCATCAATCGCTCGATCAAAGTCAGCACGAGTAACGAGAAAAAGCTTGTACGGTAACCCGACCTTCGTCGAGATAAACTGCAACGCATCTAGTGCCTCGATGTTGTCTGGATCAACGATACCGACCTCAAGTGCACCATCGACACTACGAAGAGGGACGAACCCGTAATGCCGCGCTGACTCTTCAGGAATATATTTCAGTGCTTCGTTCTCGACGGGAGGCTCGGGTAACACTTTGCCGGGTATGCCATATGCCGCACCAGCCGCCGCAAGCGCATCAGTGAGCGCGATACCACGCTCACTCAAGAGCGTCTCTATAGAGCGCTTGTCACGCTTCATCGCCACCTCCATCTGCGCACGATCTTTGGCGGTAATGAGCCCCTTCTCTTCTATAAGAGCGAGGAAATTCATGCTATTGCTATGCCCCCTTACGGCCCAAGGCGCGCAAAGGGGTCAGGCCTGCCAATCTGCTCTGGCTGCCGGGGGGTTGCAAGACTTACCAAACTAAGAAAACGTGCATCATCAAATATGTCGAGGTTAAAGGATATGCCACTTAGTTTATTGGTAAGGGCAATAAATTCTTGCTCGATAGGGTCTGCAGTAGGCGCAGTCGTTAAGGGTAGCGCGAATCCATCACCTGAAAAAAAGAAGAAGTAAGCCCCAACGAGCCCGATAAGTATTACGACGAGAATAATAAGTTGTTTGTTCATACGCGTTAGCGAAGCCAGTAGATACGGAGTGTCAGACCGTAATTGTACACACCCGTATCAAAAGACGTGACACGCAACGACGTGACGTCGATAAGTCGTGCACTCTCTTCAATAGCAGAAATAAAGGTGTCAAATGCGTCATACGTCCCCGCTATCTCTAGCGTAACATCTATGTGACCAGATAGGCTCGCCTGTGCAGCATCTGTCTCTAACTTCCTTGCAACATCTATCTTCATGAGCTGTACACTGGAGCGAGAGGCAAGGGCTGTGAGATCAAGAATGAGTTGAATGTTGTCGACCGAGTCGGGCAAAAACTCCTCGAGACGCGCCACATCCTCTTCTGAAACTGCGGCTCGCTCCTGCTGCAAAGCATCACGTCGTTTTTCAAACACGCTAGCCTTTAGAAGCGCTGAGTCTTTTCGATCGATCGCTTCTTGTATTGAGGGTATGGCTTTTGTATACATCGGTGAGACGTACATAAACGCGAGTGCCACTGCGCCTACCAAAGCTACCGCAGGGAGAAGACGGTTAATCATAGCGTTGCGTGCTCTTTAAAGACCGTGATCGCTTTGTCAAGATCAGCGGTCAGAGTAAACGTCACACCACTTTTAGAGACGCCCGTCCCGGAGAAAACAGCATTTTTGATGCGATCCTCATTACCAACCTCAACAGAGTAGACCGCCAGCGCGTTGAAGGTCTCAGCAAACCCAGACATTTTGAGCGTATTTACAGAAGAGTCAGCAACAACAAATTCGAGCGTCGTAAGACGTACGGTCTTCGGCGTCAGAGCCGCAACAAGCGCCAGGAGCTCTGATGGCGCGTGGTGCTGCTGTAGCAACCTCTTACTCTCAGCAAGACGATTATTGAACTCGATAAGATCATCAACCGTTGCCTGTTCGCTCTGAAGGGACTTGTTTTTTGCCTCCAGGTCTGCAGTCTTTTCGTCAAGTATGTTTTGAAGATACAGACTGTAGCCAAATGTGACTGCACCGACAAGCACCACCACGACCAGTGCTCCGTATCCAAAAAGAGCAAACACGCCACCGAAATCGAACATGGGGTGCGTGCGTGGAGACCCAGATGGATGCGGAACAAACGACGTAGGAATAGTGGGAGGAACGGGCATAAAAAAAGTATAGCACCGATTTCAGACTGCTATGGCGCTATACCCAGGTAAACACCTCACTCTTCAAGCTTACGAAGCGCGATACCCACCGCAACCGCAAATTCAGGACCTATCTCTTCAAGCACGGGCCGGATAAATGCAGGGGCTTCGGTTTTTGCGAAGGGGTTTGCCGTGCGCACCTCAACTGCAAACGCCGATTGTGCGAATGCACCAAGCCCCTTCGTAACACCACCTCCACCGGTAAGAATAATTGCGGAAATCGGCTTTTTATATGCTGTCTCAAATTGGAGCAGTGCCCGGCGCGCCTCGCTGAAAATGCGCGTGAAAGTAAATTCAAGCGCAGGACGTACATCAGCTGTCACCACCGCACTGCTCAGCCCCTGCTCTTTTTTTAACGCTTCAGCGGCGGTAAACGCGAGGTTATGGCCTGTCGCTATCGCCTGGGTTACATTTTGGCCGCCCGTAGTAATAGTGTGCGAGAGCGCTACAATGTTACGCTCTACTATATACAGCTTCGTGCTCGCCGCACCGATATCAAGAATCATCACGGGCTTCACGGGCTCATCAACTACGGCGCGCATGGTGCTGAAGATCTCTATTTCAAAAAAACTCGGTATGAGCTTTGTTGCACGAGCAACATTTTGCAGGAGCGTCAGTTCATCGTTGTGTACCGCGACCAACAGCACGCGCACCCTGTCTTTCGCAACCGCCATCTTAGCCTCTTCAGGGACAATAAACCAATCGAGTTGTACTTCGCTCATGGGTACTGGTATATACTTGCGTGCTTCAAGCTCAATCACGGTCTTTTGCTCATTTTGATTAGGGCGGCGTGGTAAATCGACGAGCGTAAGGAGCGAGCGTGCAAACGGTATACCCATACCACAAGCAGTTGCGGTTGCTTTGGCTTCACGGAGGAGATCACGAAGTGCTTCAGCTATTTTGTCCGCAGGGAGGTTGGTTGCCTGTCCTATACTAAGACCTGCATGGGGGCCAAGCGCGAGCTCGCCATATGTCTCAAGTACGGCCTTCCCTGCCTGCTTCTTGAGTTGCACGATTTTGAGCGATGAGGAGCCGATGTCGACACCTAGTACGCTTTTTTGTTTATTACCAAAAAGCCCAAAAAATCCCATGACAAAATAGTACCATGTTCAATTGGCTTATCGACATTATCTTCCCACTGCGGGGCGACGAGGCGCTGGTGCGAGAGGTGACCCTCGACGCATATCTCTCCCGACTTGAACCCCAAATCGAGGAGCGCACGACTCCTCCAACAGTAGCACTTCTGCCTTTTGCTGATCGCGTAATCCGAGCATCACTCCATGAGGCGAAGTACCATGGCAACGAAAAAGCCTTCGCACTACTCGCGGCGGCACTTACTGAATACCTGCGTACCGATGACCGGTTCGATGGCCTAAAAAATATGGTGCTCGTACCCCTCCCTCTGGGGAGAGCGCGCCGCCGTGAGCGCGGTTTTAATC
Source organism: uncultured Candidatus Saccharibacteria bacterium (assembly GCA_964634595.1). Classification (GTDB taxonomy): domain Bacteria; phylum Patescibacteriota; class Minisyncoccia; order Phycocordibacterales; family Phycocordibacteraceae; genus C7867-001. The sequence goes on along the minus strand of CAZWKU010000005.1, from coordinate 25,767 downwards.
AGTCTGAAGAGGTGGCGCGGCGTGTTTCGCGTGAGCTTGGAGTAGCTCTAGCCCCCTCACTTATTGCGCGAACGCGCGAAACCCTCTCACAAGTCTCACTGCCTCGTCATGAACGTATTAAAAATATGCGAAGCGCATTTATGGCACCATACCAACCTGATCCTGAAACGACGTATCTCCTGCTTGATGATGTTATCACCACAGGAGCGACGCTTTCTGCAGCAATTGACGCGCTAAAGCGTGCTGGTGCACGCAACATACTCCCCATCGCACTCGCCCACTAAGCCTCATACTGCACCTACATGTCGTACAATGGGGTTTAATGGAGCAGAGACACTTTTTTGATTGGCACGGATATCTTTTCGCCTTAAAACTTTTCTCCCTCTTCTTGCTCGTTTTTGTAGGCGGATACTACGGCGTTGCGTTTGCCCTAGAGAGCAGAGCGGCCGACGTGCCCATGCTTGAAGCCCCCGGCACTGCGGCGATCTCGGTCGCGACCGAGCCGTTCACCACCCTATTCTCCTCAACCACCCCAGAGCGCGTGGTCAATGCGCTTACGATAGAGAATGCTATCCCCTCTGAAGGAAAATTTCTTGTTGCTGATCTGACGGCGATGCGACTTTCGCTCTACGAAAACGGGAGCTCGACTGCCTCGTACCCTATCCTCGGCAAGGGACGCCCCGGTACCCCCTGGGAGACACCGAGCGGCTTTTATGAGATCCAAACGAAAGAGCGCGAGCACTTTTCTTCAATAGGAGATGTGTATATGCCCTGGAGCATGCAATTTTACGGCAACTATTTTATCCACGGTTGGACCTACTACCCCAATGGCACGCCGGTCGCCGCGACCTTTTCAGGTGGGTGCATAAAACTCGCTACATCTGATGCTAAAAAAATATATGATTTTGCCACTATCGGGACACAGCTCTTTGTCTATGACCCGAAGAGAGACACGACTTTGCCCTCGTTCACTGCATTTGATGCTCAGTTGCCAGAGGTGGCAGGCGCATCATACCTTGTCGCTGACATAGACACTGGCACGGTGTACGCAGAGAAAGGTGCCAACGACCTGCGCCCCATTGCATCAATCACCAAGCTTATGACTGCCCTTGTGGCAAACGAAGCAATTTCGCTTGAGCACAGCATTAGCGTACCCTCAGGAGCACTGAAAAACCCGCCGAGCAAAGAAAGTGTGCCCAAAACATTTTTAGTGAACGATCTCTTTTATCCCCTCCTCATGCAATCAAGCAATGGGGTTGCTGAGCGCATTGGCGCCCATTATGGGAGCGAGCGATTCGTAAAACTTATGAACCGCACCGCCACCTCTCTCGGGATGAGCTCAACTGTTTTTGCAGACACGAGCGGTATTTCACCCGGGAATCTCTCAACAGCTGAAGACCTCTTTAGACTCACGGCCTATCTTGCAACCAAGAAATCATTTGTCCTCAACATTACGAAAGCGCCAAAAAGAGCAATCGCCGCCACTGATGGATCGACCCACCCTATCACGAACGTAAATGCTCCGGCCCTTGAAGCACCCTTCGCAGGCGGGAAAGTCGGGCGCACCACTGCGGCACAAGAAACACTTGCGGCAGTCGTAGCACTTAAGGTCAATGAAGTGCCCCGTAGAGTAGCACTTATTATCCTCGGTTCGCCTGATGAAGAGGGTGACGCCAGAAACCTTGCGCGCTGGGTTATGAGCGCGACCTTCTCACCTCTCGTACCCCCAGCCTGTGCTGGCTGTGTGACCCGCCCACCGCGCGTTATTGAATTGTAGAAAAAACTCGTACTCTCTACACAAAATATGCTAAGGTGCACAGCAAGCCTGCCTACGCAGGATTGGAGAGGTGGCTGAGCGGCTGAAAGCGGCAGGTTGCTAACTTGCTTGACGGGTAAAACTGTCACGAGGGTTCGAATCCCTCCCTCTCCGCAAAATAAGTCCTCGCCGTTTTGCGGAGAGGAGCAAGCGTAGCTTGCGTGAGGGATTCGAAAAGCGGGGCGATGTCGTATACTTATATAAAAATATGTACGATGTGATTCTTACCATACACCTTGCAGGCGCGGGAGTTACCGCATTTATCGCCGCAGGCGCGGGTGCGGCGCTCTGGCACAGGAGTGCGACCGCATATCGCCCGCACGCCATTGTGCTTGGTGCTATTGCGGGGTTTGAGATACTCACCGGCATTGTGCTCGCCATTGTGTCGCCCGAAATAACTGCGCTCTCGCTCTGCACGAATATCGCGCTTTACCTCGGTGCTATCTTTGCTCTTGAGGCGCTTATCTTTGCTCGCTTGCGTGAAAGTGCGACGGCTTTCCCGCGCTTGGCACTCTCCCCCATTGCGCTTAGTCTTGTGCTCTTCGCAGGCGCGATTGGTGTCGGTGTGTAAAACCCTCTGCACACGAGGCTACTCTGCTATACTTTTAAAAAGTCGCTATGAGCAATAATCGGCCTCACATAAGTTTTGACAACGAAAAGTGGTCAACACCTCAACGACACGCATCACACCAAACATTCTCGCTCGTACGTTTAGTTATAGCCTATTCAGGTGGGTTTATACGCACTGAAGCGCAGGCGACTTATGTATTGCTTGGGATCACCATTATTGTACTGGTGCTTGCCGTTAGTATCTCTTTTTCAGATGGCGCGTCAGAGTACGTCCCGCAACAATACGAAGTACCCCCGCCCGGGTGGGAGATATAAGGCATGAAAGACTCACCACGGCGCGGCTTTACCTTAATAGAGCTTTTAGTAGTGATTTCAATTATCGGGCTACTCTCTTCAATCGTGCTTGTAAGCGTAAACTCAGCGAGAAAAAGCTCTTTTGATGCGCGCAGGGTCTCTGAGTTGAACCAGATCAGAACGGCTCTTGAGCTGTATCACTTAGACAACGGGCACTATCCGTATCTACCTCAATTGCCGCCGGGACTACCACATCAACCAGTACCTCCCCCAGCTCCTCAATTAACAAGATATGAGTCTCGGTGTCCTGCATGGTCAGGTTGTAGCAGTGTCGGCCCCGAGATAGACTGGAGTAATCTTGCTACCGCTCTGGTGCCTAAATACATGCCGACTCTGCCCGTCGACCCAACTGGCACGGTACCTGGGTATCATTACATATCCAGGGAAGGACAATACTTTCAACTCTCAGCTTATCTTGAAGTAAATGGCTCGCTAGCTAAGGCCACAAATGCATGGGGACCATATTATTACCTGACATCTGGCTGTGTCCATGATACTTACTGGGATTGTGACTAACAAATTTGCAGGTCTAGAAATCCATCCCGCCGCCCATCTCAGGAGCTGATGCCTCTTTCTTAGGCTCGGGGAGCTCTGCTACTGCCGCTTCAGTAGTGAGGAGTATCGCGGCCGCAGAGACCGCGTTTTCAATCGCCATACGAGCGACTTTTGCAGGGTCGATAATGCCCGCGGCGAGCATGTCGTCAATGAGCTCGTCTTTCATTGCGTCATAGCCAGCATGTTGCTTGCCCATCTGCACTTTCGCCACCAGTACTGCCGCGTCATCCTTACCGCAGTTAAGCGCTATCTGCGTCAGCGGTATCTCAAGAGCGCGCGCAACGATGTCATACCCCGCCTTTTCGTCGGCCGAGAGTTTTGCACCGCTCTCGGCAAGCTTCTTTGAGAGCTTTGCGAGCGTGGTCCCTCCACCAGCAACGATACCCTCCTCCATCGCGGCCTTGGTCGCCTTTACGGCATCATCTATTTTGTCTTTCAGATACTTCATCTCGGTCTCGGTCGCCGCACCGACCGAAATGACCGCAACACCCCCCGAGAGCTTCGCAATACGCTCATCGAGCTTCTCTTGATCAAACTTTGAGTCAGTCTGCTCGCGCTGTGCTTTAAGTTGTGCGATGCGAGCCTCAATATCGGCCTTTTTACCCTTGCCACCCACAATGGTAGTGGTGTCTTTGGTGGCTGTAATACGCGCGGCACGCCCCAGCATCGTAAGAGTCGCATTTTCAAAGGTAATGCCTATATCTGAAGAAATAACCTGCGCGCCCACCACGGTGGCAATATCGGCAAGCATCTCCTTTTTACGATCGCCATAGCCCGGAGCCTTCACCGCCAAAACCGAAAAGGTGCCGCGTATCTTGTTCAAGACAAAAGTAGTCAGCGCCTCACCCTCGACATCTTCAGCAATAATCACAAGCTCTTTTTTGCCTGACTGGGCCACTTTCTCAAGCAAGGGTAGTATTTCTTGTACACCAGCTATTTTTTTATCGGTGATGAGAATAGGCGCATCTTTTGCGACTGCCTCCATGCGCTCGGCGTTTGTCACCATATAGGCCGAAACGTAGCCCTTATCAAACTGGAGCCCCTCGACTACCTCGTACGCGAGCTCGGTGCCATGAGACTCTTCAACCGTCACTACCCCGTTCTTCCCTACCTCCTCGACTGCCTCAGCGATGATACTGCCTAAGCGCTCTGACTCTGCAGAAATAGAGGCGACGTGTTTGACATCATTTTTACCAGAAACGATCTTGCTCATCTTGGCAAGCTCTGCAACTGCGGCGTCGCGAGCCTTCTCCATCCCACTGCGTATCGCCATAGCATTTGCGCCTTTCATGACGTGCGAGAGACCCTCCTCAACCAAGGCCTCAAAAACTACCACCGAGGTGGTGGTACCGTCACCAGCGCCGTCGTTAGTCTTACTGGCAACCTCTTTCACTATCTCGGCGCCCATGTTCTCAAATTTATCCTTGAGTGTGATCTCTTTTGCTATCGAAACTCCGTCGTTAGTAATGCGAGGGCCGCCATAACTCTTTTCAAGGACGACGTTGCGCCCGCGAGGGCCAAGAGTCACCTTGACCGCATGTGCCGCCTGCGCAATGCCGCGCGCAAGCGCCTTACGTGCATCTTCACCGAACAGTATCTGTTTTGCCATATGAGTAGTCAGGAGTTATGCACTAGTTTTTGATAAGGGTGATTTCAGATTCGGAGAGGATGTAGTACTCCTCTGCATCTATCTTGATGGGCTCGTCCCATGGCTTTTTAAAGAAAACCTCGTCGCCTACCGTAACCTCCATAGGGATACGCACGCCCATGTCGTTTACCCTGCCCGGGCCAACCGCGACTACGGTACCCTCAATCGGCTTCTCCTTGTCAGAGGCCGGTACGATGATGCCCGAGGCGAGCTTTTTCTCTCCTGCGCTCTCTGCAGGTTTTACAACGACACGATCACTTAAGGGCTTTACTCCAAGCTTTTTTGTTGCCATAGATTGTTGCTTATTGATGCGGCGTGAGTATATAGAATTTGCATTCTTCATGCAAGCTATGCTACTCTTGCCTTAAAGATGGAGGCTATCGTATCGGCACTGCCGTACGCTATAATTGTCCTCTCTCCTCTTCTCATAGTGGGTATCGTGCTACAACAGCGCGGCGCATCACTAGGTGGAGCCTTCGGGGGAGACAATTTCGCGTCGACCTTTTATAAGCGCCGTGGCGCAGAGAAATTTCTATTTAACGCGACGATAGTCGTCGCGATTCTCCTTGTGGCGACCGCGGTAGCTTACTTCCTTCTTGCGGGGTCATGACACAGGGGGTAGAGCCACAAAGCGCTGACGAGACCCGTGTACGCGGCACTTTCACCCGTACTCGCTCTATTGCGGCACTAGAACGGTTGACTGCATATGTGGACACCCTTTCTCCTGGAGACCGTCTTATCGCCTATGCGCTTGGGGTGGGGATTGTTCTGACTTCGTTGGTAAGCTTTTATACACTCGAGCAACGTCTCGCCGTTGCTGTCCCTGCATATGGTGGAACCCTTACCGAGGGGATGGTCGGTTCGCCCCGTTTTATACACCCCTTGCTTGCCATATCAGATGCAGACCGTGACCTTACCTCGCTCACCTATGCGGGCCTTATGGGACTCACCGCCGACGGTTCGCTCGAGCCGGTCTTGGCCGAAAAAGTGGAGGTATCAGAAGACGGCAAGACCTACACCTTCACGCTACGCGAGAACGCCTACTTCTCTGACGGGGCTCGCGTTACCGCCGACGACGTCGTCTTTACAATACAAAAGGCGCAAGACCCGGGTATTAAAAGCCTCGAGTTCGCAAACTGGAGTGGCGTTGAAGCCTCAGCAATCGACGCCCGCACTATTACCTTTACCCTGCCCAAGCCGTATGCCCCCTTTCTTGAAAACACGACCATTGGTATCCTCCCCGCCCGGCACTGGCGTTCGATATCAAACGAACAGTTCCCCTTCTCCGTACTCACGATTGAGCCCGTCGGGGCAGGACCTTTTAAACCCGGCTCTATTAGGCGCGATAAAAATGGCCTTATCAGTGGGTATACCCTAGATGCAAATCCTCGCTTTGTCCTGGGGAGCCCCTACCTCTCGCGCATTGCCTTTACTTTTTTTGAACGAGAAGAGGATCTAACCTCAGCACTCGCTGACGGCGACATTGAGAGCGCGTATGGGTACACCGGCACGCGCTCGGTAACCGCCCCCTACGCACGCGTCTTCGGCGTCTTTTTTAATCAAACAGGCAGCGCGCTCTTCGCACGCCAAGAGGTGCGCAAAGCGCTCTCAACGGTCATCGACCGCGAGCGCATTGTGAGCGATGTGCTCGGGGGATACGCAACCGCACTCATGGGCCCCGTACCACCTGGCTCTTCGGTACGACCAACTGCTATCACTCAAGTAGAAGACCGCGTCCGCACTGCCGCCACCATACTCGAAAAAGAGGGGTGGAAGTATGACACCGATGCGCGTCTATGGAAGCATGCGGGAGCAAAACTCTCTCTCGAAGACATAACGATCCGCACTTCAAATGTGCCCGAGCTGAAAGCAGTTGCAGGAGCCGTGAAGCTCGAGTGGGAGCGACTTGGCCTTGGCGTCACGATTGAATTGTATGAACCCGGCGACTTAAATCAAAACGTGATACGTCCTCGCAATTATGACGCGCTCCTCTTTGGGATGGTAATTGGTCGTGAGCAAGATCTGTATGCCTTTTGGCATTCAGCCGAGCGAAACGACCCCGGTCTCAATATTTCACTCTACGCCAATAAGACTGTTGACGCGCTCCTTGAACAGTATCGACAATCGCACGATGTGGCGGTGCGCAGTGCCAACCTTCAAAAGATAGAGGACACGATTGCAAGCGAGTATCCAGCTGCGTTTACGCATGCGCCAGATTTTGTCTACGCCGTACCCGAAAAGCTCAAAGGCATCGTCCTCCCCCAAATAACGACGCCTTCTGATCGCTTTGCAGAAGTGCGACGCTGGCACCTCGGGACAGAATTGGTGTGGCCTTTTTTAGTACCAAAACACTTATAAAATAGTTACTCAATAATCACCACCTGTATGAACCCACCAAACCCAGCACCCAGTCCCGCACCAGCCCCCCACTACGGCCCCCGCAACCGCGCACCCGGCCCATATCACGCACGCGATAGCCGCGGCCCCCGCGATGGAGGCCGCGCGCGAGGAGGCCGCCCGGGCGGTGTGCGCCGCCGCATTGAGCGCATGCTCCGCCGGCCTACCGCCGCGCCGCGCAAACCTATTAGCGCCGACTACTACCCTACTCTCCCCGCACCGAGCACGGTGCGTATCATCCCTTTGGGCGGTATTGAAGAGGTCGGCCGCAATATGACGCTGGTTGAGGCTAACGGCGATATCATCGTGCTAGATGCTGGCTTTCAATTTGTCTCAGAGGACGGCTCGCCAGGCGTTGATTATATTTTGCCTAACACCAAGTATTTGGAGAAAAATAAGGAGCGTGTTCGAGGCGTCATCGTTACTCACGGCCACCTCGATCACATCGGCGGTATCCCCTTCGTGCTCCCGCGCTTTGGTAACCCGCCTATTTACACCCAGGCGCTTACTGCCGCCATGATCGCAAAGCGACAAGAGGAGTATCCTGATATCCCAAAGCCAGAACTGATTACGGTTACCGTGGGCCAAACAATGACCCTCGGCAATACCAAGGTAAAATTCTTTCCCGTTACCCACTCTATCCCCGACTCAATGGGCGTCTCTATCGAGACCCCTCAGGGCAACGTGGTGGTCACCGGCGACCTAAAGCTCGACCACGACGATGGGATACCTTCAGAAAAAGAGCAGCGGGTGTGGGGCGAGATAGGCAAAGACAAAAATATTTTCTTCATTGCAGACTCAACGAATGCTGAAAAAGACGGGTTCTCTATACCCGAAAAACGCGTCAACCAAACGCTCGAAGATATCGTAAAGACAGTGAAAGGTCGCCTTATCATCGGCACCTTCGCCTCACAGTTCGAGCGCATGGTGCGTATCATCGAGATTGCAGAGAAACTTGGTAAAAAAGTGGTGACCGAGGGGCGCTCTATCCGCACCAACCTTGAAATCGCAGAGAAAATGGGCCTCCTTAAGATACAAAAAGATACCCTGGTCCCCTCCCAAGCAATCGGCGACTACCCGCCCGACAAGCTCGTTATCCTCTCGACTGGCGCACAGGGCGAAGAGTTCGCCGCGCTTATGCGTATCGCAACCCGACAACATAAAACCATTGTTCTAAACGAGCGCGACACTATAGTGCTCTCCTCTTCGGTTATTCCCGGCAACGAGCTCAATGTGCAGAAATTGAAAGACAATCTCTATCGTCAGGGCGTAACCCTTATCCACTATCGCTCATCAGACGTCCACTCGACCGGCCACGGCAACAATGGCGAGTTGGTCTGGATCAACAAGCAAGTGCACGCGAAATTTTTCATGCCCGCCTATGGCTATCGCTCGATGACCTTTTGCCACGCAAAAGCTGTTGAGCAAAGCGGCTTCCCTCGTGAAAATATCATCTTGGCTGATAACGGCACGGTCATTGATATTGAAGAGGGCGAGAAACTAAACGTGCACAAACAAAAAGCACCCTCAAGCCCCATGGTGGTCGATGGCTTCACGATTGGTGATATGCAGGAGGTGGTGATACGCGACCGCCAAATGCTCGCTAAAGACGGCATGTTTGTCATCATTGCCTCTATTAATCTTAAGACCGGCAAACTTCGCAAATCTCCTGACATTATCTCACGCGGGTTTATCTACCTGCGCGAATCGCAAGACCTCTTGAACCAGGCGCGACTCCTTATCAAAAAAACCGTCGAGGATTCTACCCGCAACATGAACCCCATCGACCTCGACTACGTCAAAAACAATCTCACCGATGTCTTGACCGGCTTTCTCTTTACGCGCACCAACAAAGCACCTATGGTGATACCGGTGCTTATTGGGATGTAGGTACTACATCCCGAGCTTGAGACCAGCTTTTTTGGCAAGAACTTGAAGATGGTGGGCGTGGCGCGCAAATGTTACTGAACCTATCTTAGTTTCTTGTTCGAGAGTATCTAAACGACCCGATTGTTTATCCAGAATCGTCAAAACCTTATCGATCTTTTCTTCAGTGCGTACCGAAGCGGCTCGAAGAGAGCGAATTTCTTCTTTCATATCCAATTTCTCAAGACTTGAATTGGTGACCCTGTCGCGTAGCAAATCAACACTATCGCGTAGATTTGAGAGCTCTTTCTTAGTCGCAAAGGTATCTTGAAGCCATTTTTTGTCACCGGCGGTCAACATATGCTACCTAGGGTAGCATGGCGATTATCATGATCCGTAATCGCTTACCTTCTAGCCCCTAGGTGCTAGGTCGTTGCGAAAGGGCTTCCAAAGCATATACTCTTTCATAGAGATACATAGAAGGAGTACCTATGGCAAACCGTAAGACTCGTTATACGGTCGGTTTTATTTTTGACCGTACATGCCAATATGTCCTTTTGGTACACAAGCGGAAGCCCCGATGGCAACAAGGTAAGCTAAATGGTGTGGGAGGTAAGGTTAAAAGAAACGAGACACTTATACAGTGCATCAGTCGAGAGACCCGCGAGGAGTGCTGTCTCTCTATAAAGCCAAGCGCATGGAAACGGGTAGGGACAATACAACACCGACGCTCATCTAATGATGTGGGGACGGTCGCGGTTTTTGCCGCCCGATTTTTAGGTGACCGACACAAGGCGCGACGTGGTGATCATGAAGAGGTCATGTGGTGTCTCGTGGACGCACTCCCCTCGAACGCCCTGAGCGGGGTGCGGTGGCTCGTCCTGCTTGCGCGCGAAATAGTACAGCGAAAAGACCCTTCACTCATCACCATTATAGCCAGATACAGATAGGGGGTCAGAGCGGCAGGGTAAAAACCCTGCCGCTCTTTTGTATGAGAGATTCGGATATAAGAGCTTTGAGCGCTGTTTGAAGTTGCTCCGCCCTATCTTCGCCCAAAAGACCAATGAGATGAGGCTTTAGTCGGGCTCCTTTGGCAAGCTCACGCAAAATGGCTCCACGCGCTTCTCGCACGGAGCCGCGAAATGCCGATTGCTTCGTGTAGTGCTTACTTCGGGCGTTCAATTTCACCCCCGACCGCTTGAGGTGGGCGCCGTAATCCATGAGAGCCCAGTACCACTCTCGCGCCCTGCCCTTGGGTAAGATTTTCTTGAGCACTTTCTCAATTTGCGCGTCTGAAACTTTTTGTGAAGAGGTATGATATATCATACCTGTGTGTAGGGCCGCGGTACGGATGTTTGTTTCTATCAAAACAACATCTTGATTGAAAGCAAATGCAGCCACTGCGCGAGCGGTATAGGAGCCAACGCCCGGAAGCTCTTCCAGAGCTTCGGCCTGCTTAGGGAATGTGCCTTCGCACTGAGTCATTACCGCCTTCGCGGCTTGATGGAGCAGCTTTGCGCGGCGGTTGTAGCCCAAGCCCTGCCAACTTCGTAACACATCCGAGAGGGGGGCCTTGGCAAGCACCTGCACTGTCGGGAACTGCTTTATAAATTCAGGGTAAAACGCGCGTACGCGTTTTACCTGCGTTTGCTGGAGCATCACCTCGCTTACTAAAATTTTGTATGGGTCGCGTGTTGTACGCCACAGCAAATCATGCCGGCCGTGTTTTTTATAAAATGCCCAGACTGTCTGCCGAAACTTAGCTAGTTTGTTTTGAACCATCGTGTTGCGGCTTTGGGCCATAGTTTGGTGAGCGGGTGGTTACGACAATCGTGGGGTCGCGCCGGACACACATAGCGGCCATAGAGCACGAGGCCGTTGTTTACATACTTCCAGTCTTTTTTTGGTATCAGCGCCTCAAGATCTTTTGAGATCTTCTTCAGGTCGTTTTGGCGGGTCAAGTCAAAACGTTTGGCAAAGCGCTTCACGTGAGTATCGGTGGGTATCCCCTCCCACGTGTCAGAGAGCTCACCCAAAACAACATGAGCTGTTTTGTAACCCACTCCTGGCAGAGCGACGAGCTCAACCTCGGTGGAGGGTACCTCACCAGCATGGCGGCTCTCAATCAACTTCGCGGCACCTCTAATTGCTTTCGCCTTATTTCTGAAAAACGATATTGAGGAGAGCTCTTTTGTAAAAACAGCGGGTTGTGCGCGAGCAAAATCACGCGGCGTTTTGTATTTTTTAAAAAGGGTCGCCGTCAGCCTGTTTACGGCCTTGTCGGTGCACTGCGCCGACATAATCACTGCTACCACCAATTGAAAAGGCGTGTCGTACACCAATTCAGTCTTAGGGTGCGGGTACGCGCGCTTAAGACAGCGCACAATCTTAAACGCCCGCTCCTTACGCATATGATTCATCTGGTTCACGCGGGAATGCGAAGCGGTATATGATCCGCGTCAAAACGCCCACAGCGTACATCCAGGTAACAAGCAATATAAACCACCCGACAATAGGCAGTGACCACAGGAAGGTTACGAGGAGCATGCCGATAACTGCATCGCTCCAAAGCAAGCCGTCTCGGCTAAAGGCATAGCGTGCAATGATGGATCCGCACATAACCCCCACCGCCAGAAAGGCTATGGCGAGCACGAGAAAATACAAGAGGGCAAGCAAGACCGCAAGCCCCAGGCCTACAAAGGTGATGGCGAGAAGTAAGAGAGAAACGGGTACGGTAACCACGATGCTGAAACCAAGAAAGAATGTGAGTATTGCTCGCTGTACCGAAGTACGACCTCCCTCGGTGACTATTGCCTGTGCAAAATTCGGGAAAAGCCCGGCAATGAGCCCGGCCAGAATAAGTGCGCCAAGGATTTTTACAAATAGAAAGACACCGAAGGATGCGAACGCTATGGCCTGCGCCTCGGCCGAGGTAGGGAGATATGACGCACCGGTATACCGAACCCCTCCGAGCACTTTTGCCGAAGATGCGATATCTGCCTCTTGCGGTGCTTCGTAACGAAGCACCCCCTTGATAAGACTTTCGGGGAGCACGGTGACCTTGCTCCCAGCGGTGACTGACACATCTCCCTCAAAGATACCTTGAAGGGAGACCGTATTGCCGTATATGGCAACCGGACCTCCTGCCCCACCCCGCATATCTACCTCACCACTGACGACAAACGTGTGACGCGCCCCACCTCCAGTACCGAGAAATGAACCGGCGATAACAAACAGGTCACCACCGATGGTATCACTTGCGGTAACTGCCCCGCCGAAGAGTCGGACATCTCCTCGTATGGGTGCCGCGAGCCGCACCGTACCTCCCACAAGCGACGCATCATTAGTAATCGCACCATCGACAATAACCGAACCTCCAAACGCAGTAAGATCTCCCTGGACGGGCGAGGTGACCGTTACCGTGCCGCCCGCGGCATATGCATTCGCTTGACTCGAGGTCGCAAGAAGGGCGCTCCCTCCCCCAACATACGTGGGCGCCCCAGCTGCATGAGCCCCTACCGGCAAGAAAAGAAGGATGCACAGTGATACATATGTTTTCATGAGAGCGGGGGTGGCATCACAAACCGTGGACGCACTGGTTCGGGAGCAAGCATTTTAGGTTCAATAAAATACGCCGTAATAAATATACTGAGCGCAGTCAGTGCTGAAAGCGCACAGTACTCACACACCGCCCCAATAACCGAGACTTGTATAAACATAAAGTATGCAGAAGCAATGACCCCGAGAGCCGCTAAGAGCTGGAGTGATTTGCGTATTCGTGGTACCTCGTATCGAAGCTCGGACGCAGTAAGAATAAAGACCATCGCATAAAAATAGACCCCGAGTGTCGCCAGAGGGACACCGAGGATATTGCCATAGGGGCTCTCAGAGACCTTGGTGCAGTCAGTGGGGCTCGAGAACGTGCAGAGAAGTGGTGCCCCAGCCTGGGCGTGGCTCCGCAAGTACCACGAATCGGCAAGGCCTACAAACGAGAGCACGAGGAGAAACCAAAGCAAGTGCCGATGCATTGAGGCTATCGTACGTAATTGCGTGCTATTGTTCAAGCCTTAAAAAACTCACCCCTGGAGCAGGGGGCACGACAGCGTGGTAGCGCCATCGCGTTCAAGGTGGGTACGATGCTCTTGATACGTTGCGTGTGTGGCTGCCCGCGTCTTTTGAAGCGTCACCTCAATGACAAGGCCGCACCGCACTGACTCCTCCCAATACTGATCGAAAATAAAATTACCAAGTGAGTAAAACACGCGTGTCTTGCCGATATTCTCTGTCTCACCTATCACGTGTGAATGTGTCCCGATGATAAGATCTGAGCCCGCGGCACTAAACGTACCTGCGAGTCGACGAACGCGCGACGGAGGGACTGACGTATACTCATCACCCCAATGAGCAAGCACAACGATAAAATCAGCTCCTTCGAGGCGAGCGCGACCAATAGCCGCACGTGTACCTTCAGGAGCGGCACGTATAAACTCATTATACCCAACAAATGCGATGCGTATCCCGTGCACCTCTTGCCAAGTGAGGGTGTTGTCTGCATCAAATGGGTCGCCCACGTATGCTACGCCTGCCTGCTCAAGATATGCTCGAGTAGAAGACGCTCCTTCGCGGCCAAAATCAGCCATGTGGTTATTCCCGAGAGAAACCAAGGTGAAACCCGCGTCGCGCAAAATAGTCGCGGCTTCTGGGTGAAAAGTAAAACGCGTATTATTTGGCTCGCCGACATTACTAGCGCGCGATACTGAAGGATGAGCAGTAATTGGCCCCTCCAGATTACCAACCACCGCCTGCACTGAGGCAAAAAGTGGCATAACCTTTGAAAAAAGATGCGCGCCACCACTGCGCTCAATATGAGTGCGCACCGTACGGTCAAACAGTAGGTCACCCACAAAAAGCAGCTTCGCGCTTTTTTCTTCTTGCACATATGTTTCTTTAGGCACTTCGGCAAGGACAGGAGCGGGTACAAAGAGCGGCGCTGCCCTCTGCCCCCCACCATAGTGCGCGAGAAAACCGAACGTAAGAACGAACGATGTCGCGCATACCATACCAAAGAAGATCTTGAGCTTCATGTGCTAGATGTGGCACGCAAAGGTAGGGTGTGTCTCGGCATAGTTTTGGTGGTACTCCTCAGCACGCCAAAAGGTGTGAGCCGGCTCAATTGAGGTAGCAATCGATTTCGGGTAGTAGTGCGGGTCGAGCTCGGCCTTAATGTTCTCTGCTGTCTCTTTTTGCTCGGATGAGTGATAAAAAATAACCGAACGATACTGTTCTCCCACATCAGGGCCCTGCTGATTCAACTGGGTCGGGTCGTGAATCTCGAAAAAACGTCTCACTAGCGCGTCGTAAGATACCCGTGACGGATCGAACTGAACCTCTACCGTCTCGGCATGCCCTGTGGTGCCACTACACACTACTGCGTAGGTTGGGGCCGCAACACTGCCTCCCTCGTATCCCGAAACAGCATCGATAACGCCGGGCATTTTTTGAAAGGCATCTTCAACTCCCCAAAAGCATCCTGCCGCAAACGCCGCTTTCTCCATGTTGCAATTTTAGCACATAATTGGTATAATATGAGAGGTAGTTCTTTGGCGAGGACCATTCAGAGGCAATACCTTGTCTCGTCAGTTGCCCCTGTGCACCTGACTTACGAATCATCGTACTTTCGTATGAAAATCCTTCGCGCGTTCGGATTCGGTGCCCTGCTTATCGTTATCGCTGTCTTTATGCCGCCCGTACTTTCTGAACTTTCAAAAACCCTTGTGGTACTTTTGAAAAGCTCAGCTCAAGTATTTTCAGCAGCAGCAGCGATCGCGTCACAAGCGGCACATATCCGCTAACTAAAGTCCCGGCTTTTATGCCGGGACTTTTTACGTACGTGCTTTAGGGACAGAGTACCAAAACGTGCTCCCCTTGTTCTCGCCAGGACTTTCAACACCAATATGTCCATGCTGCCTCTCGATAATACTTTTTGCGAGCGAGAGGCCTAAACCTACCCCCTCGGTATCGGCAGTGCGTGCAGCGCCAGTGCGGAAAAAACTTGAAAATATATGGGTCCGATCTTCTGCGGCAACGCCTATACCCGTGTCAGTAACCGCAAATCGTATACGGTGACCCTCGGGCGCAATTGAGATAGTAATAGCCCCTCCTTGAGGCGTGTACATGATTGCATTTTCAATGAGCACCTCAGTGACGAGCGCGAGCCGCCGCGCATCACCTATCGCCTTTGTTTCGTCGCCAGGAGTAATTGCTGTTTGCAGTTTTTTCTCGCTGATCTGCGTGGCGAATCGTTTGAGTGCCTCGAGCGCAAGGTGTTTGAGGTCAACCTCAATCTCCTGGTAATCATAGGTACCGTCGCCCGGATGTGCCGCCTCCATCAGTACATTGGTAAGCTCAATGAGGCGATTATTAGCATCATCAACGCGACGAATACCCTCGTGAAGCTTCTGGTTATCGCCTGCGCCAGCGATAAGTTCAGGTATAACCCAACGAATGCGCGTCAGTGGTGTACGCAGTTTGTGCGCCGCTACGGTGATGAATTCATATTTGAGACGCTCTGACTCCTTAGTCTTTTGCCAAATAAAGTCTGCGATAGCAAACGTGACGCCACCAACTATAAGCGGGGCCGTCCAAAACTCAAATCCCGGGATAGTGGCATCTATCCAGTCGTTAAAAGAAACGAGAGCAATAAGAAACAAAGCAATGCCAGAAACGCCGAAAATAAAAGTAACGATGCGTCCTAAGATCCGCATCACGGTAGCCCTCATATGTTATCCCACCTTCTTCTTTACCGTATCAACAATTGCCGAGGGGAGCGTCATCGCCTTTACAAAGAAACCCGCAGCGCCAAGTGCCAAGCATTCACGCTGATCAGCCTCTGCCGAAAGATTAGAGAGTATAAAAACGGTAATGTCTTTGGTTTCGGGGTCTGCCTTAAGACGTTTTAGAACCTCTTTACCGTCAGTTTTAGGGAGTACAAGGTCGAGAAGGATAACGTCGGGTCTTTCTTTTGCAACTAGTGCTAAACCGGCTTCGCCGTCTGAAGCAATCGCTGTCGGGAAGCCCGCCTCGGTGAGGAGCCGACTCATCGTCCCCGCAAAGAACGGTTCGTCTTCAATATAAACCACACGAATGCGACCAGGGCTTGATGATGCGGGAGTATCCATATACCCTACAGTATACCGCACTGCCACCTATTTATGCACAAGCGGCTACTCCTCCAATCGTTTTTTGAGCAAGATGCTCTCACCCTTGCTCGTGCATTGCTTGGCAAAGTCGTACAAAAAGGCTCCTGCGTCGGGATCATTGTCGAGACAGAAGCGTATAGCACTGACCCTGCCTCACACGCCTACAAAATCACCCCGCGTTCAGCGATTATGCGTGACACCTATGGGCACTGGTATGTCTACTTCACCTACGGCATGCACTACTGCGCGAACGTCACCTGCGACAAGGGTGGTGTGGGCGCAGTACTCATCCGTGCCGTCGAACCGCTTCAAGGGATCGAGGAGATGCAGCGAAGGAGAAATGTCGGCGAGAAAATAGTCTGGTCAACCCCGCCATTGGCGGGGGAGGAGACCCGAGGACTTTTCCGCAGACGACTTTCTCCGAAGCTTGTTTCGCTCACAAACGGCCCCGCAAAATTCTGTGAAGCATTTGGTATCACCAAAAAGCAAAATGGTCTTTCGCTCTCAAACGACTTCGGCATCTTCGAACCCCCACAAAACAGTTCCATATATGGAACTCCCCTCCGAAGCAAAGATATCGGTGTCTCTCCTCGCATTGGCATCTCCGCAGGCACCAACCTCCCCTGGCGCTTCTTTATCAAAAACAATCCGTTTGTAAGCCGTTAACCCTCTCTTCGAAGCCTTCATGCCTGAATTTTGGCACCAAAAATAAAAATAGGGTATGAAATCAAGCCGAGAGACAGCCAGGACAGGAGTCCTACGTAATAGTCACCCGCATCGACAACAGAGGGAGCTACCATTAATAGCAGTGCGATCACCGCCGGGATGGCCACAAAGATAAGCCATACTTTTAGCCACTTTTTTCGAATATTCAGATATTCATCCGAAAGTGTGGTGGTCGGGGCAAGTCTTATACTGAGCGCGCGGTCTGCTACGAGCAATATGAGAACTGCAGGAGGCCCAAATAGAGCCACTCCCAATATCAACTGTAGTGATAGAAGATCGAAGAAATAGAATTCAAGAGCTCCTATAACAATAGTGCCGAGTACGAACATCAGCAAACTATATTTTGAACGACGTTTATTTACCGAAGTAGAGTAAGCATCAATTGAAACCTTGACCACCAAACCGACTAGGACGGGCAACAATGCCGTCCCAAGCAACACACCAATGGCTATTCCCATAATGCCAAATATAACCGGTCAGCCTTGCCTTGTCTAGAGCCCATGTGGTAGAGTACGGTCACTACAGCTTTGAGTACTGAACGCTTACGCTTAAACAATGAGATCACCGCGCGGGAACTCCGCGTAATTGGTGCACAAGGTGAAAACCTCGGCGTGATATCGCTGCGCGATGCACTCGCCGCGGCAAAGACCGCCGGGCTGGACCTTATAGAAATATCGGCAATGGCGGTACCACCGGTTGCGAAAATTGCCGATTATGGTAAATTTGAATATGAGCGAAGCAAAAAGGACAGAGCCGTGAAGGCTAAATCTAAGGTCACTGAGACCAAGGAGGTCCAGATTAAAGTCGGTACGGGAGAGCACGATATGGCTCTCA
Organism: uncultured Candidatus Saccharibacteria bacterium; assembly: GCA_964634595.1. GTDB lineage: Bacteria > Patescibacteriota > Minisyncoccia > Phycocordibacterales > Phycocordibacteraceae > C7867-001. The sequence continues at coordinate 7,802 of CAZWKU010000005.1, read as the reverse complement.
AGGCTAAAAAGACAGCCGAGTGGCTTGCTGAGGGCCACCGCGTACGAGCAGAGCTCTTTCTCAAAGGGCGGTACAAGGGAATGGACGAAGCGTTTCTGAAAGATCGACTCGAGAAGTTTCTGCAGAAGATCCCGGCAAAGTACCGCCTTGCTGAACCTGTCGAGCGAAGTCCGAAGGGGTTTGCATGCGTGCTTGAACGAGCAAAGTAGACAGCCCCGCACCGAAATACACAGTAAAATCTATGAAATCAAATAAATCATATTTAAAAAGAATACGGGTTACCAAAAACGGCAAACTGGTTGTCCGCGTAAAGGGGCAGAATCACTTTAATGCCAAGGCCTCTGGCAACAAGCGGCGCGCGAAGCGTGCTTCAGTAGCCCTGGTGCTTACTGCACGGGCACGGCGACGCTTTCTCCCGGGTACATAGAGCCGAGAGACTCACTACTAACTTTTAACTATTAACGTATGGCACGAGTCAAAGGCGGCATAATGGCACAAAAGCGGCGCAAAAATATCCTCGCACGCGCGAAGGGATATCGTCATGGTCGCTCCAAAAAAGAGCGCTACGCGCATGAGGCGCTTCTCCACGCAGGCAAGTATGCCTTTGCCCACCGTCGTGACAAAAAGAATGATTTTCGCCAGCTCTGGATCGTGCGCCTGAACGCCGCTGTACGTGCAAATGGCCACCAGTCATACTCTACGTTCATCAACAAACTCAAGAAGAACGGTGTAGCGCTTGACCGAAAAGTACTTGCCACCTTAGCAAACGAAAACCCTGAAATTTTCACCCGCCTCGCGAAGAAAGTTTCGTAACTCTTGTTTTGGTAACCTCCCAGGTTTGGCCTGCCTCAGGCGCAATAGCACGAGCGCCTAGGTAGTCATGAATACGCTGAGCTAAAAATCGTGCAGCTGCGGGCTCGCCAAGGGCGGTAAAGATAGCTTGAGGGCGCCCGCCATCTGGCGCATTCCCCATTGCCGCCTCAGCAAAAGCTAAGAGACCATCTCGATCGGTATGCCCCGACCAACCCTCTAAAGTCTCAACAGTAGCGCGTACGGGCACGGTTTGACCATTTAGGCGTATAGAAGAGGTGCCTTCTTGAAGCAGTCGTCCGGGCGACCCAGGGGCTTGGTATCCAACGATAAAAAGTGTCGTTTTTGGGTCGGGTAAATATTTGAGTTCATGCTTACCAATGCGCCCCCCGTGGCTCATACCCGCTCCTGCAATAATGATTTTTGGATTTGCCTGCTCCCCAATGTCTGCTGAATCCTCTGGTCGTTTCGTTTTTCTAAGGAAGGGGAAGTCGAAGAGGCTTTTCTCTCTCTTCATCTCCTCTTCAGCCTCTCGTTTAAAATACGTACTCCCCCATTTTTCATATACCTCAGTAACTTTGATCGCGAGGGGCGAATCAAGAAAGACGGGCACTTTTGGTACCTCACCTGCCTCAAAAAAGTTTGAGAGCTCGTAGAGCATAAGTTGCGTGCGTTCGAGTGAAAACGCAGGTATTAGAATCGCGCCACCTTTTGCGATCGCTCTCTTTAAAGCATCGCGCAATTGTGCAACCCGTTCTACATGCTCGGGGTGCGTACGGTTGCCATACACGCTCTCCATCACCAAAGCGTCAGCGTCAGGCACCGGCTCCCAATCAGGCAGGAGGGGCGAGGGAGAGTTGCCAATGTCACCGGTCACAACGATAGTGGTGCCGTCGCGCGCAGTCACCCGCACACTCGCCGACCCTAAAATGTGTCCCGTGTTGCGCAAATACACCGATAGCCCAGGCGCGACTTCCTTTTCCTCATGATACTCAAGGGTTTCTATGAGCGCGAATGTCTCGTCGACATCTCTCTCCTCGTACAAAAGCGGTAGATTTTTCTTTTTTGCATCATGAGCGAGAATATCGACCGAGTCGCGTAAAATGAGTTCAGTCAGATCGCGGGTTGGCGGCGTCATGTAAATCTTACCTCGAAAACCATCGCGTACCAATTTCGGGATACGCCCCACATGATCAAGGTGTGCATGGGTAACGATAAGCGCACTAATCCCCTCTGGCTCGTAGGGGAAGGGGCCGTACACGCATGATTCGCAAAAATCAGCACCCTGCTCAATGCCGCAATCAACTAAGATCTTTGAGCCCTCACTTTCAATTAGAAAATTTGAACCGGTTACCTTACCTGCCCCGCCCCAAAAAGTCAGTCGCATGCGGCTATCATAACGCAAAAACCCGCGAAAGCGGGTTTTTGTAGAGCTGCTCTAAAATACCTCCTCAGCATTAATAAAGTCGAAGTCGTTTCGTTTATATGAGAACAGTTCACTTTCGCTGAAAAACCGAGCAACTTCTGTCTTGCCGCTTTCAACACTATCAGAAGCATGTACAATATTTGATTGCGTAGAAAGAGAAAAATCACCCCGTAAAGTACCAGCAGGGGCTTCGTATCCTTTGGTTGGCCCTACGATGAGCCGAGTTGCCGCAACCGCACCTATGCCAGAGAGAGCCATCACAATAACGGGCGAGGTTTTCATGAAATTGCGTATACCGGCAAAAAATGGCTTGTCTTTAATATGAGCATAGTGCGCGTCAAGTACAGCATCATCAAGTTGAGTCATTTTCATGCCGATGATCTTGAGACCTTTGTGCTCAAAGCGGCTTACCATTTGCCCCACGAGCCCACGATGTATCGCATCTGGTTTTAAAATAATGAGTGTTTTCTCTTCTTTTGGGTGTGTCATAAAAAAATAAATGCGCCTGAGCGCGGTTATGCGGTGATAATACGCGCTCCCTCTGTTTCGAGCAAGATGGTGTGCTCAAAGTGCGCACTCTTTGAACCGTCACGCGTTCGGTAGGTGTAACCATCGGGAGCAAGGACAACCGCCGCCTTGCCTGCGTTTGCGATAGGCTCGAGCGCAAGAACCATACCCTCAACCAACTCTACACCCGTGCCAGGGTGCCCCACGTTTGCTACAAACGGCTCCTCATGTACCGACTCGCCCACTCCGTGCCCACCCAGCTCTTTTACCACCGAAAAATTCGTGCCCTTAAAGGTCGTGGCTATGGCGTGCGAAATGTCGCCAATGCGGCCGCCCACTTTTGCGGCCGCGATGCCATTTTGCAATGCGAGCTCAGTAACGTGTAAAAGCTCTTGCGTTGTCTTGTCTATCGTACCCACCGCTACGGTAATCGCCGCATCAACAACAATACCCTGGTGACGCAACCCGAGATCAAGCCCTACAATGTCGCCCTCTTTCAATACTTTTTTTAGTTCATTTGGTATGCCGTGCACCACCTCGTCATTAATAGAGACGCAAAGAGTTGCCGGGTAGGGGCGTGGTGCGCCTTCAGGCGTATAGCCCAAAAAAACAGGCTGGTCACCGCCTTCGCGTATCATCGTCTCAGCAATAGTATTCAGCTCTTCTACACTAACGCCAGGTACAGCTCTCTTTCTGAGCGCCTCGAGCACCGCCCTTAGGCGCTTCCCCGCCTCAATCAAGTTTTGACGCTCTTCTGAGGTACGGATTATCATGCAAGCTGTAGTGCCCTTGCAACATCAGCGGCGATAAGCTCAGGCGTTTGTTCGCCATTAACCTCAATGAGGTGTCCATTTTCACGAAAGAGCTCTATCGCCGCCTCGGTAAATTCACGATACTCCTTCAGACGCTCCCCGACGACACTATCATCGGCACGTCCATCAGTGGCCTTACGAAGCACAAGACGACGACGCACCTCCTCATCAGAAACCACGATAGCAATGACTTTGAATGGGCGCTTCAACCATGAAAGAGATGACATGATGAGTTCAGCTTCAGCCACCTTGCGATTAAAACCATCGAAGATCACGCTTGCGTCTTCAGCGACCGAGAAAAGGGCCTTTTGGTAGAGGTACATTGCAAACCAGTGTGGCATAAGAGCCCCGCTGTCGATCTCAGCTTTTACCTTGTGCCCGAGTGCTGAATCCTCAGCCGCAATAGTACGAAATTGTTTGCCAGCCGAGATGGTTGGCCAGCCTGTCTTCTCTGAAAGCAGTTTTGCCTGTGTCCCCTTGCCGCACCCCGGCTTCCCCACAAAGAATACTGTGCGTGTGTCGTTCATTAGGTTTAGTGTACCGTGACTACCGTTTACTGCCTACTGACTTTTTCATTAATATTCGCGGAGAGAGACTTGTGCCTCAAGTTTGCGCGCAAGATCGAGCGCCACTTGCACGGCAATAAGGAGGGCTGTACCACCGATAAGCAGGGTGGCAATACCCGTAAGCCCTTGCACCACTGAAGGAGCGACCGCAAGAAGCCCCAAGAACACAGCACCTGGCAGAGTGATGCGGTTTACCACATTGCCGATATAGGTTTCGGTCTCGTGCCCCGGACGTACACCCGGCACAAACGCGCCTGATTTTTGCAAATTTTCGGCCACCCGCTCAGGCTCAAAGGTTATCGAGGTATAAAAATAGGTGAACACTACCACCAAGACGAAGTACGCTGCCCCGTAGTACCACGGGTTAGAGAGGAAGGCGGTATACCCGGTCGCAAGAGTCGTCATCCCGCCAATCCCGAAGGTTGCAAGACCGGTGAACAAAAACTGGGGGAGAAGAATAAAAGAAAGCGCAAAGATGATAGGGATAACGCCAGCCTGGAGCAAGCGGATGGGGAGATAGGTCGCCGCTCCCTGACTTAAAGCGGCACCGCGTACCGCGCGGGCATAGGCAATAGGGATAGTGCGTTCAGCATCAGACACCACTACCACTATGTAGGTCATAGCGAGCGCAAGGAGAGTGAGCCCAAGGTACGCAGGGATTTGTGCCACAGATGCCGCAAAGAGACTCTGTGAGAGTGCGGCGGGGAGCCCTGCGACGATACCTGCAAATATGATAAGAGAGACACCATTCCCGATACCAAACTCAGTAACCAATTCGCCGATCCACATAAGGAGTATGGAGCCCGCAATGACGAGGAGAATATTTGCGACAAGCGCGATAGGAGATAGGGCGAGCAAAACACCCTGACTCTTGAGCAAGAAGAGAAAGGCAATTGCCTGAAACGCCGCAAGCGGCACCGAGAGGAGGCGCGTCCAGCTCACAAACTTCGCGCGCCCTGCCTCACCCTCATCTTGTGAAGACCGTTTAAGCGCGGGGAAAATGATAGTTGCAACCTGCATCACGATTGAAGCGGTGATGTAAGGGCCCACCCCGAGCATAACTATAGAAAGGTTAGCGAGACCCCCGCCTGAAAAGACGTTGAGGAGCCCGAAGAATTGGTTGTTCGAAAAGAAGTTCTCGAGCGCAATGTGGTTGACACCTGGTATCGGGATATTTGCAAGAAAACGAAATGCAACAAACGCAGCGATGACGAAAAGGATACGGTTGCGTATCGCCTGATCAGTGAGGGCAAGTTTTACTCTATGAAAGAAAGTTTCAAGCATTGGTAGTTGGGCCTTTGCCACCCTGTAGAGAGCCGCCAGCTGCGGCTATGGCAACAACGGCACTCTTTGACACTGCACACCCCTTCACCACCAGTGCCTTAGTGAGGGGCCCTGTCCCAAGCACCTTTACGTACGGCGCACGACCCTTAACAGCGCGCACCACCCCTTTCGAAAGAAGGGCGGCAGGAGTTACGATCTCACCAACCTTAAACACGCTCTCAAGCGTTGCAAGAGTAACGGGCGTATACGTACGGCGCTCTTCGCGAACAGTGTGCGAGCGATTGCGCCCATACCCGCGGCGTTTTGGTAGCTTTTTGATAAGGTCACGGAGCTCGGGGCGAATCTTGTGTCCCGCGCGCGCGGTCTGCCCCTTGCCACCTCGGCCCGACGTCTTGCCACGCTTGCCACCGCGCCCCACTACAACGAAGCGAATGTTTTTATGTCGAGGTGCGAGAGTGTTAAGTTGCATAGCAGAGTATGTTAGGAAAGCTGTTTCAAAGCTTCGATGGTCGCACGTGCAATCGCGAGCTTATTCTTTGTGCGCGAATGAATCTTCGACACAATATCGGTAACCCCAGCAAAATCGAGTACGGTGCGTACTGCAGAACCAGCAACAAGCCCACGCCCAGGAGAGGGCATGAGCTCAACGGTCGAGGAGGCGTACTTTGCCATTACGTCCTGCGAAATAGAGTTGTTTTTTGTACGAGGGACGGTAATCATGTGTCGTTTTGCATCGCGCGTCGCCTTATCAACCGCAAGCGCAGTATCAGCACCTTTGCCAAGGCCGACCCCCACTCTGCCCCGACGATCCCCAAGAACCACCACAATACTAAAATTAAAACGACGACCACCCGCCATCACGCGCGCCACACGCCGTGCATCTATGGTCACCTGGTCAAACTCACTCCGTTCACGCGGAGCACGATCCCCACGAGAGCCGCCGCGACCTGGGCGACCGCCACGCGCCCCGCCTCGACCACGAGGGCCACGCGTGTCCTTGCGCGCGCCCATTGCCTCGGGAGCTTTGACGCCTCCGGCGCTCTCGGGAGCACTCTGCACTGCTGTAGAAGTATCAGTAGCATCCATAGTATTTAAAAAGTAAGCCCTTCTGCCCGCGCCGCTTCAGCAAGAGCCTTTATTTGTGCGGCATACTGGTAACCACCTCTATCGAAAACAACAGAGGTAACTCCTGCTGCCTTGCCGCGCTTCGCTAGCTCAGAACCGACCAGTATCGCCTGTTGCTGTTGAGAGCCCTTAAACTCACTCCCGTGTGCCGCGGCAAGGGTGTGGCCCGCGTCGTCATTAATAAGCTGTGCCGAAATGAAACGATTTGACTTGAAGATAGTAAGACGCGGTCGCTCTTGAGTGCCAATGATACGACTACGCACGCGCGCATGGCGTCGCTTGCGGAGATCGTTCTTGCTCTTGAGTTGCATTTTCATATCTAGTTAGACCGCTTTTTTGCCCTGTTTGCGACGAATGACCTCACCCTCGTAGCGAATACCTTTACCGAGGTAGGGCTCTGGCGGCTTCACCCTACGCACGTTCGCGGCAAACTGCCCTACCGACTCTTTATTGGGGCTCTCAAGGGTAATAACATTTTTCTCGACCGTAGCCGTAACATCACTAGGTATCGCAAGTTTTACCGGGTGCGAAAAGCCAACAACAAACTGAAGATCTTTACCCTTCAACTCGACCTTATACCCCACTCCCTCCAAAATAAGGGCTCTCTTGTAAGGCGCTTCGACACCCTTCACCATATTCTTTACGTGAGATGCATAGGTGCCGGTCAGAGCCTTCGCAAGACGCGAGTGGTTATTGGCAGTAATGATGACACCCTCGGGCGCCACCGTGATAGCAACACCCGGGTGGACCCGCTTCACGAGCGTGCCCTTTGGGCCTTTCACGGTAAGCGTATCGCCTGCAAATGAGACGTCGGCTTTACCTTGAGCTATTGGCTTTCGAGCGAGGCGTGACATAAGCAAATATAGAGCCTTACCAAATCTGAAAGAGATCCTCGCCTCCGGTACGCACCTTGCGCGCCTCGGCGTCAGAGAGGATACCCTTTGGGGTAGTGACGACACGTGCGCCCATACCGTTTTTTACCTTGTGTGCCTCACGATGCGACACATAGAGACGGCGACCAGGCTTTGAGATGCGACGCACCCCACGTATCTTTGAGGCGCCACGGTCAGTACGAGCGATCAACACCGTAAGAGTTTTTTTAGTATCGCCTGCTACAGAGACAGCCTCGAGATACCCTAGCTCCTTAAGTTTTCTCGCGATTGCCTCAAGATGGTTTGTGTGCGGCACTGCTACCTCAAACCGACCGATGGCGGCGGCGTTGGTGAGGCGGGTTATAAAATCTCCGACGCGGTCGTTTACCATGATGCTTTT
>CAZWKU010000004.1:0-47427 GCA_964634595.1 uncultured Candidatus Saccharibacteria bacterium | reverse complement strand
GGTGACCTTACCGGGAATCGAACCCGGATTTAAGCCTTGAGAAGGCTCCGTCCTAACCGTTAGACGATAGGGCCAATTGCACGCTAGGCTCGAGAGCCGAGCCTTCAGTCGATACTAGCAGAATATTATGGGTTCTTCAAAAAGTCACCCGCCAAGCATTAGCTTGGCGGGTGTTCCTGGGTGATGGCAAACTATCTAGCAGAAGGGGAGGTGCAAGATAAGAAGCATCATGAACGCGCCTCCAGCCATCCAAAGACCCGCCTCGATACTTCTCATTGATGAGCGTTCGGGCAGATGGATAATATACCCGAGCCCAAACGCAAAGAGAAGTATTGTGCTCCATTCAATAAGCCGCACGGGAAACCTCCTTCGCTTCGCGCCTACCCTGGTCGTGCTCTCGGGCCGAGAATTTCATTTTCGGCCATCTCCCAACAGAGCTGGGGAGAGATCTCCTCTCCTCGTGCCAGAGACGCATCTCGAATTGCACCGTATCGAGCCCGGACCCTACTCCGCTCATCTTTGGAGAGGTTCGATCTTGTCTGAATTTGTGCCATGTGCATTCCTCATGTGAACTGCGCAACCTGGATACATTATAGCATAGTATGTTATATAATGCAAGCCCTGCGGGGTTGGGGTAGGGGGCTTATCCCCACGAGTGCGGAGGGGCACTTGCATGGTTAGCCAAAGGCCGCATAATGCGCGCATTGTCATTAAATAAATAGCTACCGCAATGGACGACGCACAATTACAAAAAGAGTACGAGGCAAAAGACGCGTGGGGCCTCGTCTCTTCAATCGACTTACACAATTGCAGCCCCGAGATAATTCGTGATGCAGAGAAAATTAAGCAGTTTGTCTATGAGCTCTGCGAGAGGATAGGTATGAAGCGTTTCGGTGAGTGTGCGGTTGTCAACTTTGGCGAAGATGAGCGAGTGGCGGGCTACTCGATGACGCAACTTATCGAAACTTCGCTTATCTCGGCGCACTTTGCCAACGCAACCAATACGACCTACCTTGATGTCTTTTCGTGCAAATTTTACAGCCCTACTACCGCGGCTGAATTTGCGAAGGAGTTTTTCGGCGCTTCTGACTACGCACTCAATGTTGCCCTACGAAAATAGAGCTTAGGCGAGCAGAGAGTCCACGACCGCTTTGACATCTGCGCCGTCAGCCTTGCCCTTAAGCTCTTTCATAAGGAGGCCGGTGAATTTGCCCGCGTCGGCCTTCGATGTAACACCCGTCTCAGCCATCCTTGCCTTGGCAATGGCCGCTATTTCATCACGACTTATCATTGAGGGCATCATGCTCTCAATAATCGCGAGCTCCTCTTTTTCAGGGGCAGAGAGGTCGGTGCGACCTGCTTTGTCGAACTGCTCGATAGAGTCCTTACGCTGATTTGCCGCACGCTTGAGCACAGCCCCAGCCTCATCGTCGGTTAGAAACTCGTCGGGCCGGCGCTTTTTAGCCATCGCCTCGTTGGTCATAGCGGTCACGAGAGAGCGGAGTGTACGAAGCTTCACCTCGTCTTTGGCACGCATAGCGTCGGGGATCTGCTTTTTTAAGGATTCGTGAATCATGGGCTATACTCTAACACATGGAGGTACTCACCATCGGCATAGTGATTATTGTCTTACTCATACTGCAGGGGGTAGGGCTGTGGTTTTTGTTTGGGAGAAAGACAGGGGAGAAGAGTGACGACAGCTCAGGGCTCATGCTCTTGCAACAGCACATACAAGATTTGGCAAAGACTTTAGACGCGCGCGTCGCAGACTCCGCGCGCGCCACCCAAGAGAGCGTGCATCGCCAACTCTCTGAATCCACCCGCATCATAAAAGATGTGACCGAGGGCCTTACAAAACTCGATGAGACAAACAAACAGGTTATCTCGTTTGCTGACCAGCTTCAAAACCTGCAAGACATTTTAAAAAACCCGAAACAGCGTGGGATATTGGGTGAGTACTACCTTGAGACAGTTTTAAAAAATGTATTGCCCCCTGGCTCGTACCAGATGCAGTACCCGTTTAAAAATGGGGAGATAGTAGATGCAGTTGTCTTTGTGAAGAGCAGGGTAGTGCCGATAGACTCAAAGTTCTCGCTTGAAAATTATAATCGCGCGCTTGAGACGCGCGACCCTGCAGAGCGTGATCGCTTTGAAAAGGCCTTTAAACAAGATCTTAAAGTACGCATCGACGAGACGGCGAAATATGTGCGACCTGAAGAAGAGACCATGGACTTTGCTTTTATGTTTATCCCCTCAGAGGGCATTTATTATGACCTCTTGGCAAACCAGGTGGGAGCAATGAAAACCTCGACGCGCGACCTGATAGAGTACGCCTTTCAGAAAAAAGTGATCATCGTCTCGCCCACCTCGTTTTTGGCATATCTCCAAACAGTCTTGCAAGGGCTCAAGTCACTCCAGATAGAAGAGCAGGCGCAAGAGATCCGCAAGCGAGTAGGGGAGCTTGGGCGGCACCTTGGTGCATTTCAAGAGTATCAAAAGAAGCTCGGCATCTCTCTTGGTACAGTCGTCTCACACTACAACACCTCAAACAAAGAGCTGGGTAAAATAGAGAAAGACGTCTTGCGCATCGACGGCTCGAAAATAGGGCTCGATCTGCCTACCCTCGCACCCCCCGCCGAGATTGACTAATCATATCACCTGTGCTAATGTGGCCACAGGAGTTCACTGAAATACGGAAATGAGAAAAACAGGGGTCGTTTCCAACGACTTCTTGATGTTTTTCTCATCTTCAGGATCCCTTGTGGCCGGAAAACCGTGTGAGATCACTTGCGCGGAGACCTTGTAATGAGGCCGTGAAATCCGGTTATGCGCCCGTGTTAGCGCTGCTTTCGGGGTAAGCACCCGAGAGACAATGCCTGGAGAGATCTAGGAAATCCCCTTATTTGCTTGCTTTCTGTCTGGTGGAGATACCCTATCTCCACAGGGATAGGGGATTAACACGCACAGGTTGTACATCTGCATATTTAATGTCGTGGAGATACCCTATCTCCACAGGGATAGGGGATTAACACAAGCCGTGCCGCAGTCGTGCGCGCCACCTGAAGGTGGAGATACCCTATCTCCAGAGGGATAGGGACTTAAAGGCCGCACATTCTGCGGCCTTTTACTTTTTTACTAAATGTACATATATGTGTACAATAGAGATATGGATACTATTTTTAGTAAAATACCAAAAACACTTGGAGTAAGTGGGTTTCGTGCAAATTTGGCACGCAATCTTGCCAAGACCAAGAAAGGGCCGCTTATTATTAGCGACCGTAAAGGAGGCGCGAGTTTCGTCGTACTCTCAACCAATTCCTATAATGAGCTCGTCGAGCTGTGGGAGGATGAACAGGCCTCCCGTACGCTCGCGCGACTTGTAAAGGCTAGTCGAGGGGAGAAGTTTATCTCATGGGAGAAGGTGCGAGATCGTGTACAGTAAAAGCATAGGATGTTTAGAATTGTCTTTACTTCAGCGGCGGATAAAGAATACTGGCGGTTGTCAGAATAAACGCGTCAAGGGTTTCGAGAATTATTAAACGGGGACTTTCAAAATGACCCGTTTGCAGTTCATTTCGATGTTAGAAAGCTCAAAAAGCCTATGATTGGATACCGGTTATGGCTTGAGGATTACCGTATGCTTTTTACACTTAAAGGTCAGATGCTCGTTGTGTATCGCATAAGACATCGTAAGGACGCCTACCACTAACCCACTAAATTCAAGGCCGCTGCACCTTGACAGCCACCACACCTGTGCTAATGTGGCCACAGGAGTTCACTGAAATACGGAAATGAGAAAAACAGGGGTCGTTTCCAACGACTTCTTGATGTTTTTCTCATCTTCAGGATCCCTTGTGGCCGGAAAACCGTGTGAGATCACTTGCGCGGAGACCTTGTAATGAGGCCGTGAAATCCGGTTATGCGCCCGTGTTAGCGCTGCTTTCGGGGTAAGCACCCGAGAGACAATGCCTGGAGAGATCTAGGAAATCCCCTTATTTGCTTGCTTTCTGTCTGGTGGAGATACCCTATCTCCACAGGGATAGGGGATTAACACGCACAGGTTGTACATCTGCATATTTAATGTCGTGGAGATACCCTATCTCCACAGGGATAGGGACTTAAAGGCCGCATACCATTGCGGCCTTTTACTTTTCACCCACTTCGGCAAGGACGATCCTTAGGAAGGTTGACTAAAAGCGGTAGTGGAGTATAGTTAACCCGGAGCACATCGAAGGGGTTAGTCATGAAGTTCTTCCCTGACCTGCCTACATTTAATGTTGAGATGGCAATTGGAATCGCCATCGTGGTAGCGCTTGCCGTTGGCATTTTCATGTTGGATATTGATCTCGCTCCCTATCATGAGTACGGCGGGGAATCCGCTGAACATCCAACCATCTTTGCCGATTAGTGAGCACAGAGGAGCGTAGTGTTATTAAGGCCGTCAGATATTCTGGCGGCCTTGTTTTATACCCATGAGGATGCTATAGTCAACACATTATGGAAATGGCGGTCATTAAGACCGGTGGCAAGCAATATGTCGTCTCAAAGGGCGATTCTATTTTCATTGAGAAACTCCCCTTCGACAAAGCTCAGGGCAAGCCTGCTTGGCAGAGTGGCGACAAGGTGATTTTCAACGAGGTACTGTTGGTCGACAATGGCTCGGATACGACAATCGGCGCTCCCACTATCAAAGGCGCCGAAGTGAAAGGCACGGTCATAGAGGCCGGCAAAGCGAAGAAGATTGATGTGGTGAAGTACAAGGCAAAAAGCCGATACTACAAACGTCGCGGGCATCGCCAACCTTTTCTTAAAGTCAAAATCGATAGTATTTCTTAATGCAGGTCGGACGCTGGAATCATCAGGGTGCGAACGGTAAATCCTATGACAATGGGCAGCGGCCGCCTGCGAGTGGCCCGCGTCGCCACAGTGGTGCGTCAGGGGGTAGGTCAGCACGCGCGCCCGGGCACAGTTTTGGTGGCGGTCATGGTGCGCGTGGTGGATACAGCGGCGGCGGATATCGCCCCCGCAGTGGCGGGAGAAGCAGGGGAGGGGTAGGCGCCTTTGGGCAAACTGAGGCTCAAGTGGCGAAGCTTATCAATAAGGCGGTAGCAACCGAGGAGCATACTCCCTTTACCCCCGTGCACCATTTTAGCGATTTTGCATTTGACGAACGCCTTAGGAAAAATATTGCGACAAAGGGGTATGAACTCCCCACCCCTATTCAAGATGCGGCTATTCCACCGGGCTTGCTTGGGCGCGACGTTGTCGGGCTTGCAGAAACAGGCACTGGCAAAACCGCAGCCTTCCTCCTCCCTTTGATACAAAAAGTGCTCGCGCACCCTAAGGAGCGCATTCTCGTTATGGCCCCAACCCGCGAGCTTGCGGTGCAAATTGAGCAGGAGCTTGCAGGGTTTGCTAAAGGGCTTGGCTTTCGCGGTATGGTCGCGGTAGGCGGAGCCAACATTAACCCGCAAATATCCGTACTGCGCCACCACCCCTCATTTGTTATCGGTACCCCTGGTCGCCTTAAGGACTTAATGGAGCGACGCGCCCTCGATCTCTCTGCCTTTAGCACGGTGGTGCTCGATGAGGCCGATCGCATGCTCGACATGGGCTTTATTGACGATATGCGTTTTATCTTGGGGCACATGAACCCCGCTCGCCATACGCTCTTTTTCTCGGCCACCATGGATCGCGAGATTGAAAAACTTATCGGTGATTTTCTTAAAGACCCTGTCATAATTTCAGTTAAAAAGAGCGATACGAGCAAAAACGTCGATCAAGATGTGGTGCGCCTCAAGCACGGTGAAGACAAGTATGACGTCTTGGTAAAGCTCTTGTCAGATCGCGACTTTACTCGTGTGCTGATCTTCTGTCGCACCAAGCATGGGGCTGAAAAGCTCGCCAAACTGCTCTCACGCAACCGTATTTTTGCAGAGTCGATACATGGCAACAAGAGCCACGGGGCGCGCCAGAGGGCACTCAAGGAGTTTAAGGCGGGTAAGGTGCAGGCGCTGGTCGCCACCGATGTCGCCGCCCGCGGCCTTGATATCCCAGCAGTCTCCCACGTTATAAACTACGACCTACCCTCTACCTACGAAGACTATGTGCACCGTATTGGCCGCACAGGTCGCGCCTCGGCCAAGGGCTCTGCACTGACCTTTATCCCCGCGTGAGAGGAGAGTGGTGCAACCATTGACTTTTGAGCTGTAGAGGAGTATAATTTAAAGTGGTGTAGGCCCGCGGGGATTAATCTTGGAGGTACCGATGAGCAGTATCCCACACGATCAGATGGCTATTTTCGCGAGCGCTTGTATCTTGCTCCCCATTATTATCTTCTTGACCACAAGATGGGGTAAAAAGTAAAGGCTATCAATAAGGAGAAAAACCGCGCACTCGCGAAAAGCAGGCGCGGTTTTACCTTAGGCATCACGACGATTTTGAAGTGCGGCACGCAGGGTCTCAGCATCAGAGTATTCAAGCTCTGACCCAGTAGCAAGACCCCGACCAAGCTCAGACACACGAACCTGCTCACGATAGGGCGCCAGCAATGCGCGCACATGGTCAGCGGTGTGCTCACCCTCACTGGTGGCCGAAAGTGCCAGCACTATTTCTTTTAGCCCCCGGGTGATGCGCTTTTCAACAACTTTAAGAAGATCCTTCTCTCGAATCGCTCCTTTGCCAGAGAGGGTAAGCACGCCCCCGAGGACAAAGTAGCGACCCTTGTAGGTACCTGCGCGCTCAACCGCGGTAAGATCTTGATCTTTCTCGACGAGCATCAGCAAGGCATTGTCACGGGCGCTGGCGCAGTACGCACACAGAGCGTTTTGCTTACTATTGTAGTAGCGCATGCATTCGGGACACTGGCGCACGTCAGTGTGAATCGCTGAAATGAGCTCTGCGAGTCTTGATCGCTCTTGTGCAGGAGCTGAAAGGAGGTAATACACAAATCGTTTTGCCTGCCGCGGGCCAATGCCGGGGAGCCGTGCAAGCGATTCACTTAGCTCTTCGATACGGTCAGACATGGGCTAGAAAGCTTGCTCAAGCTCACCATAGCCTGCTTTATCAACAGGCAAGAAACTGGTCCGCTTATCGTCAAAGTAGAGCTCGACAACACCGGTAGGCCCATTGCGGTGCTTCTCTATCAATATTTCGGCAATATTTGGTTTTGCGCTCTCGGGGTTACGTTTGTCATCACGATGGATAAACATCACCACGTCAGCATCTTGCTCAATAGAGCCGGAGTCACGCAGGTCAGAGAGTCGCGGCCTGCCACCACGCTGTTCGACTGCACGCGAGAGCTGGGAGAGCGCTAAGACCGGCACATCGAGCTCGCGCGCAAGCCCCTTCAGAGAGCGCGAGAGCTCGGTAACCTGCTGTACTAACGAGTCAGATGACTTTGTTGAGGTCGGGGTCATGAGCTGAAGATAATCAACGACGATGAGCCCGATGCCACGCTCGCGCTTCAAGCGCCGCGCGACTGCGCGCATCGCGAGGATATTGTTGCCGGGCTTGTCGTCTATGTAAATGGGCGCTTTAGAGAGGCTCTCAAGTGCGTCGCGTATTTTTGCGAAATCCTCTTCACTGCGGACAGCTCCCGTGCGTATCTTCCATGAGTTGACGTACGACTCAGCCGCAAGCATACGGTCGACAATTTGCTCTGAGCTCATTTCAAGCGAAAAAATACCAACGGGCACCTTGTGGCGCACTGCCGCGTTGCGCGCAATATCAAGCGCTAGAGAGGTTTTACCCACCGAAGGCCTGGCGGCCAGTATGACAAGATCAGAACGGTGGAGCCCCGAGAGCAGGGTATCAAGATCAGGGAAGCCGGTAGGCACACCTCGGATACCGTCCTCTTTTTTCGAGAGGGTCTCGAGCCTGTCCCACGCGTCGTGGAGCTTGTCGCTTATCGCAACAAATTTGTGCGCGGCAAGAGCGTTACCAATGGCATAGACCTTTTTTTCTGCCTCATCGAGCACCTCATGCGTGTCACGTGATTCATCAAAGGCTGATTCGGTTATCGCATATGAGGTGTCTATGAGAGAACGTAAAATGTACTTTTGCGAAACGAGGTCGGCATAGGAGTGAAAATTCCCGGGTGTAGGCGCGGCGTCGGCAAGCTCTGCCAAGTAGGATCGGCCGCCAATGCGTTCGAGCATCCCCTTGTTCTCAAGACGCTCGGCAAGCGTTAATTGATCTATCGGCTCGCTACGCTCGACCAGTTCGCGCATGGTCTCAAAAATGAGCCTGTGTTTTTCGGCATAAAACGAGTCAGGGGCAACAAGGTCTGCAACGTCGTGTATTGCGTCGGGCTTTAGGAGCAACGCACCAAGTAGTGCCCGCTCTGATTCAAGGCTTTGCGGTGGGACGCGGTTTGCAGCCATTAGGGCTGATTGTCGCCTACGCTCACGCGCGGGTCAATACAGGCCCTGAAGGGCCGTCATCCACACGATATCCACTTTCTAGAAGTTGACCTCGCAAGGCATCTGCCTGGTTAAAATCTCGAGCTTTTCTCGCGGTCTCGCGCGCTTCAACCAGTGCCTGTATATTTGCCGGGAGTGCTGGTATAGAAAGTGGGGTGTGCAGGGCAGGAGGGTCTACCAAGGAGAGGCCAAGATAACGGTCGGCATTCTCAATAAGCGCCCACTTTTCTTCAGGCTCAAGGTCGGCACTCTTTATACTGTCCCACAAAATACCGATTGCCTGGGGTGTGGCGAGATCGTCGCGAAGTGCTAATTCAAAATGGTCAATCGTGGGTATGCGCTTGGCACCCCCCCGCACCTCACGCTTGATGTCTCTCGCGTGTCGCCAGAGGCGAGTAAGTGCCTCGCTTGCCGAAGCAAACGCCTCAAAAGAAAAGGAGAGTGGGGTGCGGTAGTGCGCCTGTAAGAAAAAGTACCGAAGCGCAAGCGGGTGGTACCCCTGTGTCACTAGATCATCGAGCACCACATCGTTTTTGAGCGACTTTGCGATCTTTTCTCCCTTAATGGTGAGAAATGCCGCATGCATCCAGGTGCGGACAAAGCGCCTGCCGTTGGCGGCCTCAGACTGAGCGATCTCGTTGTTGTGGTGGGTAGTAACATGGTCTTCTCCCCCGGTATGGAGATCGATTTCAACGCCGAGCAACGCCCGACTCATGGCTGAGCACTCGATGTGCCAGCCTGGGTTACCCTTACCCCACGGCGAGTCCCACTGTTGGAGATCGTTTCGTTTTGCCATTCTCCACAGAACGAAGTCGCTCGGGTGTCGTTTGCCCTCAACTTTCTTAACCCGCGCACCCTCTTTGAGGTCGACACCCTCGCGGTTACCAAGACGCCCGTAGTGGGGGAATTTGCTCGTGTCGTAGTAGAGCCCCTCAGGTATGCGGTAGGCAAAGCCTTTCTCTTCAAGAGTCTTCGCGAGCGCGATCTGTTCTTTTATATATGCGGTTGCGTGAGGGAAAAGGATATGCTCGGTATCAATGTTGAGAGCGTGGAGATCGCTGACAAAAGCCTTCGAGTAGATCTCGGCGATCTCTTGTGGGCTCTTTTTTTCTCGCTCAGCGCCCACCCTCATTTTGTCCTCGCCCTCTTCAGTGTCGCCCACCATATGCCCGACATCGGTGATATTGATCACGCGACGGAGGCGAAACCCCCCACTCATAAGTGTGCGCGCGAGTGTGTCAGAGAAAACGTAGGCACGGAGATTGCCAATGTGAGCTCTCCCGTACACCGTAGGGCCGCAGGAGTAGAGCGTTACTTCGCTTGGTTTCAATGGCACAAAGAGCTCTTTGTTGCCTGAAAGAGAATTATGTAAGAATATGCGGGGACGGGTGGTAGACGTATCTCTTTTTTTGAAAAGAGTCGATAGTTTCGTGAGCCACTGCATGTGCCCTAGTGTACTACATGAAGTCGGGGATGCTATAATCTCGCCATATGCAAACCTCGATTACTAAAAACGCCGCGGTCGCGGCGCTCATAGCGGTCATTTTTTTTAGTATCGGTTTTGGTATGGGCGGGGCCGGCACAAAGGCATCGATTATCTCTCGCTTGCCCTTGTTTGGCGACCAGCTTGACCCTACGCCCCCTGATGCTGAGGTAGCCGATCTATGGAAGGCATGGAATGCTCTTTCTCAAAAATTTGTCGAGAGTCAGGCGTCAAGTACTGCCCCTACTGATATCGAAAAAGTGCGGGGTGCCATTGCTGGGCTAGCGGCGTCCTACAAAGACCCGTACACTCTCTACTTCCCCCCAGTAGAGGCTAAGAAATTTCAAGAGAGTATTGCGGGCAACTTCGGAGGTATCGGCATCGAAATTGATGTCAAAGACGGCGTGCTTACCGTTATTTCTCCCTTAAAGGGCACGCCTGCAGAACTCGCGGGGATCAAGGCGGGTGACACTATTGCTGCGATTGATGGCAAACCCTCCGACGGGCTCTCGGTAGACGAAGCAGTCTCTAAGATACGCGGCCCCAAGGGTACGCGAGTCGTGCTCACACTTATGCGTGGTGGGAAGAGTCTTGAGGTACCCGTAGTTCGAGACACTATTATTGTCCCTGAGATAGATGAGGGTCTCGATGAGTCGGGGAAGGTGTACCATATTCGCCTCTTCCAATTCACGGCAACCTCGGGCGAGCTCTTTCGACAGGCATTTGATAACTTTAAGGCAAGCAGCGCGAAAAAGCTTATTGTAGATTTGCGCGGCAACCCAGGTGGCTATCTTGAGGCGGCGGTTGAGATTGCGAGCCACTTTCTCCCTGTCGGTACCACAGTGGTGACTGAAGACCACGGCGGCAAAGCAGAGAATGAAACGCATCAGAGTGCCGGCTACAACGATCTGCCGGACGGCACCAAAGTAGTAGTGCTTATAGACGGCGGCTCGGCTTCAGCTTCAGAAATATTTGCCGGTGCCTTGAAAGATAACGGCATTGCGACCATCATAGGGACGCGCTCCTTTGGCAAAGGCTCGGTGCAACAACTTGTCGAGCTTGCCGGTGGCTCACTTAAAATAACCGTAGCCAGTTGGCTTACCCCTTCAGGCACATCAATCTCTGACGGCGGGCTCACACCGGATATCATTGTCGAACTTACTGAAGACGACATAAAAAATAAAAATGACCGCCAAATGAAGCGCGCAATAGACTATCTCATCACCGGTAAATAAGCATCAAGCCACATAATGAACCCCGCGCGTTTCCGCGCGGGGGCATGAGACTTTTGGTTAGGTCACGGGATCGCCGAGCTTCCACCCGGCACGTTTGAGTTCCTGATGAACCTCCATAAGGCTAACACGACCGAAGTTCGGGATTCTCATCAATTCTCGTTCAGTCTTGCTGACGAGCTCGGCGATCGTTTGAATATTGTCGTTCTGCAGACAATTCTTTGTCCGCACCGACCAACCCCAATAATCATTATCTTTGAGCTTGGTGTCAGCAGACAGACGAGTACCCGAGGCGCTAGAGATCACCTGATCCAACTCACTAAGCTCGCCGTCAGTAAGCTTGGTCTTGAGAAATGCTACGATACGGCAAGTAGCACATGGGTTAAGGGGGCGACAGCCCTCCTCGTGCTTATCGAACGAAAGCGACATTAGGTTATCCTCCAAAGAGATTTGGGGTAGAACTACTACCTACAGTATATACCTATTTGTGTTATGTGTCAAGCGGGTGTAAGATGAGAAGACATTATGTGTATATTTATATGAAAGTGGTACTACTAAAAGATGTGCGGGGGGTAGGGAAGGCGCACGAGACGGTTGAGGCAAAAGACGGCTACGCGCTCAACCTTTTAATACCCAAAAAGCTCGCGGTTGCGGCAACTGCTGGTGCACTGAAAGAGGCGCATCTGCGCCTAAAGCAAAAGCACGATCAAAAAGCTCTCGGCGCGAAACTTATTGATGAGCGGGTCGCGGCGCTTGCCGAACACCCTGTTATTATCCGCAAAAAAGTAAATGAAAAGGGGCATCTGTACGATGCAGTCGACGTACGAGACATCGCTGAGGCAACAGAGCTCCCCGTAGAGTCGATCAGTATAGATAAGCCGATCAAGGAGCGAGGCACCTATACGATCGCTGTTTCAGGCGGTGCAAACTTCGGCTCCTTTACACTTTTAGTAGAGGGGGAGTAGTTTTTTTAACTCACGCTTACGACTTTTTTGCGAACTATCTGACCATCAAAACGACGGAACCGTTTTTCAGAAAAGGCTACCTTGCCAGCTACTGCTGCAAAAAGAGTGTGGTCTCTACCAACTTTTACATTTTTACCGGCTTCTATCTTAGTGCCGCGCTGACGCACAATAATCATACCCGGACGTGCCTTTGCACCGTCAGAGAGCTTAACGCCGAGGTATTGTGGGCCTGAATCGGTAAGGTTTTTAGCTGAACCGCCAGCTTTAGTTGATGCCATATGTAGTAAACTGTACCCATGACTATAGCAGAGCTCGCTGAAAGGAGCAAGGCTACTATGGTGGCGCTACCACGGGACATTTTGCTTGTTTGCATCCTGGTTTTGAGCTCTAGTGCAAGTTTTGGCCTTGGCGTCTTGGCTGGCCGAGATCTGCAAGGGGAGGGGAGCGAACGAGGCTTTACCATAGAACAGATCCCCCTCACGGCCTCGTCGCTTGAAGTGTCGCAAAAACCTGCCCCGCCTGCCCCTATCTCTGTTGGCGGGCAAGTGGTGGCCTCAAAAAACGGTACCAAATATTTTCTCCCCTGGTGCGGCGGTGCATCGCAAATTAAGGAGGAGAACAAAATTTGGTTCGCAGATAACGAAGCAGCTGAAAAAGCTGGATATACGCCCGCGGGCAACTGTAAGGGGTTATAATACATTCTATGAACGAATCGTTGCCACAAGACTTAGGAGAGATGATCGCACATGGGAAGGCCAATATGCCCAACGAACGCCCCCTGCTCGTGTGCAAACCGCACAAGGTTGAGTCGTGGCGCGTCTTCAAGATAATGTCAGAGTTCGTCGAGGGTTTCGAGACACTCCAACGCTACGGCCTTGCTGCCTCCTTTTTTGGCACTGCGCGCGCCTCATTTGAGGACACAGTCTACCAGCACGCCTCTGAACTAGCTGCACGGCTCGCAAAGCAAGGCTTTGCGGTCATTACAGGCGGTGCCTCTGGCGTTATGCAGGCCGCAAATAAAGGTGCCTTTGACGCGGGAGGCGCCTCAGTAGGACTCAACATCGATCTAGAGAACGGCCAGAGTTACAACAACTTTCTCACTGACAAGCTGCAATTCGAGCATTTTTTCGTGCGCAAAACCATGCTCACCTATGCCTCCGAGGTATATATCTACTTTCCTGGGGGTTTTGGCACGCTGGACGAGTTTTTTGAGATAATAACCCTCATTCAAACTGAGAAGATCCGCAAAGTACCCGTCGTACTTTTTGGCAAGACATTTTGGACGCCACTGATCGAGTTTCTTGAGAAGACATTATATGAGAAGCACAAAGCAATAGACAAGAAGGATCTGGAGCTGTTTGTACTTGTCGACTCTGTCGATGAGGCCTACGACTACATAGTTAAGAACGTCCAGTGTTAGCTAGAGGAGTGACGCGACTCTCTCTTTGTACGGTAGGATAAGTGCGCAAAAGGTATATTGTGCGAACTTCCGTCCCTTTAGGATCTCGTCACGAAGAGCTGCCCTCCTGCCCCGCTTATGAAATAAAGTTGTTGGCGAGGGCGACGAGCCAAAC
The DNA here is from genome assembly GCA_964634595.1 of uncultured Candidatus Saccharibacteria bacterium. GTDB lineage: Bacteria > Patescibacteriota > Minisyncoccia > Phycocordibacterales > Phycocordibacteraceae > C7867-001. Next base: position 33,750 of record CAZWKU010000004.1, on the reverse strand, counting down.
CCAACCTGCGACAAGTAAGTACCAAAGGTAGGCAAAGTTCTCTTGTCCTGCCGGAGAGTTCACAATTGCCTGAAGCGAGATACCAAAAAAAGAAAGCGCCAAGACGCCAGCAACCACCCACAAGCCTATTTTGAGAATGGGGTAGACCACCTCCCCACTCTATCATAAATACGAAAGCGGATTAAGATAGGCGTCTTTGGTTGCAATCGGCATTACGGCACCACTACAGGGAGATTTGGTCGCCCCACGTGCACTCGCGAGTGTTGTTATGGTAGTGCCCTGCGAGGCATATACTGCAAAGTGAAGATGCGGGCCTGTAGCGTAGCCCGTCATGCCCGCGAGGCCTATCACCTGCCCAATCGCCACGCTCTGCCCCTCACTTACTTGGGCGCTAGAGAGGTGCGCATAAAGTGTATTCAAACCGTTGTTATGTTTCAGCATTACCCATTTGCCAAACGAGTAGCAACCGCGCACCGTATCGGTATTACCAACCCCAAGCACCGTGCCTGAGAGTGCGGCGCGTATAGGCGTACCGACGGGTGTACCGAAATCAATAGCGTTGTGCCCTGCCCCATTGTAGATCTGCGGATTTTTGGTAGCAAAGGGCGTATTGCCGAAAAATTGTGTGATACAAAAAATATTGCCGAAGACTTTTTTACGGGTGGCACAACTCTGCATAAACGTCGCTGAGAGGGGCCAGTTAAGCACCCCGCTCCCAACCTTGGGCAATAAGCCCGGATTCACGATAAGATCGAGCTGTCCCTGAAGCGAAATTAGCTCCTGCTCAAACGCACGTTCGGCCGCCTGCTTTTGAGCGATGAGCTTTTGGTACGAGCTCTCCTGACTTTTTGTTTCAGTAAGGAGAGTTTGCTGCGCAGCCTTGCTTGCATCGATCGACTTTTTTTCAAGTGTGAGGTCGCTCTTGAGTTGAACCAGCGTTGCTTTTGCAAGCTCGGTTGCCTCATGGTTTGCCGCAAGCAACGTTTTTGCGGCAGCGAGCTCGTTAATATGCTCCTTCAGCGAGGTATTGAACTGCCCGAGCGCATCAATCGCCTGCCAGGCTTCGGCCAATGAATTTGCCGCAAACACCTGAGTAACAAAGGGCTTGTTCCCCTCTTGCGCCGCTTGCCGAAACGCCTCGGCTACCGCCGACGCACTTCGCTCAATCGTTTTCTCAGTATCCACTATGTCTGATTCGAGCCCACGGAGCTCAAGATTGGTCGCCTCGATTTTATTTTCAGTTACACTGATTCGTGCAGAAAGTTGCTTTTGCGATATTGAGAGTGAGTCAATGGCAGTCTGGAGAGTCGAACGCTGCTTGCCGAGCGCATCTACCTGTTTTTGGTACTGCACAATCTCCTCTTCGAGGAGGCGAATTTGATTGTTACGCTCCTTGATCTGTGACTCAAGCTCCGCCGCCGATTGGGCTTTAGCGGGCACAGGCACGCACACTATGCATAGGAGGGCGGTCACTACTATGGCGCGGAGCATTACCCGAGTATACCAAGGGCACTACGAAGTCGAGCAAGTGCCTCTTCTTTGCCGAGTATTGCTACAAGGGTAAACGGGTCGGGTGAGCGCTCTTGCCCTGAGAGCGCGTAGCGCAAGGGCCAGAGCACCGCTCCCCTGCCCTCTTGTTCGGCGTAGGGCATCAGCACCCCTTTGACCACTTCAGGAGTTGTTGTGCCTTCAATACTTGCCTCGATACGAGCAACACTACTGTCAAGATATTCTTTGGTCTTGCCTACGAGAGGCTCTTTCGCAAGCAAGCGCTCTTTTTCAAGTATTGGGCGCTCAAAGAGACAGCGGAGCTCGCCAGCAAGTAGCTCACGCGCCTCGGCAAAGGTTGATGCTCTCTCTTTAAGAAGCGATACAACTGGCAAGAGTGTTGCCTCAAAATTGCCCTGCACTAAAAACTCTTCATCAGGTAAGGATCGCATCCAGTACTGATTGACCGACCGAAGCTTCACTTCATCAAATATCGCGCTCCCCTTATGCACGCGCGCAAGGTCAAAAGCGAAAATGAGCTCTTCTCTGCTCAGGTACTCTCGCTCGTCGCCCGGATTCCACCCCAAGAAGGCGAGGTAATTGAGCATTGCATGAGGCAAGAAGCCCATATCGCGATAATCAGTGAGGGCGCGGGCTCCGCGGCGTTTTGAAAGCTTGCTCCGATCAGCACCCAATATAAGCGGCAGGTGCGCGTAGTGTGGTGTTGGCAGCCCGAGCGCTCTCTGAATCAATATCTGCCTCGGCGTATTTGGGATATGGTCTTCGCCGCGCACCACGTGCGTTATCCCCGCCGCAGCGTCATCAGCAACTACTGCAAAGTGAAAAACTGGCTCGTCGAGTGATCGGGCTATAACGAAATCCTTAAGATCGCCTACGTCCATACTAATCTCACCGCGTATCATGTCAGTAAAGGAGACGATGCCGCCCAGATTCTTAAAACGAATTACTTCAGCGCGACCACCTCCCTCGCGCGGCGCCTCAGGTGAGATGTATGCTTTCCCCTCGTCAATAAGCCTCGCGAGGAGTGCACGATGCTGGCTGACGTGCTCACTCTGGCGGTAAAATGTATCGTAGGGGAGAGAAAGCCACTCAAGTGCTCCCAAAATATTTTTTTCATACTCAGGCTTCGAGCGTTCGCGGTCAGTATCCTCGATGCGCAGCACGAAGTCACCCCCGTGATGTTTTGCAAACAGGTAGGCAAACACTGCGGTGCGGTAATTACCTGCGTGCAAAAGGCCCGTGGGCGAAGGGGCAAATCGAGTAACAACGTGGCTCATAGTTCGTGAGAGAGGCCAATGCGCAGGATTGCTTCGGCAATAATGCGCGCTGCATCAGGATCAGCAAACACCGAGCCTTTTTCGCCCATCTGTTTTGCGAGTGCGGTGCTGGCTACAATACGGCGCACCTCAGAGGCAAGGAGGTGCGGGGTAAGGTTTGCCTCCTCAAGCACCACTGCCCCACCCGTGCGAGCATAGGCATAGGCATTCGTGCGCTGATCATGGCTCACCACCTCGGGTATGGGGATAAGTATCGCGGCCTTTCTCCAGAGCGCTATTTCAGCAATAGAGCCCGAGCCCGCGCGTGACACCACAACATCGGCCGCCCCTGCCGCTTGCCGAAGCGCAAGTGCTGAGAGATAGGGCTCGGGGTGGTAGCGTGCCGCGTTTTCATTACCCTCAAGCACAACGCGGGCCGTCCCTGCGGTCTCGCTATAGAGTGTGGTACCCGTTTGATGAATAACGTTTGCAAAACTCACCAGATCAGGGAGCGCGGCAACAACTGCATCATTGATACGAGAGGCACCAAAGGAGCCGCCCAGTACAAGCACCGTAGGGATACCGTGCTCAAGGTGCAAGAACTCGCGTGCGCCCTCAGCCATGACACGCGCGAGCTCTTTGCGTATCGGGATACCTGTTCGCGCGATTTTATCTTGCACCTTTTTTGAAAAGTGCGCCGCCGCTTCGTTAAATGCAATGGCAATTTTTACCGCAAAACGCGCCGCTATCATGTTTGCTCGACCAGGTTTCGCATCGGACTCGTGTATCACCACAGGGATACCGAGGAGACGAGCGGCGAGCACAGGGGGCACACTCGCGTAGCTCCCTTTTGAGACAAGCACGTCAGGATACAGGCGAAACAGAGTGTAGAGTGCAACAAAAAAGCCCCCGAAGGTAACAAAGAGGTCAGTGACATTTCTAAAAGAGGCGTAGCGACGCACCTTCCCTGCGGGCACATGGAGATAGGTGATGCCGTTTTCAAAAAGCGCAGGAGCATCGAAAGGGTTGGGGCCGAGGTAGTACAGGCGCGGCTCTACCAGCCTTTCAACCCGCACAACATCGCGTATCGCCTCAGCAATAGCGATAAGGGGATAAAAATGTCCCCCACTTGCTCCACCAGTAAACGCGATGGTCATGGGGGTTAGTATATCAGCTCCTCCCGAACTACGACGCTCTGCGATGGGCCGCTACGTTTAGAATTAGCCCACAAGCGGCAAGTGCCGCTAACAGTGCAGTACCCCCATGCGAAACGAACGGGAGTGGTAGGCCCGTGAGCGGCACGATACCTAGCATCGCGCCGATGTTAATAAATGCCTGTAAAACAATCAAGAAAGACAGGCCGAGGGCTACCAAGGCACCAAACATATCGTGCGCATTACCGGCAATTGATATACCGCGTGCCGCAATACCAACAAATAGCAAAAGGAGGAGGAGCGCACCTACAAAACCTGTCTCCTCCGCGAAAACTGCAAAGACTGAGTCACCCTCTGGCTCGGGCAGGTAGTTAAACTTCTCGACACTCTGACCAAAACCACGGCCGGTCAGCCCACCTGAACCAATCGCGATTAATGACTGCTGCAGTTGGTAACTTGAATCTAAAGGGTCGCTCTCAGGGTTAATAAACGTGGTGATGCGCGAGAGCGCATACGGGCGTGCCATAATAAGCCCCCCCAATGCAACAGCCGCCACGATCACAATGCACGCGATATCGCGCCATGGTGCCCCCGCACAAAAATACATCACCACTCCCGTGACCCCAATCAAGAAAGTGGTTGAGGTATTAGGCTGCGCAAGGAGTATGAGGGCTGGCAAAGCGAGGATAGCAAAAAAAGGCAAAAGCCCACGTCGAGGGTCATGGAGCTCGCGAGGAAACACAGATATCCACCAGGCGAGCATCAGCACTACCCCAACCTTTAGAAATTCAGCCGGCTGAACCGTGATAAAGCCAAGATCAATCCATCGAGTCGCGCCATGCGCGTGGTGCCCTATGCCAGGCACAAAGACAAGAGCCGTAGCGACTAGGGTAAGAGCATAGACCCAGGGTGCGTAGCGTTTTACGAGTGCGAGCGGGATGCTCCTCATCACCACAAGAGCAAGCAAGCCAAGACCGAGGCCAAGACCTGCCTGAACGAGGAGGTCATGCGAGACTGAGGTGTTATTTCGCGCAAGCAGCCCGAGAGTTGCTGAGGCAAAAATGGCAAAGCCACCAGCCGCAAGCATAAGTACAAGCGAAAGAAAAACCCTGTCACCCGAGAAAAGGCGCGTCATTTGAGAAGCGCAATTGTCATACCGACGACTGCACACATTGCTGAGAGCACCCAATACCGCATGGTTACCTTGTATGAGGGCCACCCAATGGCTTCAAAATGATGGTGCAGAGGCGCAATACGGAAGAGCTTTCTACCAAAAAAACGTTTTGACGCTATTTGCAAAACATTTGATGCCACGGTTGCGAACAGTGGGAGAGCGATAATAGGGAGTGCTGCGAGCCCATATCCGTCACCGAGCGTATCGGTCATAAAGGCAACCACTGCGAGGGTAAGCGTGAGACCCATGGTGCCGGTCTCAGTCATCCAAAAGCGTGCGGGAGGGATATTGAACCAAAGAAAAGCAAGTATGGCACCAACGAGGGTCGCACAAAAGGCCGCAAGATCAATTTGATTTTGAAAAAAGGCGATGCCCGCATATGAAGCGAATACAGCGGCAAAGACGCCACCAGCCAGCCCATCAATGCCGTCGATCACCCCGCCCGCATAGAGCGCAAGTGAGACAACGACAAAAAGCGGTATCACCCAGATCCCAAGTGTCAGTGTCCCATCTAGCGGTATACCCACGCTGGTCACGTCGAGTTTTGCATAGAACCACCAGCCGATAGCGCCTGAGAGAGCGAGAATAATAAGAAGGCGGGGCAAAAGACGTATCCCCTTCTCACCCGAAGGTCGAATGTCGAGTAGATCATTGGCAAAACCTATGACGCCCCCTATGACGAGCGTCGAGAGCGGTATCCACGTTTGACTTCGCGTGAAAAAATCAAGTTTCTCAAACAAAGGGAGCGGGACAAGCACATGCAGGAGCCACACCATGAGCATGACGCCTGCAGTTGTAAACCAAATAAGGAGGCCGCCCATGCGCGGCGTTGATGTCTCTGTCCCGCTGTGATGAATCTCGCGGATCCTCGCAAACTCAAGCGCCGGCGAGCCATCGAGTGCAGTTTTACCCGAGTGCTTCTTCCATGCCTTAAAAGCATAGAGGTAATGGGTCAGTATGGGCGCAACCACGAGCATCCCAAGTACAAATGAGAGCGCCGCCGGTATGAAGATTTTTACGATGTCGGCAATGATCATGGGGTACTGCGGCCGGAGAAATGCGCGAGCGTTGCAGCAACTAACACCTCGGCGTCAGAGAAACGGGCCTCTTCGTTTGAGCCTAGAACAACTACAGCTATGGGGTGCCTCATGCTCGCATCGAACACCAGAGCTAAATTCCCGCCGGCAAGATCAGTAAAACCTGTCTTCGAGAGCAGTAGACGTGGAACGTCGGCGACCGTGGGGTTGGTATTTCGTATCTCGTAGTACCGCCCTGAGAGGGTTGTTGCAGAAGCACTGCTCTCAGTAGTTGCGAGCGCAATAGACGGGGCCAGGTCAACCAAAGCTCCAGCCACTCTTGCCACATCTCGCGCTGAGCCATAGCCGCCTGCTACGGTGCGCGAGACGTCAAGCCCATTACCATTGAGAACATAGGTGGCTGAGAGATTAAGTGCGGCTGAGGCGTTTGCAAGTGCGGCAAGTGTTGTGGTTGCCTCACGCAAAGCTAGCGTGCGTGCAATAGCCGCGGCGCCATCATTTAGAGATGCGGTAAGAGTGAGACGCGCCAGATCGCTAAAGGCAAGCTCTTCCCCCACTACAAAACGCCGAGGAGACTCTACCGCACTATCCTCGGCAGTAATCATAACCGATGTTTCAAGGGGGAGCGTGCGCAATGCGGCAACGATAGTGAGCAACTTGGTGAGTGAAGCAAGGGGGAGCTGGGTATCTGCCTCTTTTTCATACAGTGTCACTCCGTCGCGCAGGTCGTAGACTATCGCCGCCTTTGCAACAACCGCAACATTGGCGTAGGGGCTCGGTGGTGGCGCGAGCACCACAGCGGCAGGGTCAGCGCTCGCCGGTGGCCGAATGGGTATAAATATGAAAAGGGCCAAGACACTCGAGGCGAGTAGGAGCATGGTACCCACCTCGCGCATATTTCGCGATCGATTGGCAATATCCTCAAGCTGTTGCATCTCCATAGTTATTCAGCGACGGGCTCCACTGCTGCACTGGCAGTTTCGCTTGAAAGCTCGACAAAGCGCGGAAGCTTATCAGCACTTCTAACCCCCAGGTGCGCAAGCGCCTCTGTGGTGATCCCATAGCGTATTTTACGCCGATCTTGTTCGTCTTCAGCCCCCTCAATAAGCCCCCTCAAGAGGAGGGTGCGCACCGATGCCGAAGAGTTGACCCCGCGCACCCAGTCTATCTCACTGCGGGTTGACCCTCGGCGATATGCGATAACCGCAAGCGTCTCAAGACTTGCTTTGCCTAAATCTCGGGAGAGCTCACGTTCGCGCATTCTTTTTACTATCTCTGCCGCCGCAGGCGCGGTGCGAAGCTCCACCTCGCGCTCAGTCTCGACGAGAGCAATACCCCGGCTCGCAAGCTCCCGAGTGAGCGCCTTAAGAGCTGTATGCAAATCATCGACTTCAATCTCAAGAAGAGTCGCGAGCTCACTTTTCCCCATAACCTCGCCCGAAGCAAAGAGTATCGCTTCAATCGCTTGTGGAGGCGTCAACATATGCTCCAGGATACCAGAAAGGCGGCAGGTCCTCCAAGACCCGAGCCGCCTTGAACTGTTTACTTAGCCGTAGTGCGGGAGAGTAGTCGCACTGTGCATGATACGGATATCGCCATGCTGCTCGTGCTGAAGCACCTCAACCGCTCCTTGCTTCACGAGCTCAAGGAGCGCGAGAAACGAAACTATCACCTCCACGCGCTCTTTGGCACTCCCTGCAAATTCTTTAAAAGAGAGGTTCATCGCCTGCTCGACGCGCTTAGCAAGTCGCTCCATCATCTCCTCTATCGAGATCAAGGGCTTGATACGTGCCTCGGGTAACTGTTCTACAACGATGCGCGCGGCGAGCACGCGTTTCAGTGCTGTCTCAAGGGCAGCTGCAGAGAAATCACGCGATGGGGCAAAGCTCACTTCAGGCTCGCGCGCTCCTGCAGAAAAGAGATACCGTTTACCAATGAGCTGTGAGAGTTCACGAGACGCTTCACGAACTTTTTCATATGCCGCGAGACGCTTCTCCAGGTCGTGAATGTCCTCCTCTTCATCGCTAGAAAGCGCCAGATCAGGAATGAGCGACTTTGATTTAATGAGGAGAAGCGTCGCTGCTATTTGTATAAAATTTGCTGTCTCTTCTACGGGAAAGTTCGTTTGCGACCGCACATGGGTGATAAACGCATCAGTGATGGTCGCGAGCGCAAGCTCGTTCACCAGGAGCTTGCGCTCTTCGATCAGATCAAGAACAAGGTCGAAGGGTCCGGCGTATTGTGGCGTCGTGATAGAAAAGCCGGTGTGGGTACTTAGCCCTGCCATGTTTCAATAAGTCGTACCAGTAGCCGTACCGGTGCCCCAGCGGCGCCCTTAGCAAGCTTATCGGCAGGTATCGCAGTCATGCGGGGGGCAATATCAAGGTGGGCCCACGGGGCCTTACACTCTTTTACAAATTGCAAGAGAAAGGTCGCGGCGTTTACCACATCTCCTTTGCGCATTCCCTTCTCTTCAGGAAGGTTCGCTAGATCGGCAAATGTTCCTTTGACACCCTCTTCATACTCCTCCCAAAGCGGCATGCGCCAGACATACTCTCCACTTGCCTCGCCCAGCTCTGCAAGAAGGCTCGCAAGCTTTTCATCGCGAGTCAGAAGTGCAGTGGCATGAAAGCCAAGGGCTTGTATAGACGACCCGGTAAGCGTTGCAACATCAACGATAAGGCTGGGGTCGTACCGCTTTGCATAGGTAAGCGCGTCTGCAAGGATGAGCCGACCCTCAGCATCGGTGTCTATCACCTCCACTGTTTTGCCTGAAAGCGTACGGAGGATGTCTCCTGGCCGTACTGCGTTGCTCGAAGACATATTCTCGACGGCTGGGATAATAGCTACCACGTGTCGTTTCAATTTCAATTTTGCCGCGATAGCCACCGCCGCGATACATGCAGCGCCACCTGACATATCCATATGCATCTCATACATATGACCTTCGGTTTTGATATTCAAGCCACCGCTGTCAAACGTGACTCCTTTACCGACAAGAACCATTGGTTGCTCTGTACTACCTTTATATTCAAGAATGATGCACTGGGGCTCTTCAGCTGATCCTTTCGCAACGCCTAGAACCGCACCCATCCCCTCTTTCACCAGTGCATCACGACCGAGTGCCCGTACTTTTACCTTCAGACCCTTGACCATTTTTTTTGCCGCGGCTGTGAGGAGTTTCGGGGTCATATCTGCTCCGGGAGTATTTGCAAGTGCACGACAACTATTCACACCATCGGCTACCACCTTCCCCCGCGCAAATCCTGCGCGCATCTCTTGCGGGGAATCACCGCATACCAAGACCTCCTCAACAGTGTCTAGATCTTCTTTTGGCCCTGTTTTAAAGGCCGTGAATGCAAAATTCGCCATCTCCATGTTCTCAACTATTTCGCGACCAAGATCACAGAGGGCTAGCGAAGCCAGCGTCGTAAAGGGCAATCGGTTCAACTCAATAGCGATAGTGCGAATCCGGTGCTTTTTTGCTTCAAGAATAATCGTGCGACACACAAGACGAAACTTTCTTAAAGTTATGGCGTCCCACGGGCCCACTCCGATGCGAAGCCAGGTAACCTCCCCCTCACGCACGAGCTCGTTCTCCTTGCCTTCAGTGATCTGAATGCCCGTATAGCGATGAGGGGCGTCTGCAATCGGCGCATCAGTAAAGTCCCACTTCATATCAAGGCGCCTCCTTTTCTTCTCCTGCCGTGAGTAGTGTATCTATACGGTTTAAGTCACGCGGGAAGAGAGTTGCTTCTTTGACATTGGGGATATTGAGAACGCGTGCCGTAAAGCGCTCGAGCCCTATTGCTGCCCCGCCGTGGGGCGGCATGCCGTACTTGAAGGCCGTGAGGTAAAAGGTGAAGTTGTCGGGGTCGAGCCCTTTGGCTTTGGCCTTTGCGACAAGTGCGTCGTAGTTGTGGATACGCTGCCCTCCAGTAGATATTTCTAGCCCGCGGAAAAGGAGATCAAAACTTTTTGTGTAGCCCGGATCCTCTTCGTCTTCGTAGACATAAAACGGCCGCTTACTGACCGGATAGTGAGTGATAAAAACAAAGTCAGAGCCGTGCTCCTTTTTAGCCCATTCGCATATTGCGCGCTCATGCTCGGGCTCGAGGTCAGGCTCCTCCCCCACCCAAAGTATCTTTTGTGCCTCGCGGAGCTTAAGAACAGGAAAAGGCTTACCAGAGAGCTGTGGTGCCTCGGTCTTGGCGAGTGCGTAGGCCTCGGCAGGCACGGCTGTGCACATGGCGCGCACCACTTTTTCAATTACTGCCATTACATCGGTATGGTCTTTGATAAAGCCCATCTCAAAATCGAGTGTGCTGTACTCAGAGAGGTGGCGCGTGGTGGCGCTTTTTTCAGCACGAAAGACTTTGGGGGTAGAGAAAACTCGCTCTAAGACCCCCACCATGATCTGTTTGTAGAGCTGGGGTGACGAGGCGAGGTACGCCCTCTTGCCGTAGTAGTACTCGACGGGAAATACGGCGGCGCCTCCCTCAGCGTCGCCGCCCACAAGCGCGGGTGACTGAAACTCTGTAAAGCCCTGCAAGGAGAGAGTGGCGCGAAATGCCTCAATAATCTTTGCCTGGGCGGTAAAGGTCGCGCGTGCAAGCGGGGTGCGGAGTGTGAGCGGCAGGTGGTCAAGGTAGGTATCGAGGTTAAGTGCCTCAGAGAGCTCAAATGGGAGCGGTGCTGCGGCGCTCAGAACTTCAATGGCACCTATCTCAAGCTCAATATCGCCATTTTGTTTGCCACTCTGCACATTTTTCTCGGGGCGTTTGTTGACGACACCGGTGACGCGCACCACATACTCGCCGCGCGTCTCTTTGGCTACGGCCATAGCCTCCGAGGCCGGCAGTACGACACCCTGTACGAACCCGCTGCGGTCGCGAAAGTCGAAAAAGACCATCTTGCCCTGGTCACGCCGTACGTCGACCCACCCCTCTATTGAGACAGTCTTGCCCGTGTGTGCGCCAAGCTCCCCTATCAGTATTCGCTCCATATTTCTTGATTATGCCACGCCAATTGCCTCGCGCACAGCCTGCATCTTTGCCTCGGTGACGGCACGCGCTTCGCGCCTCCCCTCGAGAAGCACCGACTCGACTATCGAGGGGTCGCTTTGGAGCTCGGCATATCGCTTGTGCAGGGGCTCTAAAAACTGATTCAAGTCTTTGGCAAGCGCCTCTTTTAGCGCCTTATAATTCCCGCGGTTAGTTTCATATATGGAACTGAGCTCCGTCTCACTCCGAACAAGTTTGTGTATCGCGTATACATTCTCTGGCCTATCTCCAGACGAGTCGGTGACAATACTCATGACTGCTTTCGTTACCTCCTCTTCAGAGCCAAAGAGCGGAATGACATTTTTGTAGCTCTTGCTCATTTTCTGCCCGTCAGTACCAGGCACAATTGCCACCTCTGGTTTTATATATGCTTCAGGTAGTTTGAACAGCTCTGTTTTAAATGTTCGATTAAACTTTTCTGCCGTATCACGGGCATACTCAATGTGTTGCTTTTGGTCTTGCCCAACCGGTACGATGTCAGCATCGTAGAGCAAGATATCTGTCGCCATAAGCATGGGGTAGTTAAAAGTGCCCGCAGAAATTTCTTTGTTTTTTGCCTCAGCATCTTTAAACGCATGTGCGCGCATGAGATACGGCATGGTAGTAATAGTTTCAAAAATCCACGCGAGCTCGGTGTGTGCGGGCACCTCTGACTGCTTAAAGAGGGTTACTTTTTTGGGGTCAAGGCCAGCCGCCAAGTAACCCATCACAAGTTCTTGAGTTAGTTTTCGCATCTGCTCGGCATCTTGGATAAAATTCAGAGCGTGGTAATCGGCCACCATAACAAACACCTGATGTTCGCCAGCATTCGCAAATTCCACAAACTGGCGCATAGCGCCAAAGTAGTTCCCGACATGGAGATCTCCTGTGGGTTTGATCCCCGAAAGCATGATTTTTGTACCTAGCATCTTAAAACCATACCATAGAAACCCTGCGACAGGGTCAGTCCATGACGGTACTTCAGTGACTGCTATCGCGCGCGCCACTCCCGCTCCTGTCGGACAAGTTGCGTGGCACTAGAGGCGTCCGCAAGTAGCGCCTCGGTTATTCGCTCGAGGCGTACTGATTGCGACCCCTTAATAAGCACTATGTCTCCTGCACGCACCTCGTTCCTGAGATACGTAGCAGCAGTGTATGCATCATCAAAAGATTGTGCGCCGCCCATACTGCGGGCGCGAATACCAACCGTGACTACAAGATCAGCAACATTCTTCGCGCGCCTACCAATACGTTCGTGTTCAGCGACTGAATAACGCCCAAGCTCCAACATGTCTCCTAAAACGGCAACGCGTCGCCCACCCCCGCGAGCCATAGGGTAGTCAGCGAGCGTCTGAAGTGCTTCAAGCGCCGCAATTGGCGAAGAGTTGTAGGTGTCATCTATGAGAACCGACCCATGTATACCCTTCAAGAGACGGCCGCGACCTGGCGGTGGCACGTACTCCCGAAGCGCCTCAAGAGCCTCTTTCGGATCTATGCCGAGTGCCTCGGCCGTAGCAAGTGCTGCGGCCGCGGGCAAAAGCTGTTGGTATCCAAGCGAGCCTCTCACGACGAGTTCCTTTGTCTCACCCTTAACTTTTACTGTGGCACGCATGCCATATGCTCTGCCTTTTTCTACAGCAAAATCTGGGTCAGAAAGCGCGACATCAGCATCTCCAAAACCATAGGTGACCAAGCGTGCACTCACCCGGGCACTTAACTCACGAGCATGCACATCGTCACTTGCAATAATAAGCGGCGCACCGGGAGGCAGAGCAAATGCGGGCATAAACTCCTCTTCACGTACTGCCGCAGGAGAGGCGTACGCCTCAACGTGTACCGGCACCTCGGGGAGTCGCGTCACCACTACAGCATCTGGTGAGGCAATTTCAAGAATGCGCGCAATATCACCTGGTCTATCTGCGCCGACCTCGAGTATCAAGAGCGACGGATAGTGGTTTGGCAAAAAGATAAGTGCAAGAGCCTCCTTAGCTATCCACAGCCAGCGTACGGGATTCTTCCAGGGATTGCGCACTCCGAGTACTGTAAATGGTACGCCGAATTCGCTATTGTAGCTCTTCTCGCTTGCGCGGAGAAAATAGCGCGGAGAAAGTGTCGCGGCAAGAGCATCTTTGGTAGAGGTCTTCCCTACCGAGCCAGTAACCATAACGATCTTCGGGTGATACTTACGGACTATGAGATGCGCGACGAGCGCGAGGAGCGAGGCAGCAATAGCTCGTGCGATGCGCTTCATACTGCGGGGATCTCTGCCCGGTCAGGTGGCAGATCATAGTAATTGCTCAAAAAATGGACAAGGTCCATGAATGTCTCAGTCAGGGTATCCGAAGCATACTGCACGCCGCGTGGTTCATAGGTGTAGAGTAGGATGATAAACCGTGGCGCGTATGAAGGGAAGTACCCAAAAAACGAGTGAAAGAAGCGGTCTTTCGAGTATCCGCCCGTTGCATCTACCAGTTGGGCAGTGCCTGTTTTTGCTGCCACCGAGAGCGTTGGTATAGCAAGAGAGCCTTTTGCAAGGTCGCGATCAACGACTCGGGTCAGCATCTCAGTCACCTCACGCACAGCCTCTACCGAAAAAACTGGTGCGGCTTCAGTTTGATCCCATGTAAGGGTACGCGTGATACCTGAGGGTTGCCGCACCGCACGCGCTAGGTGCGGGGTCACGGGTACCCCTTTGTTAGCGAGTGCGCCGAGCGCCCGTAGCATCGCTACCGGTGTGACCGCAATACCCTGGCCAAAAGCTGCGGTAGCAAACTCAATTTCTCGCGGGCTCTCAAGATTGCGTACGAGACCGGAGGCCTCTGCGGGCAGATCAATACCTGTCTTTGCCCCAAACCCAAGTTGTGTGAAATACTTGCGGAGCTCCTCTCCCCCAAGCTCTTTTGCGAGGTGCGCCGCGCCAATATTGAGCGAAAGAGAAAGAATATCTTGCATTGAAGAGCGGCCGCGCGCTTTGCGATCGAAATTACAAATAGTTGCGGTATCGAGGGTAAGGCAACCAGTGTCTTGGTAGGTCGACTCCCTGGTTACTACCCCAGCATCAAGTGCCGCGGCCATGGTTAAGGGCTTCATAATCGAGCCGAACTCGTAGACATGCGAGACTAAGGGGTTGGTGAAGTGAGCAATGGGAGTTTCAGAGAATGCATTCGCATCGTAGGTCGGGATACTCCCGATTGCGATGATAGCGCCCGTAGCAGGGTCCATAATAATACCGCCCGTCTCTCGGCTCCCGTATTTCTCCTGCACTATAGCAAGATCACGCATCAGACGCGTTTCGACCTCGGGCTCTAGTGTGGTTATAAGGTCGCCCTTTTGCTCTAATGCATCGCCAAGTACCGTGCGCAAGTTTGCAAAAAGTTCGGCAAAAAAGTTGCGATAGAGTGTGTCGCTATCGCGCACAAGAGTGGTTTCGTAACGCGCTTCAAGCCCGGTTCTCCCTTTAAAATCAGGGTCGTCAGCAGAACGCCCGACGGTCCCCAATGTTTGTGCCGCGAGGTCTTTCCCCGGATACACGCGCCACCGCTCACGCAAGACTAAGACGCCTGGCACACTCGCCTCGCGTAGCGCCTTGCCTACCTCATCGCTCAAGCGGTGCGCGACTTCAACATACACTGCCTCCTTTTTTTCTACGGCATTCATAAATGCCTCGCGAGCGATACTTGAGGAGGCAATACGAACAATGGAGGCAAAGGCACCCTCAGGGTCTTCAATGAGGCGCGGATTAACGGCGAGCAAAAAGCCAGTCGACAGCGTCGCGGCAGAGACAGGAGTGCCGTCTTTGCGAGTAAAATATATCGCCCCACGATCAAAAATACCTCCTCCTGATGCGGCGTGCTGACGATCAGCCTTGAGCGTGTAGGCGTCTCCCTGGACTATTTGGACCACATAGAGCCTCCCCACAATAAGAAGTGCCACCAGGGATACCCCGACAAGGACCAGCCTTAATCGAGATCGAAAGACCGCACGCATATACCTTAGTTTCGCAACGCAGTCTCCGGGGCTCCAGGGACAAATCTGCGCGCGTGAGGCTTTACATACCCGAGCGCGCCATAATCGATATCGGTAAGGGTATCAATCGCGGCGAGGTATTCAGTTTCAAGAGCCGCGACGTGCGCTCCGCCGATACGCACCTCATCGGCAAATTCTGCCTGCATCGTTGCATAACTCATCACGATTGCAATAAGGCCAATGTAGGTAAGCGCCAGCAACACATTTAGCCCGGCCAAAATCGAGACGAAGGGCATCTGCATGAGACGCGTGCTAGACATACGTGAGTGTCGTGAGTGGAGATGCGAGTCGCGCACAACTCTTTTCAAACACACGAAGCTTGGCGCTGCGGGCACGACGATTTACCGCAAGTTCTGCTGGTCCTGGCGTCACGAGACGCTTATGCATGAGGCCCTGCCCCGCATGACCTGCATCGCGAAAGGCACTCTTCACTATTCGATCTTCAATACTGTGAAAAGTAATCACGGCGATTTTGCCCCCGGGGGATAGCGCACTGAGTGCGGCCGTAAGCCCTGCTCTAAGCGCTACAAGCTCGTCGTTAGCGGCAATGCGAATTGCTTGAAACGTCTTAGTTGCTGGGTGGATCTTGCGGTGCTGATACCAACGCGGCGTGCCCCGCATCACGGCCCGTACCAGTGCTGAGGTAGAGAGTATTCGCTCCTTAGCACGTTCGGCGACAATAGCTCGTGAGATAGGACGCGCGAAACGCTCTTCACCATAACTAAAGAGGATGTCTGCAAGTTCGCGCTCACTGAGAGTGTTGACTATCTCGGCTGCCGCTCGCCCCCCTGCCCCGTAGGTCATGAGCAAGGGCTCCTCTTGCTGAAACGAGAAGCCACGAACGCCTGCCAACTGATAGCCGCTCCAGCCAAGGTCAAACAGAACCTTATCGATCGACGTGACGCCGAGAGTTGTGAGAATCGCTTCTAGATTACGAAAATTGTCATGTACTAGATACACCGTCGGGCGGTGGGTGCGTACATCCTTATCAAGCACCGCCTGCGCACGATGCACCGCCGCAAGATCAGCATCAATACCAAGCAATGTCCCCCCCTGCTGGAGGGAACGAAGCAATCGCGCAAAGTGTCCAGCCCCGCCAAGGGTGGCATCGACGACGGTATCGGTGGGCGCTATCGCAAGCGCCTCCATCACCTCCTCCAACAATACGCTATCATGTTTCGCCTCCATATTTTTAGTGGGTGCCGAGCTTTTCGGCATACGCATCGGCATTTTGCTCTATATCAGTGGTGTAGCGCTTCCAAGCATCCTCCTCCCAAATTTCGACACGATCAGCCACTCCAGCTATAACCGCCTTGCTTGCAATACCTGCAAAACTTTTCAAATGATCAGGGATAAGCACACGCCCTGCCCCATCGACCTCGGCATCCATAGCGCCCGCAAGAAAAAGGCGCGCAAGCCCGCGGCCCGCGGCCGAAGCACTCGCCTGCCCTGCATATTTGGCCGCCTCGCGCTCCCACGCTTTTTTAGCGTAGACATTGAGGCACCGATCGAGCCCACGCGTGATAACCACCGCGCGCCCCAAATCTTTACGAAATTTAGACGGGAGCGATACCCGATTTTTAGGGTCAAGTGTGTGCAAATATTCACCAATAAACATAGTATTTTAAAAGGGCGCGACTAGTGAGTCTCTCACTTCATCCCACTTAAAATACAGTATATGCCACTTGGCCCCACATCGCCACTTTTATCCACAGGAGTAGCGCAAAGCGCGATTTGACAGGAGCGGCCTATTTGTTAATTATGTGATGTTGTTCTTTGGTGGCAAACGAGGGAGTTTTTATGACAGATAAGAAGATTTCTGAAGGTCAGCCTACCCCAGCACCACTTAAGGAAACAGGGTCTATTCGCGAACCAACAAAAGAACCCCCGAAAATCCCTGATCCGGCATACCAAAGAGATGTGGAGTGTAGGGAGATAAGGTGGTTACACCGAGACGATTGACCAAAATACTACCGGCGGCACGCAGTGCCGCCGGTTCTTTATTTCACGGCTTCGCGGAGGCGATTCACGACAAACTCGTGAGGCAGAACCGACAGAAACCACCCGGCCTTGGGGCCTGAGGTACGATTTAAAAAGACACTATAAATGGCTTTGAAAAGTTCGGTGGGAGCGATGGGTACTTCGGTTTTTAATTCGTGCAAACGCGCATGAATCTCTTCGCCACTTTTTAGGTCACCCTCTATATATTCGGCTAGTTTGACCAGCGCCTGTTTTTGTACAGACGACAGCTCTCCGCCAGAGGGCGGATCAGGGAGCGTCTGCTGGAGCTCATATTTAAACTCGACCGGGGCGTAGGTTGAGAGCCAGAACTTAGCATACGTCGCACGCTCTTCAAGAGCAGAGAGTTCACATTCATTTAAATCTGCGCCCTTCGCCCTCTGTGCTGCGGTTTTGAGATCGAGATGCGGCATCTGCACGATAAAGGCGACGTCGCGAAAACGCATCTGCCACGGGAGCGGGAGCTCCGCACGCTCCGTTGGTAACTGGCAGAGTGCAAAGAGCCGCGCATAGTCGTCGCTCTTGCCCTCCCGCACACCTTGCGCAAGCTCGTCATACCAGTCATACATGCGCGGGATACTCTCGCCAGAGGGGTCAACTTCAATTTGCTGATTAATGTCTTTGCCGATAAGCGCGAGGCGCAAAACTTGAGGAGTAAAGAGTTCAGACATATCTTTGGCGCTACTCCCTCGCCCTTTTGAAGAGGACATCTTCGCCCCTCCCACTAAGAAAAATTCGTAGGGTATGTCAAACGGTGGCTCGATATTGAAAACCTCTTTGGCGATATGATTTGCCACATCGCGCGCGCCGCCCTTGGTCGAGTGGTCCTTGCCGCCACCTTCGATATCGACGCCGACCGCACCCCACTTCGCCGCCCAATCGGCCTTCCAAAACAGTTTTGCTCCGCCCTTATAGGGGCTCAAGCGGCCCGAGTGCCCACAAGGCACCACCTCGTCAGGTGAGCGATCACAGGTGTACGCAACGGTCTCGCCGTTGTAGTCATAGGCGCGCGTCGACATCATTTTGCAGCACGCTTCACAGGTGATTGATACGGGGAGCCATGCTTCGTCTTTTTGCGACCCCGATACCTCCTTCAAAATGCGCCGCACGTCGCCGGCGCGCTCTAGTGCAAGCTTGAGATAAGGATCCATCGCCCCACTCTCGTAGAGCTCTTTGGTACGGTAGTACTCAGGGGTAAACCCGGCTTTTTTGTGAACCGCGATAAAATCCGCTCCAAAATATTCTGCATAGTTTGCAAACCCAGGCTCGGGAGATGGCACGGCATACAAAGGTTTACCCACGTGGTCCTTAAATTTTTCTTGGTCGAGGTAGTTCGGGATTGAATCAAACGGATCGAAGTCGTTAAGCTCGTACTTAAAGATATTTTCTACTCCCATCTCGCGGAGTGCTTCAGAAACCACGCCATGTATCGCTACCCCACGCATCGAGCCAATATGCACTCGCCCCGAGAGCGTCTTTTCATCACGTATGACAAACTGCTTCCCATCCCTGGGCTTTCTTGTATCCCGTATCTGATCTGCTATCCTATCTGCCCAAAACATTGCCAAATCGTAACATGAAAACAAAATTTAGGTCACTTAACTTGCAACTCTTAAGCGATCGTCAGTGCATACCCAACCCCACACCGCGACTTCACTTGCCCCAAACGAGCTCGAGCATTTTGTAGGTAGCGGTGCAGACAAATGTGGCTTTTGTGATAATGTGCCAGCGGTTGCACACAAAGGAGAGTCCTATGTCCGAAACAATCCGTTCTAATCTGTCAATAGAATCTGGCGATATGCTATGGCATGTTCACTACCTCTCATCTTATTACGATGAGGATCCCAGAATGCCAGGGGATTGCCCTGTCAGCGAAAGCTGGTTTGTTCTCGGCCGATCGAAGGAAGAGGTGCTTGAAAAGTTGAAGGGTGAGCTTAAGAAGATTCGTCGCCAACGCGACAAGCAAGCTACAGAGACTATCGATGCGACGGTCGTGACGCCCGAAGAACTGATTCCGGCGAGAGACGTCTCCAGCGACAGAGGGTTGCATGGCTGGAGTTTCACACAGAATCTAGCTAAAGTTCAGCTTTTTCACAAAGACGCAAAGCGTTATCGCTTGACTGTCTGTCTGGTACCAGCTTGAGACGCACCTTCACCGGAGCATTGCTCTCGCACTAGAATAAGCCTCAGAGATTTTCTCTGGGGCTTTTTGTTATGCGACCTTGTACCCTACGCAATAGTTCCATATATGGAACTATTTGGAGGGTGAGCTTTTCTGTTTTTCATAAAGCCCATATGAGTTCTTTATCTTTGGGGTAGGAAAAAGAAGAAAATGGATAGGGTACTTTTTCTTCAGCCACGCATAAGAAAACGGCTCGCGCGCCGCATGACGTATTGCCCGCCTATCAAACTCTTTCTCCATCCCTCGTATTGCCGCCTCATATCCAGGAAATTGATCCGAGAGCCATCGATGCACCCTCCCTATTGTAGCCCGCCCGACGCGAAGTCGTGCCCCTATTTCATCATAGGATGTCCTGGCCATGAGCATCCGCGCAATAATGATGCGTCTGCCGATCATAATCCGTTCACTTGTCGTCAGTACATCGCGCAAAAACAACTTGACAGCATCACGACCAGAGATGGAGCTCATCGCTGTGTATAGCGTATCAAGCGTCGCGCGAACCTCAGAATCGCTCAGGTCTCTTATTCTCCTCTTCATATCTCAAGCCTCAGTATACCATCAAAAGAGTTCCATATATGGAACTCTTTTGGGGAGAGAACTGAGATTATTTCAGCGACTAGGCGGACTAGGCGATTTTTTCGACAGAGTATGTTTGCTTGCCCGAGGGTGTCTCAAACGTAAATACGTCCCCCTTTTTCTTACCCATGAGCGCAGCGCCAAGTGGTGAGACGTGTGAGAGCTTGCGCTCGCGCATATCTGCCTCTTCACTCCCCACGATGGTGTATTCGTGCACCTCTTCACTCCCCTCCTTTTTTATTGAAACCTTAGAGCTGAAGCTGACCTCGCTCTTCTTCTTGCCATCGGTTACGATTTTAGCGTTTTTCAAAAGCTCATCGAGCTTGCGAATGCGCTCTTCAGTCGCTGCCTGTAAATCGCGTGCCTCTTGATACTCGGCATTTTCAGAGAGATCACCGAGTGAGCGAGCGTACTCGAGATTTTTCGCAATCTCGGTGCGGCGCACCGTCTTCAAGTGCTCAAGTTCTTTGGCCATTTCATCAAATTTCTCCTGCGAGAGCATGGTCTCTTTTTGAGCGTCAGACATAGACAGTAGTAGTGAGTAATAAGGGTCCGCGTCATTCTACTCTACGCAGGGGGGGAGGGCAAACACTTACTTAAAATACTCAGGCGCAGTAGCAAAGAGCGCGGTCATGAACTCTTTAAAAACGTACACACCGCCGGTGGTAGTACCTGCAGGCGCTCGCTCCATTACTATTGCAAACGCGTACCGTGGCTTTTCATATGGGAAGAAGCCTATGATCCACGAATTATAAAATTCGTTTCTCACCCCTGTTTGGGCAGTCCCGGTCTTAGCGGCAACCTCGACTAAAGGGTCGAGTGAGGCAAGCCCAGCGGCTGTACCCTCGGTAACCGCCTGCCGCATCCCCTCGCGAACCACCTGAAGTGCCTTAGGAGATGCGGGGACGGTAGTTCGTGGCCGCGTGGTGCCTCGGAGCACCGTGGGAGCGAGGAGCGCCCCATCGTTAGCAATTGCGGCAGTCGCCCGCACCATTGCTATCGGGGTTGCCTGCATCGCGTATTGCCCTATGGCCGTGTGATAGGTGTTACCGATACGCCAGGGCTCCTCGTAGGTGGCCTCTTTCCATGCGGGGGTTGGGACAAAGCCCGCCTGCTCGCCGGGGAGTTCAATGCCTGTGGTGCTCGCCACCCCAAAGGCTCGATACCAATGCGCGAGTCGTTCGATGCCAAGCCCTTTTTTCGCACCAACACCACCGCCGAGAATGTAAAAATATACGTCAGACGACCACGCGAGTGCATCGCGCAGATCAATCACGCCAAACGATCTCCAGTCTCGAAAAATGGTGGGGTTCTCTGGGTTATAGGGGTTCGGTATCGAGAGTGAACCCAGAGCCTCTACGGTGTACTCTGGCGTGATACTCCCATCGGTGAGCGCGCCCACAGCCCCGAAGGGCTTCACAATAGACCCGGGCGCATAGAGCCCTGCAACCGCGCGATCGAGATACGGTTTGCGAGCACTAGAGTTGTAAGCCGCAATGGTTTCGGATGGAGTGCCACGCGATAAAATATTTGGGTCATACTCTGGATACGAAACAAGCGCACGAATCTCACCTGTTGCAACATCCATGAGTACTCCTGCCCCACCAAGATACGGGATAGCATCAGAGGTCTTTTGTACTGCTTTATAGAGCGCCTCCTGGGCGCGTGCATCTACGGTAAGGGAGGCATCAGCACCCGCGATTGCCTGCACAATTACCCCCTTAGATTTCAGTTCGCCAAGCGCGTCGCGCTCAGTAAGAACGGTGCCATTTTTACCTGCAAGCACTGCGTCAAGCGACGCCTCTATGCCTGCAAGTCCCGTGATCTCAGTGTCATAGTAGTTGCCATTTTTGTCTTTCTTAGGATACGAGACGTAGCCGAGAAGTGCACCGAAACCTGGAGTGCGGTATGAGCGTACCGCGCTCCCATCTTCTCGCGTAGCATTGCTTGCAAGAATCTCTCCTGAGATATCGGTAATCACGCCGCGGTTTGCGAACACTACATGCGAAGAGAGTGAGTTGCGCGCACTCTGAGCGGAGAAGAGAGCCCCCTGTACAACCTGGAGATTAACGGCTTGAGAAAAAAGCACTATACCGCACAAACCTAGTGTGAGTGCGAGAAAAAGAAACGGGCCTTGAGTGAGCGGCCGCTCAAGGCGCCCTTCGAAACGCCCACGGTCAAAATCTGGCGCATTTGCCGAGTCAAGAAAGATCTCATCGGGCGCTATTTCGGCACTTACTCTTGTGCGACGCGAAAGGCTCATGCATGCATGATACTCGTTTTGAAAAAGCGGCGCACGAGAAGCGTCACTATGGTCGCAAGTATCCCAAGCAGCGTATAGAGCGGGAATGGGTATACCGCCCCACTCCAATAGAGAGCATCAAGCAAGATGCCCACCAGCAATGGCGTGCCAGCATATGCCCAGGCACCAAGCACTGCAAGAAAAAGTGTAAACAGTATCGGAAAGAAAAAGGGTGCGAGAAGCGCAAGAACCACAAAGCACGCCGCTACTATGGTACGAGTTGAACCCATGTAGTTGAAAAGAGGTTGGTGAGCGGAGCTATGTGGACCGTTACCGTGGGTGAGGAGAGGCTTGACTCTACGGCGCGCACCCTGCCCACAGGGATCGCACCACGACCTGCAAGGTACACAAGGTCTCCTATAGCAAGAGGCACGTCCTTTTGCACCAAGGCGCTCCAGCTCCCTGCCCCACGTCCGAGGAGCGTAATAGCCTCACGCCCCTCCCCTATCCACCCTGAGAGCGACTGCCCGGGCGCCGAAAATAAAACGATGCGAGCGCCTCGCCCCGTGACACTCTCTACCGTACCGACTGGCGTATTGCCCGCAGTAAGAGCGAGCATCCCGGGCACCACCGTCCCACTCCCCGTATCAACCAGCAAGACGTCATAGGGTGCCTGAGGCGGCCGAGCTATGACACCCGCAATGACCCCTGGCTCTTCGCGAGGTGAGGCACCGAGCAGACGAGTAAGGTCAGACACTTTGGCACTCAAGACGAGATTTTGTTCGACTAACGCACTGTTCTCAAATTGAAGGCGATCGATGGTGCGAGCACGTTCAGCGGCATCAGCCCATTGCGCCTCCACCCCTTGCACCAATGCAGTCAAATACGCTCCGGCTGCAGACAGTGGCGTGAGTAGGACAAAAAAAGCTGAGGGAAAGAAAATGCGCAATCCCAAAACAATCAAGATGAACGCACCCGAGGCTAGGAGCGTTGCGAGGCGCCGTGGCGTAAGGAGTGCACTACGCTTCGATAACAATATCGTCTTCATCGAGGAAAAAATCTGCGTACGCAGAGGGGTCTTCAGTAGCAACGCCTGCCCCACGCACCACTGCCGTCAATGGGTCGGGGGCAACGCGCACAGGCACCCCGAGCATCTTCGAGAGAAGCTGCGGTAGGCCTCGCAAAAGAGCACCACCCCCAAAGACGGTCACCCCACGCTCTAGCACATCTGAAAGGAGCTCCGGAGGCGTACGCTCTATCACGTCTTTCATGGCCTCCATAAGTGCGTCGATAGACGGGGCGAGCGCGTCGCGCACGTGCGCATCGGTGAGGAGGATCTCGCGCGGCAGGCCAGTAGCGAGATCTCGCCCTCGCACGCTTTTGGTAAGCGCCTCAGGGAGCGAGACCACTGCACCAATCGCAATCTTAACCTCTTCAGCGGTTCGCTCACCTATCCCGAGCTTAAACTCCGTACGCACGAACTCAATAATATTCTCGTTGAAACGGTCTCCCGCAACCTGTGAGCTTTTCGAAGCTACCGCGCCAGAAAGCGCGATGACGGCTATGTCGGTAGTACCAGCCCCAATATCGAGCACCATGGTGCCAATCGCATCGTGGACTGGTAGTTTTGCCCCGATAGCGCCCGCCACAGGCTCCTCGAGAATAAACACCTCGCGTGCTCCGGCATTTCGCGCGGCGTCGCGTACCGCGCGACTCTGGACGTTCGTGACACCTGTTGGAACGCCCACGACCACGCGGGGGCCAAAGAGCCGTGTCCTCCCGTCTTGCGCCTTATTAATCAAATAGGTGAGCAACTCTTCAGTAACCTCGAAATCCGAAATGACCCCGTGCGACAGGGGTCGCACGGTCCGAATGTGCGGCGGCGTTTTGCCGAGCATCATGCGCGCGTCTTTGCCTATAGCCACTATCTGCCCCGTTTTATCATTGACCGCGACCACCGAGGGCTCCGTGAGCACTACACCCTTCCCCCGCACGTAGACCAACGAATTCGAGGTACCAAGATCTATCCCGATATCTGTCGAGAAGAGAGAGCTTTTTGAGAACCGGGCCATAGTTATTCTGCGAGCAATTCTTGCTCCGAAAGTCGTCGCACCTCACCCGACGATCTGTTAACTACCTCAAACTGCCCGCTCGCAACACCCTCTTTGCCTACCACAATGCGCCATGGGATACCAATCAAATCGGAATCTGCAAATTTCTCCCCTGCCCGTGCGTCGCGATCGTCGTAGAGTACACTCATGCCCTTCTTCTGCATCTCGTCGTAAAGCTCATCTGCTTTCTTGCTCACCTCATCTCCTGGCTGACCAAGCGCAACCAAGTGATACGCAAAAGGAGCAACACTCTCGGGCCAGACCAACCCTTTTTCATCAGACATCGTTTCAACAATAGTACCCATAAGTCGAGTGATGCCGATACCGTAGGAGCCCAGATGGACTGGTTTGTGGGCCCCTTGCTCATCTTTAAAGCGCAAACCGAGCTGTTCAGACTTTACCCCACCAAAGTTAAAAATGTTGCCAACCTCTATCGAAGCCACTTCTTCGAGCTCTTCACGGGTTACCCCGAGTTGCTTTAGCACCTCGGGCGTTAGCACCTCTTTATTGATGGCAATTTTCTTTGCCCGATGCAGGTATACTGTGTCTTCGCCCACCTCAGAGAGCGTCTGAAATTCGTGGCTAAACTGTGTAAACGCCCCACCCGACGCAAAAGTTAAGAAAGTACGCTCACCAAGGCCGACTCGTGCGAAAACGCGCAGGTATGCGGCAATGGCCAAATCGTAAAATGCCTTGTGGGTCGCCTCGTCGGTGTTGTACGAATACATG
This sequence comes from uncultured Candidatus Saccharibacteria bacterium, assembly GCA_964634595.1. Lineage (GTDB taxonomy): Bacteria > Patescibacteriota > Minisyncoccia > Phycocordibacterales > Phycocordibacteraceae > C7867-001. The sequence goes on along the minus strand of CAZWKU010000004.1, from coordinate 8,693 downwards.
TCTTTCATCACAAATTCTCTCCCCCGCATGATGCCGCTTTTAGCACGCAGCTCGTTGCGCAACTTGGTTTGAAACTGGTATACATACACGGGCAGGTCGCGATAGCTTGCAAGGTATTGCTTCATCATCCCGGTAATGGGCTCTTCATGAGACCACCCAAAACCTACCTCTGCCCCATTTTTGAGTTTTGACTTGAACCAAACATCTACCTTCTCATCGCTCCATCTATCAGTCTGCTCCCAAAGTTCTTTGCGCTGAAGTGCCGTCATGACGAGCTCTTGCCCGCCAAGCGCACTCATTTCCTCACGCACTATTTTCTTTATATTTTCAATTACCGTGAGCCCAAGCGGGAGGTACGCATACACACCCGCCATCTCTTTATGCACGTAGCCTGCTCGTATTAAAAGCTGCGCATTCTTCGCAACCTCGTCTGCAGGTGCCTCACGCCTCGTTTTTGTAAAAAGCTTTGATTGCCGCATGGGCACTAGTATACTCCGCCTTCGCGCAGTGAGCTACTTTAAAATAGTTTGTAGATATCGCTCACGGTGACAACTACCATGAGGAGGATAAGCGCCATGAAGCCCACCATATTTACCCGCCCGGCAATGGCAGGATTTAAGGGACGTCGCAACAGCGCTTCAATCGCAACAAAGAGCAGTCGACCACCATCGAGAGCAGGGATAGGGATAAGATTAATGAGCGCTAGATTTATTGAAATAAGAGCCGAGAGGGAGAAAAGTTGTTGCCAACCTGCACGCGCAGCATCGCCCACCACTCCGGCGATACCCACGGGCCCCGATACCTGTGAGAAATCAGCACGCAAGGTGAAAACGCCTAAGAAAAAATCGGCAAGTCCCACCGCAACCGCTTGAGTCGCTGTCGAGGTGAGCACCGCTCCCTCAATAAATGCGGGGATAAGCGCCTTGCCCGCCACAAATTCATGCGGAGAGACTTGCCGCGGGGCCATGAGCACAATCGAAAGAAGCACCCAGGCAAGAAAGAGGTTCATCGCGATACCCGCAACAAGTACCAGAGCTTGCAGGTGTCGCGAGCGACTCGTAAAAGCGCGAGGATCAGGCAAACCACCTGGCACACCATCTTCACCCAAGATCTTCAAAAACCCTCCGAAAGGTATCCAGTTTAGAGTGTAGCGAGTCTCGCCCATAGTGGCAAAAGTCGCGGCGCGAGGCGGGTACCCAAGACCAAACTCCTCTACCTTCATCCCCGCCCACTTAGCCACCACAAAATGACCGAACTCGTGCACCACAATAAGCACGACAAGAACAACGATAAAAATAACTATCGTCATTGCGTAATTTCAACCTCTTTCTTTTTAGCAAGTGCGTGGAGAGCTTCGTTACCAGCGTCTATAAGCTTTTGCACTTCGTCCTTAAGACGCTTCACCTCGTCCTTGCCCATGCCGCCCGCCTTTTCAGCCGCATCAAGCACATGCAGAGCGTCGGTGCGATGCGAGCGGAGCGTTACTTTCGCCTGTTCAGTTTTCTCGTGCGCAAGCTTGGTGAGCTGTGTCCGACGCTCACCCGTTAGCTCGGGGAAAGTCACGCGCACCCCCTGGTCATCGACGGCTGTCCCCACTCCAAGATCTGCCTGTACTATCCCCTTCTCTATTACCTTAATAAGGGAAGCGTCCCACGGGATGATGCGGAGTGTTCGTGCGTCTTCTACCCCGACAGAAGCCACCTGCTCAAGGGACGTCTGCGCCCCATATGCCTCAACACGCACGCCGTCAAGCAAAGAGGGGGCCGCGCGACCCGTGCGCACGCCCGCGAGCTCTTTTTGGAGCCACGCTTCAGTATCTTTTATTTTCGTTTTTAATGCAGAAAAATCGTATGCCATGGGGAGAGTATAGCAAAAAGAAAAGCGAGCCGCGTTGCGGCTCGCCGATAACCTATACTCGCTAACCTAGTAACTAATACGGCAGCTTCATGAAAACCTTTAACCCGTACCCCGAGAATGCTTCGAGGACCTCGCGACTGCATGCAGCAAAGGTGTAATCTCGAGCTCCCGTGGTAAGGATGCCGTTGGCAACCCCAGCCATACCCGTGGCCCCGGCGCCGTATTGACCGTATTGCAGAAAATCCGCACCCGCAAATGCTTGTGACCCCGCAGCGACACCTAAAAAGCCCACAAAGCCATACAGAACGCCGTTAAAGGCAATCGCAACAAAGCGATTAGGGTGTGCTTTATCTTCAATCGTTCTACAGAACGTTGAAGTCTTTCCGATCGGTCCGTCAGGAGCGGTGAGTGTCGCGATTTCCGCATTCGACAGATACCGCTTGGCGAAGAAGTTCAAGCATCGCTTGCTTGGTGCGATAAGCGCATCGGGGACATGTTGATTGCAGACGCTTGCGGTTATATGCCCCCCTTGTGGACCAGGCAGGTCGAGATCTATTCGTACTCGTTCACCGGGGCTCGCACAAGCACTGAGCCCAAGCACGGTAACCACTACACATTTACTGATTGTGGGCATTACTCCCTCCTCTTTGAGTTTGAGTGAATGATCGTTGTTCCTTTTTTTATATTACCACACAAGCTATTATTTTGCAAATGCGGGGGTGACGATAGCAAGGTGCTCTAAAATCATCTTCGTGGGTGCGGCGCGATCGTAGAGACAGTCGCGAAAAACTGCGAGTTCGCCAAGGAGCTCTTGGTGCTTCTCAACCCCTCCCTTCTCGTACAGTGCTCGTTCTATGTCGTTCACGATCTGGAGCGCCTCATCGCGTGCCCGACGCTTCTCCTCATCATCGTCGGCGCTCATGAGTTTTTTTATCATCTCACCGCGCTGTTCGCGCGACGCACGCAAAAATGTAGCATCAACCTCTTGCCCCGCTCTGACCGGTCGCGCGGCAAAAAGCATGACGCGTGAACGCAGTGTCGGGAGGAGCATCCCCGCATCAGGGATAAGTAAAAAAAGAGTGGTGCCCTCGGGCGGTTCTTCAAAGAGCTTGAGGAGCGCGTTTTGTGCCTCGTGATATATCCGTGAGGCTACCACTACGAGCGCTTTATGCTCACCCGCAAACGGGCTTTGTGCAGCCAGCTCGTTGATGCGCCGAGCGTCTGCAACACTAAGAAGGTTGTACCTGAGTGTAATGAGATCGGGGTTGTTTTCTCCCGTGAGCCCGAGCTCGCGCGCCGCCATGCGGCGCGCGAGCTCCTCCACCGCTTTCGCCTCCCCCACTATGACATATGCGTGATGGAGCATGTTTTATCGTTTGGCGATGATGCTTTTGCGGTAAGTGTCGAGATGCTTGAGCGCTACCCCGGTGCCACGCGCGACACAATAATAAGGGTCTTGTGCAAGCTTTGCGCGGACCCCCGTACGCCTGAACACAAGCTCTGGCATCTCTCGCAGTTGTGAGGTACCGCCCGTGAGGATAATACCGTTGTCGATAATATCGCTCGCGAGCTCAGGCGGCGTCTCCTGCAAAACCTTGCGTATCGCCTGGGTCATCTCACGGAGTTCACGCCCCATCGCCTGCACCATCTCATTGGTCGAGAGGTCGATAGTGCGCGGGAGGCCTGAGAGTAAGTCGCGCCCCTTTACCTGCATCGTGAGCTCTTGTGTCATAGGCACCGCCGCGCCTACTTTAATCTTCACCTCTTCAGCAGTCTTCTCTCCTATGGCGAGATTGTGCTGTCGCTTTATATAATCGATAATCGCGCGATCAAGCCGGTTGCCCGCGCATTTTACTGAAGTAGAGGCAACAATACCGCCAAGCGAAATCACCGCGGCATCAGTTGTCCCGCCGCCCATATCACACACCATCCGCCCCATAGGCTCTTGAATAGGTATGCCAGCACCAATTGCCGCCAAGATAGGCTCCTTCACCACATAGGCATTTTTTGCCCCCGCTTTTATCGCGGCTTCAATAACCGCACGCTTTTCGGTCGAAGTGACTCCTGCCGGTACCGACACTAGCACGGTCGGTTTAAAGGGGTTCCAGCCGAGCGCTTTGCGTAAAAAATACCGAAGCATTGCTTCAGTCACCCGGTAATCTGCGATCACCCCGTCTTTCATGGGGCGGTAAGCAATAATGTCATCTGGCGTGCGACCGATCATCTCTTTAGCCGCATTCCCTATGGCGAGCACTTTGTTCGTACCTTTCGATACTGCTACTACTGACGGCTCATTAATAATGACACCCTTGCGGGGTACAAAGACGAGCACGTTGGTAGTCCCTAAATCAATACCGAGTTTGGGAGAAAAGAGTGCCATTATCTCGCATCATACGTGACGCGACATCAACCCGCAAAATGGTACTCTAGAGCAATGAAGCAAGAGGCTCTTAATTTCGTGGTCAATGGCGGCAAGCCACTCTCGGGAGAAGTGGTGACCTCACGCTCAAAAAACGGTGCCGTGGCACTCCTTGCCGCCTCCCTTCTCAACCGCGGCACTACTACGCTTGAGCACGTACCAAAAATTGAGGAGGTAAACCGACTTGTCGAGGTGCTTCGCTCCATTGGAGTCGATGTGCAGCAAGAGGGTCACACTATCCGAATCACCCCGCCTGCCGTGCTCGACATTAGCCATATCGACCGCGAGGCGGCAGAAAAAACGCGTAGCATTTTGCTTTTTATTGGCCCGTTACTCCACTACGCAAGAAATTTTGATATTCCGCAGTCGGGAGGCTGCACACTTGGTACCCGTACCGTGCGCCCCCATCTCTTTGCGCTCGAGAAGTTTGGCGTGACGATAGAGGCACTCACCGACCACTTTCATATCGAGCGGGATGAGCTTCACCCTGGCGAAATTATTTTGTACGAATCAAGCGACACCGCAACCGAGAATGCTCTGCTTGCTGCAGCAAAGATCTCGGGCACTACCACTATTAAATACGCCTCTGCCAACTACCAAGTGCAAGAGCTCTGTGGTTTTCTCGAAAAACTCGGAGTGAAGATCAGCGGCGTCGGCTCTACAACACTCACTGTTGAGGGCGTACGCGAGATCGACGTCGACATCTCCTACAGCGTTGCTGAAGATCCAATAGACAGCATGTTTTTCATCGCCGCGGCAATCACGACTAACTCGACGCTCACCATACGTCGCGTCCCGATCGAATTCTTAGAAATTGAGCTCACTATTCTCGAAAAAATGGGTCTTGCCTACCAACTTACAAAAACAGGTTTTTCTGAAAACGGCATCACTAAGCTCGCTGATCTCACCATCTCCCCTTCAAAGCTCACCGCTTTCCCCGAACGAATACACCCCCGCCCTTATCCAGGGCTTAATATGGACAACCTTCCCTTTTTTGCAGTCATCGCCACGGTAGCTGAAGGTACCACCATGCTCCACGACTGGGTCTACGACAAACGCGCGATTTATTACACCGAACTTGAGCGGCTTGGGGCACAGACACTCCTCCATGATCCACACCGCATCTCGATAACTGGCCCTACACGGCTCAAAAGCGCCGAGATCATATGCCCGCCCGTGCTTCGCATCGGGGCGATGCTGGTTGCTGCGATGCTTGCCGCCCCCGGCACCTCGCTCTTGCGCAATGTCTACACCATTAACCGCGGCTACGAGGGGCTAGTAGAGCGTCTTACGGCGCTTGGCGCCTCTATTACCGAGATGCGCTGACCACCCCATGAAATCTATCGGTGAGATCAAGGCAACATTCGTCGCCGAAAAAAGTCGCAAAACCGAGCGCGGTGAGCTGATGCGCTTTTTTTGCCGCCACCTTAACTACGCGAGACAGCAAGACGGCCTGCCGCCTATCACCATGGCACGCATGGGGCGTATCCTTGAAGGCATCCCTACTCCTGATCTCTATTACCTCCAAAAAGTGTGCACTACCGCAAAAAACTTCAGCAAGAAATTTTGGTGGGAGATAGACCCCAAGAAACATGTTGCCGAGAATGCTTCACCAGTAGCCAAAAAATATACTCCGTGATATAATAAAAGGAGATTAGTATCGAACTCTGGCGACGCTTACTGTCTTTTGCGTCCAAACGATGTCCGCACAGACAGTAACCTCCTCGCTACGAGGGCCTGAAGGTAGCACCTTCGGCCGACGAGGTGCCCTAGTACGAGCGGATATTCTGCTTGATTGCAAGATGGTACGTTTTCGAGACACCGTAGCATCGATCTCGTACGAGAAGATCGTGTGCACTGCCGCCTCGCGTCGGAGTGGTGTTTCCCAACTTTGCACAAGCAAGAAAAATGTCCCCGTGCTGTGTGGTGCCCAAAAGACCCCGCTTCGGCTCAAGCGCTTTGGCCGAAGCGGGGTTTTCTCTTTTTTGGTATAGTTGATATAGTCACGAGAACCTATGAAAACTACTAGTGGTGAGCTCCGTCGAACCATTGTGCAAGAGGGCGAGGAGATCTTGCGCCAGACTTCTAACCTTGTGCCTGAAAAGATGTTCGGGAGCGGTGAGCTCAAGACACTTATTGCGCAAATGAGCGAAGCGCTAGATGCTGAGCCTGACGGTGTCGCGCTTGCCGCGCCGCAAATCGGCGTGCCGTTGCGTGTTTTTATTGTGCGAGTTGACCGTACGGTTCACACAAAACCAACCGCCGCTCACCCAAAGAAAGATGCGAGTAAACAAGCAAGCGCGCCGCTTGTTGTAACCCCTCACCTAGAGGTGTACATAAACCCAGAGATAATCCGTCGCTCCCGCAAAAAACAAGTGGTAGACGAGGGGTGTCTCTCGGTGCGTGGTATCTACGGCACCACCAAACGCCACGAGCGTGCAACGATACGCGCGCGCCGCGAAGACGGTAGCCATGTTGAGCGAGGTGCGGGCGGCCTCTTGGCGCAAATATTTGAACACGAGGTCGATCACTTAAACGGCATTCTTTTTATAGACCACGCGACACAGCTTGCCGAGATACAACACTCTCATGACACAATCCCAGATTAAATTCGCCTATTTGGGGACACCGCAATTCTCGACGTTGGTACTCGACGAGCTCCTCAAGGCTGATCTCCTACCCTCTCTTATCGTAACCACCCCCGACCGCAGGGCGGGGCGCGGCCTAGCACTCACCGCCTCACCGGTGAAAGAGTGGGCGCTTGCGCACCTTATACCCGTGATTCAGCCCGAGCATTTTGATGAAACGACGCTCGCCACGTTCGCTGAAGAGAGTTTCGATCTTTTGATAATCGCGGCATACGGCAAAATACTCCCTAAAGAGCTCCTCGCCCTCCCGCTCTATGGGAGCTTAAATGTCCACCCTTCACTCCTCCCCCGCTATCGCGGGACTTCACCCGTCGAGAGCCAGATACTTGCCGATGAAAAAGAGGTTGGGGTTTCAGTTATCCTTATGGACGAAAAAGTAGATCACGGCCCCATTGTCGGGCGACAAAAAGTCACTGTGCCCGAGTGGCCCGTGTCTCGCAACACCCTCAACACCCTGCTCTGGAGCGCAGGGGGCAAACTTCTCGCCGAGATACTCCCACGTTTTATCTCGCAAGAAATTACAACTATCCCCCAAAATCACGACGAAGCCACCTTCACAAAAAAGATAACTAAAGAAGACGGCGAGCTTACGCTTACGGGTGACGCACGAGAGAATTATCTCAAGTACCTTGCCTATGAAGGTTGGCCAGGGACGTTCTTTTTTAATTCATCAACTGACGGGCAAAAGCGTTTTAAGATCACGCGCGCAAGGTTAGCACCCTCACCTACCGGGAGTCGCTTTATCATCGAACGCGTTATCCCCGAAGGTGGCATCGAAACCAATTACACTGCCCTATCCGTATCTTGACGCAACCCCGCCTTTCGTGTCTACTCTAGTGCAGATGCTGTTTGAGCATTGCAACTCTAAGGAGGTGTGGGATGTCTGAGTTGGAAAGAAGTGAACTGCAAGACGCCATTAACGAGCTCGACTACACCTGCACCAGAGGCGGTGCTCGCCTTTCGATTATTGGGGCGAGACGCAAGGTAATCTGTGTGAGTGAGGAGAGGGGCACCGTGCGTGTAGATCTCGCCAACCGGCCATTTGAGCTCCTCGCGTTAATGGCAAGCAGAGGAGGCAAGGCTGTAACACGCGAGATGTTTTACAGCGCTTTCTATCCTTATTATCGCCCAGATCCCAGAATTTTCAATGTGTTTATCTCCAAAACGAAGAAAACACTGAGGCAAGCATCAGGGGGAGAAAGTTTTATTGAGACCGCATGGGGGCGTGGTTATATGTTGCCTACGCCCGAAGAACAGCTACAGGCACAGCAACCTAACCAGTGCCCTATTGACCCAAACACTCAACGAGCGCTCCAAGATCTGCCAGCGCCATCGACAAAACGGTGGGTGGCCAAACGTAAGGCACGCGTCGTAGCCGCAATACAAAAAAACATCATCACCGTCGAACAGGCACAAGCGCTCTACCAACTCTCGAAAGAAGAACTTGCTTTGTGGGGAACCACTCTCGAGAAGTTCGGGCTACCTGGGCTTCGCACCACGAGAATTTTAGAGTACCAGAACAGGTTGCCAGAATAGCTAGAGTTAGAGAGCCCCGCGCTTCGCGCGGGGCTCTTTTCGTTTTGAAAATCTACCAAAAAAGCGGTACACTAGCCCTTGCTCCCCTAACGGGAGCCTGTTAAACATTCCGCGGTAGCTCAATGGTAGAGCAGCTCGCTGTTAACGAGTTGGTTGTAGGTTCGAATCCTACCCGCGGAGCCCAGAAAAAGAAGAGGCGCCGAAAGGCGCTTTTTCTGTGCTCCGCGGAGACC
>CAZWKU010000003.1:0-51948 GCA_964634595.1 uncultured Candidatus Saccharibacteria bacterium | reverse complement strand
GATTGGTAGCCCCCTTAAACCGAGCATTGCCCTTGCCCCCATTACCCCCCCTAAAAAGTAGTACTGGCTCATCCTCTTTAGAAATCTCTATCTCTGCCCCAGTCTCTACAATGCGCACAGTCGTACCCACGGGAACTTTGAGAATGACTGGGTCGCCGTTTGCACCGTGTTCAAGAAAGTTACGCCCGGCCTCACCATCTTTTGATTTAAATTTTTTCTCGTAGCGATAATTCGCGAGCGCCGCGTAGTCACGCACGCCAAGCAAGAGCACGTCGCCCCCACGGCCACCATCACCCCCAGAGGGGCCACCGCGCGCAGTCTCTTTGGTACGGAGCCAGCGGACGACACCATCGCCGCCTTTGCCCGCCTTCGCGTGTATCTTTACCTCATCCACAAATGCCATATAACAGCTAACAGTACACAGTAAACAGTAAACAGTCTACAGCCTGATTTTTCGTATGAACGATTCGAGCATTCGCTCAACTTCTAAAAGAATATTGAGAGTCTTCGAAATGTCGACTGCATAAATGTCGCGAACTAATAATAGTTGTGTTTCGCACTCTGCAGCAGATGCATTCGCGATACGAAGAAACTGAACAAATTCTTTTTTTCCACGTTTAGACCCCTCGGCGATGTTGGACGGTATAGAGACTGCCGCTCTTTGCAACTGACTCATAAGACCAAATTGTTCGTGGCTCGGCAAGTGTTTAGTGATTACATATATCTCTTTTGTGAACGTCATAGCCTTTTGCCAAACGAGCAGATCATAAAAAGCACTCCTCCCCACCGTTTTCTGTTTGCTGTTTTCTCTCTCTTGCATACTGTCTACTGTTTTCTGTTTACTTCTTACTGTCCTGTTTGGCAGATGCGTCTTACGAAACGATCTCCCAGCCCTGCACAAGCAATGGCTCGGCTCTTTTATATTTGAGTGTCTGGGACTGGTCGCCCTTTTTAATCGTTACTAGGTCATTCCTCCCGAAGGTTGCGCCCTTGGTGATAGGGGCTTGGGTGGCACTCTCTTCTTTCCCTGCGGCAACGAGCTGTGCTCGCACGCGTGCCTCTTCGGCACGAATGCGCGCATCATCGACAGGCGCAAGACGCGGGAGTGCTTCACGCACTAAGTGCACAATAGCGGCCTCAAGAGCCCGATAGCGCGAAAGCCCCTCGCGCCGATACTCTATCAACGGGTCACGTTGGCCGTACGCGCGAAGCGACACCGAACGCCGTAGGTAATCCATCGTCTCAAGGTGCTCAAGCCAGAGCGCATCAATAACCTGGAGGAGAATGCGGCGTAATAGGGCGATGGTTTGCTCTACCCCGATTTCGACTCGCTTGGCCTCATAGGCAGTACGTGCGCCCTTGTCGCCTCCGATACAATCGAGAATAACTGCCTCGACTTCTTCAGGCGACCCAAAAAGCGCAGAGCGACGCCGCGCATAAATTGCTAAACGTTGCGTATTTATCACGTCGTCGTAGGCAAGCACCTGTTTGCGCGAATCGAAGTTGAAGCCCTCAATGCGCTTTTGCGCTGTCTCTATCGACTTGGTGATCATCGAGCTTATGATGGGCTCATCTTCAGGTATTTTGAAGGTGCCCATGACTTTTTTCAAAGTTTCAGAGGCAAAGACACGCATGAGCTTATCTTCAAGTGATATATAGAATTGTGTGCGACCAGGGTCACCCTGTCGGCCAGAGCGCCCGCGCAGCTGATCATCAATGCGGCGCGCGTCATGCCGCTCGGTCCCAATAACTACAAGACCGCCTGCCTGAACTACTGCTTCGCGCTCACCCGGCTCAGCCGGTGCGCCCCCAAGCTTAATGTCCACTCCGCGACCCGCGAGATTGGTCGCAACCGTAACGCGCCCCCGCCGCCCTGCCTGCGCAATGATCTCACCTTCGCGCTCGTGATTTTTTGCGTTCAATACCTCATGAGGCACCCCCTCTTGGGTGAGGTATTCGCTTACGATCTCATTGTCTTCGATAGAAACCGTGCCGACAAGCACTGGCTGACCCTTGGTGTGGAGTTGCCGCACCTCACGCGCAAGCGCGCGATACTTGCCTTGCGCGCTCTGAAAGATGAGGTCGTTGTTGTCTATACGGGCAACAGGTCGATGTGTCGGTATCGAAATAACCTCAAGACCATAGACGCTAAAAAACTCTTCTTCAGACGAGAGGCCCGTGCCGGTCATGCCCGCGAGACGTTCGTACATGCGAAAGAGATTCTGAAAAGTCACGCTGGCGTAAGTGCGCGTCTCCTGTTTTACCACTACGCCCTCTTTTGCCTCAATAGCTTGGTGCAGGCCTTCAGACCAGCGGCGCCCTGGCTGCATACGGCCAGTAAACTCATCGACGATGACTATCTCTCCGTCTTTTACAACATACTCTTTGTCCTTATGAAAAAGCGCCTGTGCCTTCACGGCAGTCTCAAGATGATGAGCATATTTAGCCCCACCCTCGGTATACAGATTTTCCATGCCGAGGGCTACTTCAGCCTTTTTCATCCCGGCATCGGTTATTTGTATCGCACGCTGTTTCTCATCAACGGTGTAATCTTCGGTTGTGATAAATGATGCCACAATGCCCGCAAAGCGTTCGTACAGTTTCTCTGAATCACCCGCAGGGCCTGAAATGATAAGCGGCGTGCGTGCTTCATCAATTAAGATAGAGTCAACCTCGTCAACAATCGCATAATGGTGCCCGCGCTGAACCAGTTGTGCAGGGTCATAGGCAGTGTTGTCTCGCAGATAATCAAAACCGAGCTCATTGTTAGTGACATAGGTTATATCAGCGGCATACGCATCGCGTTTTCCCACCGGGCGCAAGTAATCATAAAAAACTTTAAACGACCCGAGCACGTCACGCGCCGCGTCCTCTTCTTGCGCAACGTGAGCGGGGTCATAAAGGTATGCCCCGGTTGACGTAACAACCCCGACCGAAAGGCCAAGGGCGTCATACACCTGCCCCATCCACGCGCCATCGCGGCGCGCAAGATAATCGTTAACCGTCACCACATGTACCCCCTTCCCCGAGAGGGCGTGCAGAGTCGCAGGCAACGTGGCAACCAATGTCTTGCCCTCTCCTGTGCGCATCTCGGCAACCCGCCCCCGTGCAAGCGCGAGGCCGCCTATAAGCTGCACATCGTAGTGGCGCTCTTTAAGAGTGCGGCGCGCGGCCTCACGCACTAAGGCAAAAACGAGTGGTATATCAGCCTCAGGCACTGCACCGCCCGAACGAGTACGAATAGTAACGGCCCGCTCTTTCAGCGCTACCTGAGATAGGCTTTCAAGCTCGGCGGCGAAGCCACCTACCTGTGCAACAAAAGAGCCAGCCTGTGCAACAAAAGAGGCGGATGCGTTTTTTGAAAATAAGCGGGCCAAAAAGGAGGCCATGGGTACCCACTATACATCAAAACGCCTCCCGAGGGGAGGCGTTTTGATGAGCGGAGTTATGCGCGACGCTTCTTGCTCTTCTTCGCTGCCTTCTTCTTTTTCTTTGCCATGGTAAAGAGGTGGAAGTTAGTTGGTAGGTCGACCCGCTTGCACTCGACTGTTTCGAGGCGCAAACGTTCCTAACATGTATTATTGCAAGCAATGCGCAAAAAAAATTCTTTTACTCGCTCGCATGTGGATAACTTTTATTTTTTGCAGAAATAGTTTCGACTTCGCGTTCGATGTGTATGCCACATTTTTCTGCTACGATTTTTTTTACTTCGTCTGCAAGACTCGCAACATCATCGGCACTTGAACCTTCTTCAGTTGCGATCACGAGCGGCTGTCGCTCATACAAACGCGCGCCACCATGCCGTAGCCCAGTCAGGTGAAGCGCGTGATCGAGGAGCCATGCAAGAGATACCTTTACCCCATCTTTTGTCTTAAACTGTGGCAACTCTGGATACTGTTTCGCCAGTTCGAGTGCTTGCGCGTGTGAGACCACGGGGTTTTTAAAAAACGAACCCGCACTACCCTCTTTTTGGGGGAACTTCTTTTCACGTATGCTCCGGACCACCTGCGCAACATCCTCGGGCGTTTCAAAAGACTTACCCTCTGCCAATGCCCTCTGCAGATCAGGGTATGAGAGAACAGAAGCAGGGGCCCGAGACAGCCGCAGGGTGACCTGCGTCACGATAAGATCGGGGCTTGCCTTAAAGAGGCTGGTGCGATACCCGAACATTTCCTCTCTATGCTCAATGTGTCTACGCTCACGTGTCTGGAGTGAAAGAGTCTCCACAGACATACATGAGGTAGAGAGTTCAGCCCCGTACGCACCAATATTTTGCACGACGGCACCTCCGACGGTGCCAGGTATGCCTGCGAGGTTCTCGATACCCCAGAGAGAACGCTCTCCGGCAACGCGCACCAGCGCATCCCATGACTCTCCGGCACCTGCCGTTACAAGCGGCGTAACGGCGTCTTCGACAAACGTGATGCCCTTGAGGTCAATTTTTATAACAAGTCCTGAAAACCCAGCATCAGGGGCGAGCGTGTTTGAACCACCGCCAAGGACAGCAACAGGTAGCTCTTGCTCCTGCGCAAACGCAAGTGCCGAGACAATATCGCTATCGTTGGTACACAGGGCTAACCACCGTGCCGTGCCCCCGACGCGAAGTGTCGTGTGTTCAGCGAGCAATACCTGCTCACGTAGGATCATTGTGCCGCTTCACCACCGAAACGTTTAATCAGCTCTGCAACCTCTTGCGCTATTTCAGGATGCGCGGTAAGAATCTCCCGAGCGATCGCCTCATCTTTAGCGGCAATGGCGCTAATGACGGCATACTTCGAAGACTCTAAATTTCGAGGCTCGAGGCGATAGGCGGCGACCAATACCTCCTTCGCTTCAGCAAATCGCGATAGCTGAATGAGCGTGATGCCTTTTTGTATGAGAATTTGCTGTTTGCGAGGCGAGTCTTCAATTGCGGCATCAAGTTGCCCCATTATCCCCTCAATATCTTGGGTCAAGCGGTATGCGAGCGAGAGCTGAAGGTGCCCGCGCGCGTCCTGTGGATATGCGGCAACCTGTTTCTTCATCTCCCAAATGGCGAGCGTGGCGACCCGCGCCTTAACCTCATTCGGGACATCATTTTGTGACACCACTTGCAAGGCAAAATTGACGAGCTGCTCTCGTACCTCTTGTGCAGCAAAAGAGGGAGGCTCTGTAAGCTCGGTAAAAATCTGCAGATTCTCTACTAAACCTCCTGGCTGTGGTGAGAGTGCGCGAATAAGCCCGTGAGCCACTCCAATACCTGAGATATTTACAAACCAAATAACCATGAGCAGTGCGACGACACCAATAGGGAGCGCGAAATCGATAGGTATCACTTCAACTTTCTTGGGCTCTCGAGGTCGAGGGAGATGGCTCTCGATAAGTCCCAAAATGGCGAAGAAGTACACGTAGGAAAACAGGTTGTCGAACACAAATACGTTATGTATCGCGTAGCCAATAAGGGCACTTATAAGCACAGTACGCTCTGTTGGTGAGAAGGGGGCTCGATAGAGTGACCAGATACCCACTACAAATAGAGCGATGTAGAGAATAAACGCTGGCACACCGCCTGCCGAGAGCCAGTCAATGAAGGCATTGTGCGCGCGATCAAACCATGCTTCTTGCGCATAGAGTGACGGTCGATAGTACTGATTAAACACGTAATTGAAACCTTCTTGTCCCCAGCCGACAATCGGCCGCTCGCGCACCCCCTCAAGCGCCATACTCCACAGAGTGAAGCGCGTCGCCCCGTCTGCCAATGAGGTATGAGCGATACGGTTCAAGAGGCTGTTTTGCCGCACGAGGTCAGAATCACGCATCGCGATAAACCCGCCGACAATGATAATCAGCGCAACCAACCCACCCGCAGCAAACATCCGCGCCTGCTTCCCTTTAGTAAAGAGGGTCAGGAGTGCCGCAACGCCAAGCGCCCCGACGAGCGCTACGACGGTACCGCGCGTTTGTGTAGAGAAAATGAAAACGCCAGAAACAACAGAGAGTATAACCAGTGCCCACTTGAGCCACTGTTGCTTTTCAGTAACCGCGAGCCAGAGAGCGATAAACGTATTAAAGAGGAGATATGCCGCAAGATATATGGCATTACCAAACGACGCGGTGGCGCGCGTCGAACCCTGATGCGTTTCTGCAACGCCTAGCACCTGTAGAGAGGCGTACCCTAAAATAACGATCGAGACGCCAAGCGAGGTGAGAAACCAAGCTCGCCATCTACCTTCAACCCGAAGTACTGCCCCAGCAGCGAAAAAGAACATGCCGAGATGCGCGAGCAGGACCCACCCTTCCATACGTTCAAAATTGCTCCAAAAAGCTTTGGTGACGTTGGGTGCGAAGAGGTTGGCCACAAACATCCAGCCCACGAACGCTAGCACCGCAATGGTTATGGGTGAGAAACGAGGACGGTACCGTGGGTCAGATGCGGCAAGTACGGCCCACGCCGCAAATGCAACCTCTACCAAAATGCGAAAATAAAATGCCTTGCCGGTGATAAACGGAAAAAAGAAGCTGTTCGCCACGATAAGTGGCGTGAAAGGTATCAAAAAAAGCGCACCGAGGGCGATATAGCGCACCCACACTTGAAGCGACCCGTCACCTTGCATGATACGCACCATACTACCACAAAAAACTATGAGAAAAAACGTTACGTTTGCTGCATTTTATAGAAATAAGAGGAGTGATCGGCAAGTAATTTCTTAGGGGGCCCGCTTTCGAGCAGGTGACCATGGCGAAGCACGATGATCGAATCTGCCTCAGCAACGGTTGAGGGACGATGCGCAATAATAAGCACCGCAGTGGTACCGCGGAGTGCCCTGATAGATTCGTGAATCATACGCTCTGACTCATAGTCAAGCGCGCTCGTCGCTTCGTCAAGAATGAGGAGCGCCGGCTTGCGCGCAAGCGCACGAGCAAGCATTATGCGCTGACGCTGGCCACCCGAGAGCATAACCCCGCGGTCTCCTGTCAGAGTCTTAAAAGCGTCAGGGAGCTCTTGGATAAAATCATAAATATTGGCTTGTCGTGCGGCACGCTCGATGTCCTCGTGGGTAAGTGAGGGGTGATAAAATCGTATATTCTCTTCAATCGTCGTATTGAGGAGCGTAGGGTCTTGCGGTACATACCCAATCTGGGTGCGCCACGCCTGAAGAGATATGGTCTCACTCGAGACTCCGTCGACAAGAATCTCTCCCTCTGCTGGCTTAAAGAGGCGGAGCAAAAGGTCAGCAACTGAGGTTTTACCCGCACCTGAGGGCCCCACGAGCCCTACGGTCTTGCCCTGCGGTATCACCAGATCAACCTGGTCAAGCACACGACGCTCGTGGTTGTATGAAAACGAAACGCGACGAAACGCGATCTCTTTTGAGAAAACAAAAGGCGCTTCACCTTGTGAGGGCTCACGGTGCGCGTCGATGTCGGCCTTTGTAAACGCGATATGACGCGCATAGGGCAATAATTCATTGACCGTCTGGAGTGCGTTTTGACCAGACTCTAAATAGATAAAGACTTTTTGTATGAGGTAGAGCGCCGCCGCAAAAGAAACGATATTAAACCCGGGTGTGTTATAGTTGAGGAGAAAGAGCGCCGCAACCAACACAATACTCGCCGGCTGAAAAAAACTTGTTGAGAGTGTGTGTACTAAAATGCGACGGATCGAGAGCTCGCGCAATTGCTTGATGTGCCGCGACCCATCGGTAAGCGCCGCGCGCTCGGCGCCTGCCGCTTTCACTGCCTTCATCCCTATAATGTGCTCAGCGAGAAACTGTGCGAAGTTTTTTTCGACCCCTGCAGCTTCAGTACCAATGCGGCGCGCCATCCGCAAAAAGGGGCGCAAGAAGAAAACGAGAACAATACCCCCACCAAGAGCATACAGCGTCATGGTAGCTGATACATTGACCGCTATGAGTAGGTACATGCAAAATCCTGTAATCGACTGAATGACTTGCGCGACCGCACCTAGGAGCGAGCCTGTCTGTTGTACATCTCGCACGAGCGTGTTGTGAACAGAGCCAATTTTCTGCCGTAAGGTATACGCCCACGACGCCAAAAGAGTGCGGCGAAGTACATCGTCGGTCTCTTTGGCAAGAAAATCGGCGATAATCCATCCACGAATGTATCCGAAAATAATGATGGAGACAGCACGAAGAGCAAAAAGACCTAAAATAAAACCGAGCAGGTACCTAAAGGTGAAAGGTATGCCAAAGAAAAGAAACGTGTCGCGTATCATGCCTGTAACGAAATCGAGAGAGCTTTCTGCACCTCCCATATAAAAGGAGATGAGTGGTATTGCCGCATTAATACCCACACTCTCGAGAAACGCACTCACCATGCCAAAAAGCGCAAGCGCTATGACATGCTTACGGTAGTGACCAAACGCCCGGTTGAGCGTTTTTAGGGCTTCAAGACTCTTCATTTATATGTACTATAACCTGCACCCCAAGAGAAAGGTAGCGTGCAGTACGGCAATTATCCGATATGGATGACCTTGGGTGTTGCGAGAGAGAGGCGAGCCATTTGAGCAGCTGAGCGCGAACGTTTTGACTCAAGATTATGTGCATATCTTTCATAGCGTGCGACTGTCCACCCTCGCGTGTTTCTCACATGAGTAGCATCATGCGAGTTAACGAGTTTTGCTTTTGCTTTGTTCGGCCAGAGGATTTGTTGCGCGGCTATGGTGCCCATCTCCTCCATACCTGCATTATTTTGGTCGTGAGCTGAATCAGCAGTAAGGACAAAGCCGGTGTGCACGAGGTGCGCAACTGACCAAAGTGCATACGTGTTCCAAGGTATCTGGAGCCCGTTTGAGTGACGGACGACGACCGTCCTCCCCTTTTTTGCTTGAAAGTCATGTCCCTCCAGATTCGATCCCACAACAAGGGTGTCTTTGTCATTGTGGGAGAAAAGAAGCTGTACCGAGGCTTTAGTCACCGGATACTCCGAACTCGCAAAGAGCAGGTGCGATTCGCGGTTTTCAGCCGCTTTGAGGAGGAGCGCATTTGGGGCTTGCACCACCCTGCCCCACGGCATAACCGCAAAAGTGTTCACCTTTGGGTAGTACTTACGCATATACGCAAGGCTCCCTGATTTATCTACTTCGGTGCGTATAGCTATATAAATGTGTTCGGGCGAGACAATCTTGAGTGCCGCATCAACCCACGTAGCAAGCCGCTCGGTATCTCCCTTCGCAAACCCATAGAAACGCGTCGCTATACCAAGCGATTTCGCCATACTACCCTATTAAAGAAGGGGGAAGGCGTTTAAAGGATATCCACCATCAAAGTCAATCGCTGAACCAGTAACCCATCTCCATAAATCTTTGGTGTCCATAGCAACAATGTACTCGGCTACGGCTTCTGCAGGTATGAGCTCATGTTGAGGGAGGCGCTTTTTGGTCGCCTCAAGCATGATTGGGTTCGCTTGTTTCGCGACTATCTTCATGAGTTTGTTCAAAGGACCAAGGCGAATGGCGTGCGTAGAGATATTGTGCTCTCCCCACTCTATGGCGAGCTGACGTACCAACCCTTCAATAGCGGCCTTTGAGGTCGTATATGCAAGGCGCTTAGGATAGGGATGGAGTGAGTTCATCGAGGATATGGCAACAAACGCCCCTTTCGCCGCCTTAAGGGCCGGGAATGCCGCTCGTGCAAATAAAAAAGCCCCATTGACATTTACGTCCATCACGCTCTGCCATTCGGCATCAGTGAGCTCGTGCATGGGTTTTATGACACTGGTACCCGGTGTATAGACTGCAAGATCAATGCGCTTCGGCAGATTATTATACGATTCAGCCCGTGTGGCATCGGGTCGGTCGTGCTTGGTCCATGTTTGATCGATAGCGTATCCGGCTTTTTTAAGAGCGGCAACTGTTGCTCTCCCTACATTGCCTGTTGCACCAATAACTACTGCTGTTTTTTTTGTTTTCATAAAAAATTATTTTACTTGACTTTCTCCCACTCTTTTTTCTTGGCGAGGTAGACCCAGATATATGAGACATGCACCCCGGGCTCACCCACTACTGGATGGTAACCCATGGGCACCGTGCTAAAGGTGCGATCACTAATGGGCCACACATCGTGCACGGGTGAATTGTCGCACCAAACCCCCTTACCGACCTGGATACCACGCTCACTCCCGCCGGTGAGCAGGTGAAAAAATATCTCTTCAAACCCGGGCTCGAGATTGAGCTCGAAATCGTGAGGCAAGCTCGACCAGGTACCCTCACCCCTGTGGCGCGTAATACCAAGACGCATCGTGGGTGCCGGGCCCCCGGGCTTGAGGTAGTGATAGACGTCACGGGCAGTGTTACCCTCTCCCACCACAATCGAGTGAGCGTCTTTTGCCGTAACAGTCACCGGAGTACCCCTGGCGGCTGTAAATATAACCTTATCAATAGTGCCGTCTTTCAGATGTACTTCGGCCCGTTCACCAGGTGCCTCAAACACCAAAAGGTTGCCCTCGCCTTGCGCGGTAAGGGTGTCGAGTGCTTCTTTTCGCGACCAAGTGTGCGCCATGGGGTTAGTAGAGCGAACATACCACGATTTTTCTAACCCTTCCATCGAGCGATAGGTGGGGTCGGTATTCCAAATATACCGCCGCTCGTCGCCCGCAAGCATCCAAAGATAGTACACGCGCTGCCCAGGTGCGGCCGCAACCGGATGATAACCTCGTGGGATATGCGTCACATCATGATCTTTAATCGGATGTACCTGATTAAAGGCGCCCTGAGCATCGTAGAGATGGTGAAACGCCACCGCTTCTTTTGGCTCAGTCCTAAAATAGTAAATCTCTTCAAGGGGTACTTCGACCACCACTCCATTTTCTTCAACGCGAGTGTCGTGTTTGTGCGGGGGGAATGAAGACCACTGCCCAGGCTCGCTCACGGTCTCGCCAACGGCAATTCGTTCGGTCGCGGTCTCCGTATTCACGATATTTGAGACCTGTCGGCGATACCCCTCGCGCCCGCGCCACTCCCTCTTTACCATACTTGGTTCGACAAACACGGTAGGGTGTTTTTGTGTCGCACGCGCCTTACAAAGAGCAATGATGGTTGGCAAACGTGTCTCGATGGTGAGCAGAATGCCGGGAGAGATAAAGACAGAGGAGGCCGAATCTGTAAAAACTGAAGAGCGTCGAAAGGTGCGAGCTATACCGTCGACGGTGAGTACGCATTCACCTTCAATCAACACCGCAACCGTCTCGTATTCGGGTGAACGCCATTCTTTTTTTTCACCCCCCGGAAGGCGTAAAAGTTCAAAATCAAGCTTGGTAAGACTGTGTCCTTTGGGGACATGAGTTCTCATGGCTGTATCCTACGCCCCAAAGAGACGATTTGCACGTCGCCAAAATCGAGCTTTTTTGCGAGCGTGTCGTAGGCCCTTTTATACCGCTCAGCTACCTGAGAGGCTGGCGCGTTTGCCCCAAAGCTTTTATAGGCTTTAAGTACGAGATTCGCGCGGCGTGCACATTGCACCATCCCCTCTTTAGAGGCAACGCTTAGATGCTGTACGGGCAAAAGGTGAGGCCAGGTGTCGCCAAACTGCTCGGCCAAGGAGCCAAAGCGTGGCGTCTGTATCACGAGGAGCCCTTTTGGGGTAAGAAGTTTTTTCAATTCGCGTAGTACTCTCTCGGGATCAGGGATATGTTCAATGACATCCCACAAAGTGATTAAATCAAATTTCTTTTCAAGTTTCGAGAGTGCAGTAAGAGGTACTACCTGCCACCCTTTCTGCCTTGCTTCATCGAGGAGGCTTTCGGATATATCGGTACCCCAAAGCTCTGTTTTGGGGGCAAAATATGTCTTACAAAACTCTAAAAACACGCCGTCTGCACAACCAAAATCTAGCACCGATTTCACTGTACGCGGCTGCACCTTAAGATCATCGAGAGAGAGCTTGTACTCAGCATATACCGTCGGACGATACTCTTTAGCGTAGCGCACCCGACTGTCGACCCCTGTATGTGGCTGGAGTTTTTTATGCAAATAGTCGTCCTCGTACACTTTCTTAATTGCTTTTTGCGAGGGCCGCGGCAAGATCATCAAACTATCGCATACGCCACAACGGTACCACGTAGAGTCAAGTACTTCCCACTTCACACGGGCATACCGAGCCATTTTTCCCCTCTTCCCGCACCAGGCACAATTAGCAGTCATTGTGTTCGTGAGTGTACTCCCATAGCGCTTTACAAACAAGCGACTCTATAAAGTAAGAGCCGCCTCGTAATCGAGGCGGCTCTTTAGTCTTGTATGGGTATGATATATCATACCCCCCTGCATCTTTAGGGGCGTAAGCCCGCGCGCACTTTCGGCCGAAGCCTGAAGAACGTAATGAGCCCGATGACAATAATGCACGAAATGGTTGAGCGTAGAGTGTAGAGCGCCGCAAGCATGTTCCCCTGCACCAACAATGCTGGATACAAAGCGAGCAACCCACCAATGGCACCGGCACCCCACACAGAATACGATTCAGACCGCCCCTGATACTGGATAACCTTGTCGAGAGTTGGCACATATGCGGCAACCAGCACCAGCTGAATGACCATGTTTGAACCTACCGCGTATCCCGTAGTCGCCCAGAGTGCGACAGCGAAGACAACACCACCAAGATACCACTTCTCGCGAGGTTCGAAGCGCACACGACTATGGTTCCAAAACAAGACCGTAACCAAAACCGCCGCATTAAACCCTACATCAATGGTATTTAGAATTCCGGCTCGCCAATTAAAATTTTCAGCCACATAGTAACTGGCCAAGCTTGAGACGGTAGCGAGAGTAAGAATAATCCACGTCGAGGCCGCAGGGTTGATTTCGCCTCGCTTGAGACGGAGAAGGTACACCCCAAAGCCAATCGACTTCACCATAATAACGGTGAGTCGCACGGCAAGATCCATATCCATGACTGTCTCCTATTTTCCCTATTTACTAAAACATAGGGTACAGAAAAAAGCAAGTCGCCGTGGATATGTGTCTTATTCACCCAGTTAGACTATGAAATCTTTTGCCTTAACTTTTTTATATGCGTGCGCGACTGCCTCTTGGGGGTTTATGCCTTTGTCAAAAGCAAAGCGGCGGCCTATGCAGTCTTGCGCGTTTTTGGGTATCTCTGAGAGCATGGCGACATAGGTCTGCGGATATCTGTAGACAAAATGCTTGTAGAAGAGTCGGGGGGTAAGCGGGGTACCAAGCGCCATCTCAAGCGCACCTCCTACAAAATCAGCACCGCGCATAGGGGTAGAGCCGCTTGAATCCCAACCACCCGAGAGCCGGAGCGTGGGCTCGAGTATATAGGGGCCTTTTTTGGTGAGCATGATGTCGCACTTCATAATGTGCCCGCCCTTTTGCTTGTGCATGCCAAGCGCCCTGCCTGCCTTCTCTACCATCGCCTGCACAGCGGCAGTAGTCTCTTTGCTATGCACAGCTGGGTTTAAGTGCCCGATCTCAATTGCCCACGGGAGATTTTTATACGCTTTAACATCAAATTTCGGGAAAAACTTCATGTCAGTGCGAAACATGCGATCGACCCAGTTGAGCCAGTACATCTGCCCCTCGTACCAAAGTGTCTCGAGCGACTGCTCGGCAATTTCATCGGTAACCGGCTGGAGAAGCTCCTCAACTATGACAAGCCCCGATGTGCCATAAGAACGCGCGTATTCAAACGCCTCTTCTGTCGCCTCTTTGGCAGTACGAATGGCGGTAAAGCCCCTGCTCCCCTGATTATTGGTTGCTTTAAAACATACGGGTAACCCTGTCTTTTTTATAAATACTTGCGCCTCTTGCAATGTCTTTGCCGCAATGAATTTTGGTTGGGGGATACCCGCCTTGGCCAAAATAGCCCGCGACTCCTGTTTGTAACGGCAGATATGCGCAAGTTTTGGATCAACGCCAGGGAGCTTAAGGTGCCGAGCGACATGCGCCACGGTCTCGTGGCAATCAGACCCTGCCGTAAACACGGCGCGAATATCGTAGCGCTTTTTAAGCTCGTCTGCGGCGGCAATGTTTTTTGGGATGTCAAAGATATCCACATGGAGAAACTCATCGGCCATACCTCGCAAGGCGCAGGTAGCCGATCCGTCGCTTAAGATAAGCTTGTAGCCGCGCTCTTTAATTTTCTCCGCGGCAAGTTTTTGCATCGGCCCGCCGGTAATGAGCCACACTGCTTTAGGTTTTTTAGTCGACATAGCTTATTTCTTCTGCGCAATCACTATACACTCACGCCCGATACCTGCAACTGCAAGCCCACGATAGAGATCATTGATAAGCTCTGGGTCTTTTTTGTAGAGCGAGAGTTCAAATTGCTTGCGTTTTGCGTGGCAAGCACGCCCCAGGGTGTGGTTGCCCACATACTTTTTGCCTGCGAGCAAAAAAGTTTCGAGTGGATAGGTGCCAAGCACATCTCGCACACGAAGCCCGAGTCTCGCTATGAGCTTCGCGAGGCTTTGTGGCGTGAAGTAGTTCAAATGGTGGCGCGGCACCACCCACCACGGTTTAAAATCTCGTTCTTCACGAAGAATCTTTTGGAGCGGATTGTAGTCGTTAGGGCAAAATATCGCCAGCAGACCCTTCGGTTTCAGCATTTTTTTCATATCTTTAATAAACCCAACAGGGTCAGGCACATGTTCGAGCACCATGGCCGCATGTACGACGTCAAAGGTACCCAGATCTTTAGCACGCTCATAACTAAAAAAATCGTTGATAGTTTTGAGGCCGCGCGCATTGCTGTAGTGCGCCGCAGCACTTGAGGGTTCAATACCGAGCACCTCCCACCCTCTCTTTTTGCCTGCAAGCAGAAAATGACCAGGACCAGAGCCTACATCAAGCACCCGTCTCCCCTTTGTATAACTCTCGAAAAGCTTGTAGTAGTTTTCGTAGGTAGCGAGCCACCACGGCAAATCTTCTTTAGTCTCTTTAAAATAATTCGGCCGCTCTGCCTCATAAAACTCTTGCTCGTAGAGTTGCTTCAGGGTTTCGGTGCTTGGCAAAGGCTTTACATGAGCAAAACCGCACTCACGACAATCAATGACACGAATACCCTCTACCGTATCGAGCCTTGTGCCGTTATGTTTTTTCATGCCCCAACATCCTTACGAGTGATTGCTGATCGGGCGGCAATCGCGTGACGAGCT
This sequence comes from uncultured Candidatus Saccharibacteria bacterium, assembly GCA_964634595.1. Classification (GTDB taxonomy): domain Bacteria; phylum Patescibacteriota; class Minisyncoccia; order Phycocordibacterales; family Phycocordibacteraceae; genus C7867-001. The sequence goes on along the minus strand of CAZWKU010000003.1, from coordinate 36,840 downwards.
TTTTTACCTAAGACTTTCTTAAGATCTTTCGGCTCGTAACCTTGCACTGGCCGCAAGGTGATAAGCATGTCTTCGCGTATCACCTCACCAACATTAATTGGTCGAGCGGCGTAAAGGGAGCGGCGCACCTTGCGCTCACTCATTTCATCCATAGTTCGTTCTGGCGCTCGCACCGGCACTTTCACTCCTGAACGAGAGAGTGCTGCAGACAGTGTACGAATCTCTTTCACTAGGTGCGTAAATTGTTCGATATTCATCGAGTTCTTATCATCGTTACTACCACCAGTTTGCGAGTTAGTAATATGACGTTCAACAATAGTTGCACCAAGCGCTACTGCCCCGAGTGTTGCCGCGTTTGAAGCGGGGGACGCGTGATCTGAATATCCAATCGGGAATGGAAACGCCTTACGCAAAGTACCAATTGCCTTTAAATTAAAATCTTTTGGCTCAGGTGGGTAGAGGGATATACAATGCAAGATAGCGATTTGCTTATTCCCTTCATTTTGAATCACTTTTACTGCATGTTGCACTTCTTTAAGATATGCCATGCCGGTCGAGATGATAATGGGCTTACCCTTTCGAGCGATGTAACGCAGCAACAAATCATCAGTGAGCTCGTATGAGGCAACCTTAAACGCTGAGACGTTCGCTTTATCGAGAAGATCAACCGCCTCATAATCAAAAGGGGTCGAGAGAAATATAATCCCTTTCTCTTTGGCACGTGCCATGAGCTTCGGAGTCCATTCATACGGTATCTCTGCAGTAGCGTAAAATGCAGAGAGCGTGCCCACCGGCTTACCATTCCATACTGCATCACTCTTTACATCAGCAGCGATTTTGGTCCCTGTTAAATGTTGAAATTTAACTGCGTCTGCCCCGGCGGCTGCAGCAGCATCAATAGTCGAAAGCGCCGTTTCAAGACTTCCACGGTGGTTAGCAGATACTTCAGCAATAATAAAAACGGGATGCCTTTCACTCACCTTTCGGCCACCAATAGTGATGGTTTTTGCCTTCATAGATCGGATACTACACCTCGCGCTCTTTTTTGTCCTCCACACCTGCTGGTGTGTAGGTACCGGTAAGGAGTGCCACGAGGCCGTTCGCCTCGTTTTGAAGCCGAAGTTGATATGCGGGGGAAGCCTTTACTTGCTCCAGCTCTTTTACAAATGCGGGTTCGTGGCGCACAATCACCTCTTCAGACCGTAAAAAATCAGCGGTGACATCGGTCGCAAGCCGCTCGAAAAACGCTTTGATGCGCGGGATATGAAAGCCACTTGAGACAACTGCAACATGCCGCCACCCGCGTTCGCGGGCGAGTACAGGGATTGTCTGTATTGCTGTTTGGGTAGTAGTTGAACGCTCTTCAAGAAGGATACGCTCTTTAGGCACCCCGAGCGACTCAAGCTCGTCGGCATATACTCTAGCGAGTGTGGGGAGAGCATTGTCGAGCCGATGCGAGGTAGTCACGACAATCGCATCTTTATACTCCTCTGCAAGGTAGGCAGCGGCACGAGCTCGATCGTGACCACCAAGTGTGCCGAACGCATCACTCTCTGCATAAGTTGTTGCGCGCCATCTGCCACCTGACACAGGCACAATGCCACCCGACAGCACTACGATGGCGTCGGGCTTCATAGCTTTATTTTGCTCCACAGCGAGGGGTTAATAGCGCCATGATTCAGAATGCTGAACGCATTTTGTATTTCAATAATAAATGTAGCAGATGCCTCGTGTGACATAGCGAAATTTTGTGTAAGCTGCTCTACCTCCTCTACCCCAAACACCACATAGGGGGCGCGGGCTGAAGTTGCCGAAAATTGCAACGCAGCCTCTGCCTGAGTGAGGTGGTACCGCTTCGCGATCTCGATAAATTGCTCAAGATGCGGACGCAGGTATGCAAGATGCGTCGGGAGCTCGTTTGGCTGCATGAGGAGCAGCCCCTGCAGAAATGGGCTCCGAGCAAACACCGTAACCTGATTTTTTTCAGCAAGCTCAAAAAAATTAGTCTTGTCGAGGCGTTGATCAAAAACGTTATAGGGCACCTGCACATAGTCGACGCCAAGCTCTGCCGCCTGAAGTGCTTCAGGCTCGTTATAGACCGAGACCCCAATATGCTTTACCCTCCCCTCTTTTTGCATTTGCCGCATCGCCTCGACCATATGGCTCATATAAATGTAGTGGGGAGAGTGAAAAAGATAGCCATCAAGCGAGTCGAGATTGAGGCGCGCAAGCGAATTTTCGAGCTCAGCGCGCACCACTTCGCTCGCCTTCGTGCCATCAGGATAGTCGTTCACCGCGTGCGGCTTCATTTTCGAAATCACCTGTACTTTGCCTGCGAGCGAGCGCGCCCGTATCCACGCCCCAAAAACGTCTTCAGCTGTGCCGTAGGCCCATGCGGTATCAAAGGTATCGATACCCCCTGCGAGCGCCGCATCAAGAATGGCGAACGCCTCCTCTTGTGTCGGCTGGCCATGCGAGTTGGCAAGGCCGTATTTCATCCCCATCTGTGCGGTGCCTAGTACAAATTTATTTTTCATGCGTTTTTTAAAAACCTCGTCTTCTTTCAGTGACTTTGCAAGGCCCTCATAGCCCGTACCCCCCTTATTTATCTCAAGGAGCTCTGAGCGCTCATCAAGAAGGTGTAGTACATCGTCTTTGGTGAAATAGGAATTCTTGGGGTATAGAGTCTCAAAAATCTTAACCACGAAATTAAAATCGGCTTGTGTGTCAACCGACCAGTGCATCTCTCGATCATCGCGCGCCCCACTCACCCACCGCGGCTCAATTGAGAATAGCTCGGGGTGATTTTTAATATAGGGAGAGACATGCTCGCGCTCTGACGGGAGAGTAGCGTTGTGTGCGGCAGTCTCAAGTGCAGCAAACGTAAAGATTTCAGCATCAAGACCTTCGGGATAATTCTCGGGCATACCGGAGTACTCAAACGAGCGAGCGTCAAAGTGCTCTACTAACTCGTCAATCACTGCCGGGTCCATAAGCGGGCAGTCGCCCGTGAGGCGCACCACCACCTCTGCCCCAGCTTCTTTAGCGGCTCGATAATAGCGATCGAGAACATCGTGCTCGCTCCCGCGAAAAACGCCAACACCGACGCTTTTCGCAAGCTCCTCAGTGGCATCATCAGCAGACGTATCAGTCGTAGCAACGACGATCGCATCAAGCTTCTTTGCCCTTTGCACGCGTTCAAGCATTCGCTTAAGCATCGGCTCGCCCAAGATGGGTTGTAGAACCTTCCCCGGGAGCCGTGTCGACCCCATCCGCGCCTGTATAATCGCCACTGTTTTCATTGTATAAAATATTACCATGACTTGCTTTCTCACCTAAAGCGTAGTACAATTTTATATAGCTGGTCCTTTGACTTTGCTGTTGTTCGGGATGAACAACTCCATCAACGAGCGGGATGCTCATTATCTCAAGGAGATAACGATGTCACGTTATCATGTTGCTGCAGTATTCACGCAATTCCCTTGGCTAAGCGCGCTAATCTCCCCTAGGAAGAAAGAATGCTTAGAACACGCGATTGTCTCTCGAGCTGATATAGGTACACTTGATTTGCGGATCAAAAACCTCGACAGTGGCGACGAGATCTTCTTTTTCGATGAAAGTGGTGTTTACCTTGCCTCTCTTCGTGAGAATAATTGGCGTGAATGGTTTAGAACGTCTTTCTTCGAGTTCCAAGCATCGAGAACTGTACATGAGAAATTGGTTATGATGGGTACTCAGTTACAACGGTGTGCATACATCGTCGCAGTACTCTCGGTACGCGATCCGAAGAGTTATGTTTCTACTCTTTGTTTAACAGTATTTCAAGCCCCTAAAAATGGGTCCATCGCCGATCTACTTAGTCAGAAGAGGCAAGATGAAGAGGTGCGACTCTCGGTAGCAATGGAAGAAATTCAAATAGAATCGAATGAGTAAAAGAATGTGAGCAAAGCCGGCGCTTTACGCGCCGGCTTTTTAAAAAAGCAGGCCACCTCAAGGTGGCCTGCAAAGACGCTGAACGATTGTCGAGTTATTTAAGCAGCTCTGGCGGTATGTATTGCAACTCACCGGGGATGCCGCCAAAGGGGCTGGGGACAGACCCACCATAGAGCGTAGTGAGTGCCCCACCATTTGGCAAGCAAGCAATACCGTTCCCGTAGAAGCCAGGGGTTCTGCACTCCTTCCCAAAGAAAATCCCATGTTCCTTGGCGCGATAGTCTGCAATGGTCACGATTGTGCCATCATCGAGAATATCGAGCCCGTATCGGTTTGTGGGGATCTGTTCTTCTGCAAAGAGCTCATTGCGATAATCGCGAAGCCAGCATTCGCCTTTGCCATCGATCTCGATTGTTACAAACCCGTCCCTTGTATGCTTGATCGAGGTAATCGGGTCTCCACCCCGACCCCCTTGTTTCAAGTACGTAGCAGACTCATGTTGCCAGGCCCCATCTTTTTGGAGACGAATATTAAAGATTTGGTTGTCCTCATTGCGAGTGAGACCCAGATGATCATGACTATACGGGATCACCGCCTGCATACGATTTGCCCCAACGGGTTGACACACATCAGGAAACATCCTGATTTCTCGCCGCGGGAGGGTCCCACGAACATGGCGGATGTTGTTAAGACACGGCAGACCGCGCTCAAACGATACCTCTGCCATCATGAACGAGGGATCGAAATAGTTTGCGACATAAATCGTATCGCCCAACCTACTTATCCCAAGAGGCTGAAAGGGGAGCTGTACAAAACTCTCTCCCGCCTCACCCGTATCAGGAAATGTGAAAGAATCTCCTGAGAGCGGACGACTCGCATCTTGTCTCTTCGCATATGCTTCTCCACTTAACTTATTGGTCATCACAGACCTCCACGTAATTAAGAAGAGGCGACACGCCTATTCTGTTACTTATAATAGCGCAAAATAGGTAGGTGTCAATTTTTTGGCCGTGGTAAAATGGTAAAAAATGCTCATCCACCACCTATGACATGGGAACTGGCGGTGTTCTTAAAAATATTCGGGGGGTATATCCTTGCGCCTATTGTTTTTCGCCTCCTTGGCAACGTACCAACCCGCGAGCGAATACAGCGCATCTTGCTTCAGTATGTGTGGGCTTTTGTGTTCGCGCTTGCGGTTGCGGCAGTTATGGGGCTTACCCTCTCAAAGGATCTGTGGCCGATTTTTGGCATCGGAGTGCTTATGCCCCTCACGGTCTTTTTTCAGTGGCGGGCAATCGCCTACAGTGTCTCGCGGACAGCACTCTTTCTTGAGGGCGGGGCGATACTGCCACTCGCCTTAAGTAGTCTCTTTTTGGGAGAATGGTTGGTATTTGCTACCATCAACGCTCTTGTTGTCGGTTTCGTTCTCGTCGCACTCGGTATTGCGCTCCATGCGTGGCATGACTTGAAAAACAGAAGCGGCGAGAGCGTGTTGCCGCTTGCCTTTTACGGTAACGCGCTTGGTTGCATGATCCTCTCTGCCCTTGCAACCTTTCTACAAAATGTGTGGGCAAAGTCAGGGGTTGAGGTGCCTGGATTCCTTATAGCATGGTACGGCGGCGCGCTCTGTGGGTCATTGCTCTTTTTTCTCGCAACACGGCATCTCCCACGCACCAAAACAACGCTTGCGCCAGTCACTACCCAAGTACTTATTTTTCTTGCCGCAGTGAGCATTGTGGGCAACCTGGGCTTCATGTTTATCGCCTTTACGCTCGTTGAGCAAACTGTGGCGTTGCCTATCATGTCGGTTGGGGGTCTCCTCGGCCCTGCGCTCGTCGGTATGCTCATTTTTAAAGAGTGGCAAACAATTCGCGGGTGGGCATGGTGCTACTTCGGACTTGCCTTTATGGGTGCACTCGTAATGACCCTTGCTCGTTAGTGCCTTATGTAGGTCGGGACTATGTATCCCGCGAGCTATGTTTTTAAAAATATGCGGCTTCAGCAATATTGTTCAGTTGTTTGGCGAGATCCTGTTCCCATGCGGTAGCACCCGTACTAGCATATTCTTTCATCGCCCCCGAAAGACGCGAGAGCGACTCGTGCTTAATGAAATAGGACACCACCGAGAGTTCAGCATCAGAGAGATCATTTTGTGAACGATACCCTTTTATAAACGCGGTTTTCGCCAAAGCAAGTGCTGGAGCAATATTAGGGGGTCTTGTGTACACTACATGCTGACGCACTAGGCGATGCAGAGCAAAAGCAACCGCGCGCATTTTTTCGACATAGCGTACTGAATCAAAATCGAGAATCACCATTATTCTTGTCCCGTCAGCAAGGAGATTATGTGGGTGTAGATCAAAATGCATGAGTTGACACTTTGCTGCAGGAGCCGCTTCGAGATCACGCACTGACGCCATGATCTCCTCACGCCTTGCGAGAAGCTGTCTCCCAAATGAATCGCTCTCGCGCGCCGCGTGCAAAGTCGCTTTCGAGAAAATGTCCTCCCAGATAGGCACCGAAAATTCACGCACTTTTTTATAGGCTTCACTAAATGCAAAAGTAGGGTCGTGCACATAATCTGGAGTAATATGTGCAAGCTCTCGGTCAAGAGTACCGATAAGCCGCCCCGCATCAGCTACCTCTGCTAAGGTACCACGGTAGTGATTACTCTCAATAAACACAAATAAAAAATACCAACTATCTACCTGTGTTACAAGCGCGTCCCCAACATCTGTTTTGAGGAGCTTTGGTACTGCAACACCGCGCTCTGCGAGTAACCGTACAAGCACGAGCGTGCGTTCGATATCGTTGCGCGTGCGTGTTGCAGGCACGCGTCGTAAAAGGTAGGTGACTGGCTCTCCTTTTTTTGTACCGGTTATCTTAAAATTGTTGCTGTTGACTTCAGCTTCATCGACCTGTTCTATCTGTTCAACCGTATCTGCATACGATACATAGTACCCTTTTAAAATAGAGAGGAGCTCCTCAATGCGTTTTGCTTCAACTGGACGATACTTAATCTCCCATGCACTATGGTTGTTGGCCGCAAAAGTGGGTACAGAAGCGTTCATAGATAGAATGCTATGATGCCCTCGTGGATAACACAAGCACGCCTATTAAGGGAGCTATCTTTGACTGGGCAGGAGTCTTTTGCTCGCCGGGCGAGCCTTTCTCCCATCCAAAGCTTACTGATCTAACTGGCTTATCGGTAGACGAACTTGGCAAAGCTACCGAGGAGCTTCAAGGACAATACTATCGCGGGCATATCTCGAGCGAAGTATTTTGGGGCGACGTGCTGAAGAAATTTCACCTCACCCTCTCTCCTCAAGAGCTCTCGGCCGCTTATCTCTCCTCGTATCAGCTGTATCCCGAGATGCTCACTCTTGCGCAGAAAATACGGGCAAAGATGCCCACCGCTCTCCTCTCTAATCTCACATCAGAGATGATGCATGATATTGTGCGCAAACACCTCGTCGACCGGTACTTTGACTATTTGCTGTTCTCTAATGAGATTGGCTGCATGAAACCAGAGCACGAGGCATATCACCTTGCCCTCAAAAAGCTTGGGACCCCACCTCAGGCAACCATATTTATTGACGACAGCGCACGCAATGTCGCCGCGGCAAAGGCTCTTGGGCTCCACACTATCCTCTTTACCTCTCCAGCACAGTGTAAGAAAGAACTTAGTGCGTTGGTCGACTTCGCGGTCTAATGACCGGCCCCTCAAGAAGAGTCTCGACGGTATGCTCGCGTACCGCCCTCCCGAGAAGGGCCAGCACCTGCTCGAACTGTTCTAAGACTTTAGCAACAATCGCATCGGTATGCGCATAGTTTATAAGAGCAGTACCGTTAGTTAATATCCCCACTTTCGCACACTCTTGAAGAAATAAACTCTTGAGCGGCAAATTATCTCCCCCTTTTTCATCTTTAAACATAAAACCGATAATGGGGCTAACTCCAGCGGCAACTGTAGGAACAGCATGTTTCTTTGCTGACTGGTTATACCCGCGCATGATTTTTTCTCCCTGGCGTCGCAAAATTGCATGCACTTTTTTCTTTTGCATAAAAGTGAGCGTTGCAAGAGCTGCGCGCAAACTGGGGAGATACCCTGCATAGGTAAAGGAAAAAAAGATGTTGTTCGCATCAAGTGCTTGCATGATCTCCCTTTTGCCAGCAAGCACCGAGAGAGGCTCGCCATTTGAAATGGCCTTACCGTAACATGCGAGGTCAGGTTCAACACCAAATCGGCGTGCGGCACCCCCCATCCCAAGACGAAAACCGGTGACCAACTCGTCAAATACAAGCACTGCGCCATATTCGTGCGTTACTCGTTTTACCTCTTCTAAAAACCCTGCGTTGGGGAGAGTTGAGTGCACGGGCTCGAGTGTTACCGCAGCAACTTGATTTGGGTACTGTGTAAAAATCGCTCTGAGACTCTCGATATCGTTATAGATGAACTCGTGTGTGAGATTTTTTACGGCTTGAGGTATACCTCCGTGACGAAGCGGGTGTGTTGCAATAGACCAATCTGCCCACCCGTGGTAACCACATTTTGCAATATGATCACGCCCTGTATATGCTCGTGCAACACGCACAGCCGCCGATGTCACATCAGACCCGTTTAATCCGAAACGCACCATCTCGATGAATGGCATAATTTTGGTGAGCCGCTCTGCCAGCGCTACTTCAGCATCGCCCGGTAGGCCGAAAATAGTCCCCCTCTTTCGTTGCTCCAAGACTGCCCGTTCAATAACCGGGTGTTGATACCCAAGCACAATTGCCCCCAACGATGAAGTGAGGTCAATGTACTCATTGCCATCAACATCCCACACCCGCGCGCCTTTACCTTTTGCAATCGCAAAGGGCGAGACGCCCCGCACAAACTGGTCGGGAGCCTTAGAGAGAGTCTGTGACGCGCGTGGTATAACCTTCTCCGCCCGCGCTAAAAGCGCCTTATTTTTTATGAGCGTCCGCCTTTTCATACCAACCCACTATACATCAATTCAAATGTCGTTTCAGCACAGTAACAATATGCTTTTGCTCGGCAACTGTAATGCTCGGGAAGAGCGGGAGGGAGAGCTCGCTCTCATAAAAAGCCTCGGCACGCGGGCAGAGCCCTTTTTTGTACCCAAGCTTTTTGTAATACGGGTGAAGGTAGACAGGGATGTAGTGCACCTGCACGCCGATGTCGGCGGCAATGAGTGCCTCGAAAAGTGCGCGGCGCTTGTTAACGGGTACACGAACGGGGTACAGGTGCCAGGCCGACTGTGACTCTTTTGTGTCGGGGTTCGGGAGGATGAGCCCATCTATACCCACAAGGAGTTTCTGATAGCGCTCTGCGGCCACGCGGCGTGCCTGTGTAAAACGATCGAGCTTTTTCAACTGGCTGATACCAAGCGCCGCCTGAAAGTCAGTTATCCAAGAATTGATGCCGAGCTCAAGCATCTCATAGTGCCACGGCGGCGCGTCTTTCATTTCAAATAGCGCGCGATCGCGCGTCATGCCATGATTGCGAAAACGAAGGAGGTGACCGTAAAACTCTTTGCTATTAGTTGTCACTGCCCCACCCTCGCCCATGGTGAGCGGCTTAACGGGGTGAAAACTAAAAGTCGAAAGGTCAGCAATTGAGCCGATTTTTTTACCATCGAGACTGCCCCCAAGAGCATGCACTGCGTCTTCAATAAGCACGAGGCCGTGCTTGCGAGTGAGTGTTCTAAGTGCAATTGAATCAGCAGGCCGGCCGCCATAGTCGACAGGCGCAATCGCCCTGGTGCGTTTTGTTATTTTTTTGGCAACGGCCCGTGGGTCAATATTCCCGCTCTCATCAATATCTGCAAAAACAATCTTCGCTCCCGCCCACAGAGCAGCATTCGCAGTAGATGCAAAGGTGAGTGGGCTCGTGATAACCTCATCCCCTTTCCCTACCCCAGCGGCAAAATATGCCCCTTGCAGGGCCGCCGTGCCTGAAGTAAAGGCGACTGCGTATTTTGCCCCGACCTCTTTCGCCAGTGCCTCTTCAAATGTGCGAATGAGCGGGCCACGCGTAATGATACGCTCCTTAAGCACCCTCATCACCGCTTTGATATCAGCTGTGTCTATCTCTTGTCGTGAATACGGGATCATTTCACACCAAGCATCTCGCGCATTTTGTCTACGAAAGTTAGGAGGTTCTCTTTAGAGAGCTGGTGGCGACTGGTGTCACTAGCGTGTTGAAAATCAGAAGGTAGTTTTTTGCCTTGTTTACGAAACTTTCCGATACCACGCTTTTGACCTGCTGAGATAATATTTTCAGGGAGCACCACAAAATAGTCTTTGAGCTCAACCGCGTGGCGTGCCTCTTCTTTTGTCAAAAGTACCTCATGCAATTTTTCACCCGGCCGTATCCCCACCGTGACTCGCTTCGCTTTGGGCACAATGAGATCAAAAAGGTCGGTGAGCTTCATGGCAGGAGCCTTGGGTATAAAAATCTCGCCACCCTCCATGTTTTCGAGCGCAAAGAGGACGATATTAAATGCTTGCTCGAGATCTATCCAAAAACGCGTCATGCGCTCGTCGGTGATATGTACCGTGTGTGCATCAGGGGTGAGAATGAGCTTTTCGACGATACTGCCACGACTCCCTACCACATTGCCGTAGCGCACCACACTAAAGCGGGCCGGGCGCTTAGAGCCACTGTACGCATTGCCCGCGATAAAAAGCTTCTCGGCACAGAGCTTGGTTGAGCCATAAAGATTAACAGGCATCGCAGCCTTATCAGTCGAGACCAGCACCACTTTCTCAACACCCTGATCGAGTGCCGCTTCGATAACGTTTTGGCTCCCCAAGATATTGGTCTTCACTGCCTCGTATGGGTTGTACTCGAGCGCAGGCACCTGCTTGAGTGCCGCCGCATGGACCACGATATCTACCCCGTGAAAGGCGCGCTCAAGCCGAGAGAGATCGCGCGTGTCCCCAATGAAAAAGCGCAGGCGCTCGTCGCGCATCTCAGCCTGCATCTGAGACTGCTTTAGCTCATCGCGCGAAAAAATAATGAGTTTTTTCAGCTTCGAGTGCTTTAAAATATGTTTGGCAAAATTCTTGCCAAACGAGCCTGTCCCGCCTGTGATCAATACTGTCTTGCCTTTAAGGTATTTCATACGCCCGTTGGACACTGTTATACCATGAGTAACCAGGGAGAGCCACTCGTAGGTTTCACCCCCCCCTCAACGCTTTTTGCCAAGCTCGCGCAAGAGCCTGGCAACCCTCTCTGACGCATGCCCATCAAAAGAATATCCCTTTAAGAATGCGGTTTGACGCGTGAGGAGCTCGTCTCGATATGTCGTATCGGTAAAGACGCGCGCAAGAGCCTCTACTGCCTTGGCTGGCTCGTAGCAAAGAGGTGCGGCCTCTTGATAGACCTGCGCATGGTACGAATCAAAAACCTTCCATGGGTGAAGTATGATGGGGATACGCGCGAGGAGTATTTGATAAATTGTCGTTGAGTTATTGCACAGGGCCCCATCGCTCGCACAGAGGAGCGTAAACAGGTCTTCATCTCCTGCAATCGCATAGTCGCGTACAAAGAGTGTTGCGAGGTACTCACGCATCCCGCCCACGTGACGATAGCTGCGAAATTTGAAGAGCACCTGCAGACCAGGGACTTTTTTCTGCACCTCGCGCACCATGTAAAAAAATGTGGCTATTTGATACGAGTCAAATGCTGTAGGGAGCGTGTCCGAAAACGGCACGGTGACAAAGAGGACTGGTCGCGCCGCGTCAAGATTGAGACGCTTAAGCACTGCAACCCGCCTGGTCTTTGCTTGTGCGTACTCGGTAGTATAGCGGTCAAAACGTGGGCAACCACCTATCATCATACGCTCTCTCGCATGCCCGATTTTTTCGTGCCACCTGTTCACATTCTCACCGTACGTGAGTAGGTGATCTGTCTCAATACGATGATAGACCGATCGAGGGTCAACGGTCGCACCCGCATGCTGAAGCTCAACCGAAGGTATACCTAAATGCTTGGCAACCGTCGCCATTAAGAAAAAGTAATGTTGCGGCCCGCCTACCGACGCCATGGTCAACACTAGGTTTGGTTTTTCTTTTCGCATGACCCGCTCAAGCGTGTTGATGTCAGCAATAATGCGTGGCGCATACCGTATCAAATACTCAAATACGGCAAGTACTGGAGACCAGTCAAGATCAGCATGAGTATTTTTTAAGTAGGTCTCTATCTCAAGGCGCGCACTCTGCCAAGCCCCCATAAACGGCCGAGCCGCCGCGCACGCCTCTCGCTCTTCACGCGCGCTCACAACCCCTGCGGTGCCAAAAACACGAATGCGGTGCACCAGTACTTCTCGCCAGGAGATATCAAATATCTTTCTGCTCTCCCATACCATAAGCTCGGTGTCTGTAAGGTATGGGACCATGGGTTCGACATAGTTCCAATAGGCACTCGTGTATACCTTGAATGAACGGCGAGGCGCCAACCCAACAACGAAATTGCGCACTTTGAGTACCGTAGCTTTCAGAGTACGTGGAGGAAACACATACCTCTCTTCGGTAGAGCGTTCGCCCGTCACGACTGAAATGCCTACCATACGTGCCGCATCGACAATGGTCCACGACATGAAACCGGCCAGAGGCGACGCATCAGGTGCACTCTTTATTTCAGGTGTTGGGATGGCCAATTGCGCATTGGGGTAACTTTTTTTAAATGCTTGATAGATACGCACATAGTAAAAAAGTCGTGCAAAATACTCTTGCAAAATAGGTTCGGGCGGTTCGGCAAGCTTAATACCCTTGTACTCAAACAACTTCATGGCTGGCACGCGGTACCAATCGCGCGAAATCTCGTGCGATAGTTGCCACCACTCCCCTTCACCTTCACTCTCTTTTGCCATGTCGGGGAGCGAGATGAACGTGACATGTTTTGCTTTCAGCTCCTGCTCGGCCAAAAAATCAAAACAAATGACCGTGTCCCCCTGTTTTGATTTTACTGCTGCCTCTTCGACATGTGCAGAGTCATAAACAATAAAAAAAGCACGCAAAGACATTCCTTATATGGTACTTCAAGGCTTTAATGTATACTAGAGATGATATTATACAATAATCTTGCAATTAGTCATGGACTCGAAATATTTGGCTCTGCTAATAGTCTTGATCTTGCCACAACCCGCATTCGCAAATTACGGGCTTATCCAATCGCCTCTTCTTGTTGCACCAGAATATTTCATCACCTCAGTTGATACTCCGAATTTAAACCTCACTGGTGATGTCACTGCTGAAGCATGGGTAAAGTTTACATCTATGCCAACGGATCGTGCTGGTATTGTAGCTAAGCCTAAAAACGATGCTTATGGAGCATATCATCTTGAGCTAATGGCCAGTGGATCTAATTATGACTTGCGTTTTATATCATCTCAATCAGGCAACCCGTTTAATGTAGTTTCTTACGACGGTTGGAATCCTTCAATCGGAGTCTGGTATCACATCGCTGGCACGAGAGATGGTTCCTCTGGAGTAGGGACACTCTACGTAGATGGCGTGCAGAAGGCTCAGACGGTTTCTCTCTCAGGACCAGTCGAGTCTAGTGAAGATCCATTGTATATCGGGGCGTGGGGTCCTACACATATTATCCCTCTTGATGGACGGGTGAGTCTCGTCCGTGTATGGAATACTGTCAGGAGCAGTTCGGACATTTTAAACAACATGTGCAATGTGTATGGTACAGCAACAGCTAACCTGCAAGCAGAATGGTCGCTCGATAATGTTCTCAGTGATGCGTCGGCGAATGGCTATGACCTTATGAGCAGTGGGCTTGCAACATTTGCTACAGATACCCCATCAATATGTCGTAGCAAGCCACCTCCACCGCCAAGCACCCCGGGTATCACTGGGGCTGGGGCTGTGAACCGTCTTGCAAAATTTACGGCACCAATGATTCTTAGTGATTCTCTGCTCTCTGATGATGGTTCTAATACCACGCTCAGCGCGGGTAATCTCCTGATGCAGATCAATTCAATGATCGATACGGTCGCAAGTGGTTCTTTCAATTTTGGCACTACAAATGCAACAACATTGACCTTTGGGCGCGCGGGTCAAAACATGATTATAAATAGCAGGTTAGGCATTGGGACAGACAATCCGATAGAACAACTGCATGTGAGTGGTGGCGTTCTCGCTACTTCAGTCACTGCCGAAAAGCAATATACGGCTACCAATTGTGCTTCAGCCGCATCACCAGCCGTTTGTGGTACAGCATCTGCGGGAAGTATTGCGATGCAAAAAGGAAAAGATTTGCTTGTTGTAAATACCTCTGCCGTAACCACCCATAGCCAGATCCTAATTACCGAAGATTCTTCTCTTGGTACTCGCTTAGGGATTTCTTGTGACAAGGGTGCAAATCGAAATTACAGTATTAGTGCACGTGCACCCGGGACAAGCTTTACTATACGATCTAGCACAAAGCCAAACGGGAGTCATGCTTGCCTAAGTTACTGGATCATTAATTAGTTCGCTCGAGTGAGCTCCGTAATTAAATTGCGGAGACGCTCGGTAGCGTGACCATCGAGAGAGAAATTTTGAGCAAGAAACGCTACGCTTTTGGCTCGACTAATTTCTCGCGCGCTGGGGTCAGCAAGCCTTTTAAGGGCACGCGATAAAGCCTCTCCTGTATCGACGATAGCCAGCGCCCCCGCCTCTGCGTAGGGAGCAAAATGAAAGCGGGTTACCTGCGCATCAACGCCACTGAGAGTAGGGAGTACGACGGGTGTACCCGAAAAGAGTGCTTCGAGCACCGCGGTAGAAAAACAAGAGACTACTGTGTCAGATCGTGCACAGAGCTCTGCCATTGAGCCGGTACTCGTGATACTGTGGGGCACCGTTGCACACACGCGCTCGGCAATACTCTTGAGCGCAGAGCTCCCTGGGCGTAGTTTTACGATCAGCTCGGCCTGGGGGATGTCTCGTATCGCGCGCACCACCGTAGCAAAATAGTCTTCAGCGCTGTACGAATCGTAAAGTTCAAAAGGGCGTAGATCAGGCGCAATGCACAGTACCGTGTAGGGGCGCCCCTTTTTCTTTTCGACCCTCTTTACGTGGTCAAGGCGCGGAGAACCGACAACGCGAATGTGTGCGTGTGCATACCCAAGGTGCACAAACTCCTTTTGTATAAGCGTGCCGTACACCCCAATATATTCAGCAACGTGCTCTCGAGAAAGAGAGCCGGTACTCAAATACTCAATGCCGTGCTGAAGCTCGAGCGAAGGGATGCCGCGCTCTTTGGCAACCAAGGGGAGGATGGAGAAGTGAGGTTGGAGGCTCACACTCGCACGCAAGAGTACGAGGTCAGGAGCAAACGTGGTGTAGAGTGCGTGTGTGCCCTCAATTGAAATGCATGTTCGTTCTATGCCCCGCATCAGTTCATCGAGAGCGGCATACAAAAGCGTATCGAATGCTACCTCATGCACAACACAGCTGCCCAAAAGCTCAGGGCGCTTTTTTTGCCAAAGCTCTTGAAACTCTTGTGCTTGCTTACGCGCGGCGAATGCCAAGGTACGTGTCACCATGCTCTCTGCATGCATAAATCGCATACGAAAACGTAGCCGTGCCTGCCATGGGATTTTGAAAAATTCGGCGCGCTCAACAAAAAGACACTCGCCTGCTGGCACAGAGGCGATAATTGACTCTACATTCTTCCAATAGTCGCCAATAACAAGACGGGGGCGCCCCCGGCGCCCTAAAAGGGAGGCGGCGCCGTTCCATGCCGAGAGTACAAGCGTAAACACTCTCCGTTGCATACGAAATTGCAATTGCCTCAGTGCTTCATTTTCTTTGCGACACGGTATGATCTGTGTCGAGATGTCTCGCGCCTGTGCGAGCACGTGTGCAACATCAACCACTACCCTCTGCTCCTGCAAAGCGAGCGCACCAGCAACTTCAGGCATCACAACACCCGCAGGTTCAAAAAGAACGATATGCTCTACTTCAGGATGCGCTTCGAGTATCGAGGCGAGCAAACCGGCATAGTACCGTACGCGTTGCAGGTATGCCCGAAATGCAAACTGCAAGGTAGAGCGGAGTGGTACCCCGCGGTATGAGAACGGTGCCCAAAATTTCTCATCAAGAAAGCTACTTGCAATTGTGTCCTCGGTTCTAAGCAAATCAAGGGGAACGTGCTTAAACCCTCGTGCTGATATAAAAGAGATCTTGCGCTCCTCTAAAGCCTGTTCGACTTCAAGCGAAAGTGCCACGAGTGACGCGTTTTTTACATCCCCGTGCGCTAGGCGCTGAAGCCCCTCTACCTGCCCTCTTTCATACAGTACGATCAAGCTTTTCATGCGAGCGAATTGATAACCTCGACGAGCTTTTGCCCTGTTTTCTCCCATGAAAACTCTGCGGCACGAGCGTATCCTTTTTTTACAAGCTCCTCACGCAAGCCTGCATCTTCTGCAATGTGGCGCATTGCATTTGCTATGTCTGCAGGGTCGTGAGGGTCTACCAAGAGTGCCGCGGTACCCGCCACTTCAGCAAGTGCGCCCTCGCGTGAGGTAATAACGGGTGTACCCGCGTGCATCGCCTCAAGTACGGGCATGCCAAACCCCTCGACAAAACTCGGGAACACGAGCGCGACTGCTTTTGAGAATAGGTACGCAAGCTCCTCATTACTCACGTATCCAAGAAAATGAATATGTGAGGCGATTTGTAATTCAGTTATGAGGCGTAGAAGAGATTGATAATATGCACCCTCTTTTTTGCCAGCAATAACTAAAGTTATACCGGGATGCGAAGCATGCAAAACTGCAAATGCTCGGATTATTCCTGCAACATTCTTTCGCTCCTTTAGCACCCCCGCAAATAAGAAAAAAGGTTCTGGTAGTGACATGGGTCTTGCTGGTTGGGTGAGAGCCATGTATCCGACATGAATCATATTTATTTTGTCTCGTGCAATCTTAAAATACTGCACAATATCTTCTTTGGTGGCGTCTGAAATTGTCACGACACGCGTAGCCTTATGCAGGGACCGATATTGGAGCATATACGTAAACCACGTTTGTATATAATCTTTAAGAGAAGACGACCCCATCTTTAAAAAAGCAAAGTCATAGGCAATAACTATTGATTTCTTTGGATAAAAAAAGAGGGGTATGATCGGATTAAAAAATACATAGAGATCAAGACTGGGGTCAAGGGCTCGAAAACCAGTTAGCCACAGCGGCCCATTCCCCATCCAGACCACGGTGGCATTTTGGTAAGTTGAGAAACTTGTTTTGTGAGGAGCCCCCTTTAAATATATCGTGTATGAGTTAGCTCTGTCGCTCTTGAGCAGAGCTTCTACGTAAGCGAAGTTTGCCCGCCCAAGACCACCCGGCCTCTCAGGTTCATAAGGATGGACGAGTAAGCCTATTTTCATTTTTTAGCCTCGAGCTCCCAGGTAAGGCACTCAACGGGTGCAAGGAGGGAGAGGTATTGGTCATAGAGCCCCTGCCGCCTTGTGATAAGTGATTTTATATATCGCTTGAGTGGGTTACGCGAGGGGTGCGGCCAGCCGTACCAAAACCCCCTCTTAATAAACATCCTCTCGCTATAGGCATACTTAAAAAGATCGCTCCCCTCACTAAAATAGTCGAGTGTCTGCGAGGTGAAAAAATGCTGGTGTGTTGGGTCGCCATACGCGTCGACACTCCGAAAATAAGGGACTTGAATAACAACGCGGCCGGTGGGTTTTAAAACACGATGCACCTCGTTCATCGCCGCCACAACATCGTGCGCGTGCTCAAGTGAGTGGTTCATAAATACCAGATCAAAAGAGTTGCTCTCGATAGGCCATGGGGTTTGATCAAAATCATGCACGATAGCAACGCCTGCAAGCGGCAAGCGATCCATACCCACCGCCCCGGGGAGCTTGCGCGCCCCGCACCCTGCATCAAGCGCGCGAACATCGCCAAGCTTGAGGGCTCGATTAAAGCCGGTAGGAGCGTAAATTTCAGGAGCCCAGAGCTTCATGGTATGAGAGTATCATGCGATGAGAACGCGAGGATGCGCCTCGCTCGCGCGCGCCAGGTGTGCTCTTGTGCACTGCGATACCCAGCCTCAACCTTAGTAGCGGCACGCGAGCTCTCCCTCGCCTCTTTCAGAGCGGCGAGAAGCGCTTGCGCATCGTCTGGTGCATACCAAAAAACAGCATCTTCAGGCAAGATACTTGTGTTAGCGGGTGTTCTTGATGCCACCACAGGGCGCCGGGCCGCTAAGTATTCAAATAATTTCATGGGCGAAGTATGGCGAAAAGATTCTTCGTTTTCTCGAGTACCAAGCACCAATAAAATATCTGCCGCCGCCAGCCAGAGCGGGATCTCGGTACTAGGCCTCACACCAATACAGCGCACATCCCCAACATCCTTATTGGTGATACGCTCATACTCTTCGCGGGTACCACCTACGAGGAGTATGGGCAGGGGCGCTTCGTGAGCGGCATCTGCCAAGATGCCCAACCCCTTCCAGCCATAGATACGCCCAACATAGAGCGCAAAAGGCTCATCGGGGAGATTAAGACGCTTTCGCGCTTCATGTTGCGTAAGAGATAGTGTAAACACTTTTTCATCAACACCGTTTGGCTCGACAAGCATCCGCCCCGAATGAATACAAAAAGTTTCTGCCAAATCTTTTGCTATGAGCGCATTGGTGGCAATAATCTTGGCGTGTTTGAAAAAGGGGCGCGTGAGCCACGAATATTTTTTTGGGCTATGCATCTCGGCGATCAGTGGCCGCGGCACCAGTGCATAGAACGCAAATGAAAAGTTGTCCATATCGATGGTGTAGGTACAAAACAACTCTCCTCTGAGCACTTTGGACCACAAGTATAGAAGCGCGCGGATACTAAATTGAAGTGCGGTGAGCCAATACCCTACTCGGCCGAGAAACTGCAAGTCAAACACCGACAAACGCACGGTCGGTATGTCCTCAGTAAGACCATAGAACGCCTTCAAGCTACCCGAGCCGCGCGATGAGACAACTAAAGTGAGGTCAACACCCGAAGCAATAAACGCCTCGCACATCTTCGCTATCTGGATACCATGTGCCTTTTCGTTTGGCATCCGCACATTTGCAATGTAGTACATCTTCATGAGGGTAGCTTGCGTGCCATGAAAAATACGTTATCGCGCAGGTCAAGAGGTATGGCGAGCCGTGCGACTGTTGTACCGCGAAGCTTACGGCCAAGACGGCCCAAGAATGGGAGTTTGAGCCAGCGCGATGCAGTTTGGAGGATGTAGGGGGGGCTGAATCGTTTGATGATGCGCCCTGTCCAGAGCACCTCGAACCCCTCGCTCGTGAGCGCATCTCTTAAACTCGCGTCGTTCATGAGCGCGAGGTGCTCTGGCGGGCACAAGAGGTGCCAGCGCTTACCTAAGAGCCGTGCGGTAAAACTGCCACTATCAGGCGTACTCCCAAACACCACACCATCTTTTGCAAGGATAGTGTGAACCTGTTGAAGCATCTCGCGAGGGTGAGCCACATGCTCGAGAACGTCAAAGGCGGTCACAATATTGTATAACTCTTGCGACGGCGGCATAGTTGCGAGAGAGCCACTCCAGACCTGAATCCCCTTTTTCTGTGCTTCTCGCGACGCCGCTTCTGAAATATCAACTCCTGCGACACGGTACCCGCGCGCCCTCGCAAGCGCCAAAAAGTAGCCGGTCGCCGCTCCGATATCGAACAGAGTCCCCTGCGGTGCTTCTCGAGCAATGTGATCGAGACATTTTTCGAATGTACCGCGCATTGCCTCTTTCTCTTCGTCATAGGAGCCGTAACCCCCGCCCCGCTCCCCGCTAAAAAAATAACTCTCGTCGTAGAGAAATGACGTGTCGGGAGGCGGATTCTCTACAAAAAGCGTCTTGCAGTGCGTACAGCGCGAAACGAAGTACCCTTCTTTCCTCCATAGCCTTTCACCCACCTCATCACATATTGGGCACGTCACTTTTTGAACCGCAGTTTCCATGGAGCGAGCAAGCCTTCACGAATAATATGACTCGAGATTTTAGACTCTCCTCCCCGACGTACTTTAAATATGATCGGCACTTCGGCGACGCTAGCATGACCTTTATGCACGGCGCAAAACTTGAGCTCCATGAGAAATGCATAACCTGAAGCGCCGAGACGATTCAGATCGAGGGAGCGCAAGAGACTCACCCTAAGGCACATGAACCCCGCGGTAAGGTCTCTCAGGGGGAGCCCCGTAACCATACGCGCATAAAAATTACCGTAGCGAGACAAGAGGTAGCGCCAGGGCTCCCAATTCTCAATGCCGCCGCCCCTTACGTAGCGCGAACCAACCACAAGGTCTGCGTCCGCACTCGCGGCTATGAGCGCCGGGAGATATTCAGGAGCATGTGAACCATCAGCATCCATCATAATAACCCTCTCGACCTGTGGCTCTGCGAGCACCGCTCGAAACCCGTCTAAGTACGCCCGCCCAAGGCCCTGCTTGCCCGGGCGCGAACGCAGTACCACCTGCGGGTAGGTTTTTTGCAGTGTACGCACCTCCTCACCTGTACCGTCAGGTGAATTATCATCGAGCACAATAATTGAAGCCTCAGGCAATGAGGCGCTGATGCCCGCAACCATGTACGCGATATTCTCGCGCTCATTGTAGGTGGGGATCAACACTACTGTCTTACCCGGCGCTTGCATGTTCCCACGCTCCACGGGTAACCGCTCGCAAATCAGCCTCGACCATCATACGCACAAGATCATCAAACGAGACCTCTGGTTGCCACTTAAGAATACGCCGCGCTCGCGACGCATCCCCGAGCAAACTATGCACCTCTCTCGGTCGATAATACTTTGGGTTAACCACTATTCGTACGATACCATGCTGATCGCGACCCACTTCATGTACCCCCTTACCCTCCCACGAGATTTTCATACCCGTAGCACGCGCCGCCGCCTCGACAAATTCTCGTACCGTGTGATGAACACCCGTAGCGATAACAAAATCATCAGGCTTTTTTTGCTGCAGCATGAGCCACATTGCTTTGACATAGTCACCCGCGTAGCCCCAATCACGCTTCGCATTCAAATTCCCTAATTCAATTTTCTCTTGGAGGCCAGCGCGCATCTTGGCGAGCGAGAGCGTTATTTTACGCGTTACAAAGTGCGCACCGCGCCGCGGGCTCTCATGATTAAAAAGAATGCCCGAGCAAATATACAGGCCATGCTTCTTGCGATATCCCAGCACATAATCGTCGTGCGCTTTGTGCTTGGCGACACCATAGGGCGAGACAGGCTGAAACTCTGACCGCTCGTTTTGTGGTGGGCGGGTTGCGCCAAACATCTCTGAAGTCGAAGCGTGGTAGATGCGTATCTTTGGGTTATGCGCGAGTACAGCGTGCACCAAGCGCCCCACTCCCGCATAGTTAATCTCGTGCGTCTCTTCAGGGCAAAGAAACGATATGCCGACATCAGACTGTGCGGCAAGATTATAAATCTCATGAGGGTTGCTCTTCACGATCGCCCGCTCAAGCGTACCAATGTCTCGCAGGTCACCATAGTGAATCGTGACTCTGTGCTTGTGCGCATGGAGACGAGTTAAGGGGTCGCGGCTTGAGCGACGCACGAGCCCATGCACCTCGTACCCTTTATCAAGCAGAAATTCAGTCAAATACGAACCGTCTTGTCCCGTGATGCCCGTAATAAGTGCTCTTTTCATGCGCGTGTATCCTAGCAAAAAAGGCTCTAAAAGAGAACTAGGCACTAGATTCAGACAGCGAGGGGCGGGCGTGGCGAAACGTGAACAAAAAGTTAAGGGCAAAGCTCACTGCTGCAGCACATAGCGATATTGCTATCTGCGCTATAACATACCAACCTGAAAAGAAATCGAGCCCGGCGTAGGTGGCAACCTCTTTTGCAAAGGCAAGCAACCCGAGGTTGAGAGTGAGGTTCACTACCGCAACGGCCGTGTAGAAATAAAACTGCTCTTTCGCACGATGGAGCGCGTGGTCACGAAAGGTCCAGAATTTTTGTAAGGTAAACGTGAGTGTCAAAGCAAGCACAAAAGCAATCCCTGCTCCTACAAGATAGGTCCCTTGGTAACCAAGCACCGTGACATACGTGTACAGAGAGAGTGTCTGGACACTGGTACCAATGAGGCCGGCAATGCTATAGCGAGCAAGGAGCCAAAAATGTCGACGTAGTGCGGCCACTACTATTTTGAAAGAAAATGTATCAGCCTGCATGTTTGAAGTGGTCAGGGAGTAAGTATTACATAGTTATCGAACGCGACTGACATTGTGTAGTGTGCAAAAATATCATCTTGGTGCTTAGCGTAAAACTCGGCTGGCGTTATAACACGCTTCGCGCGTCCCTCGTGTACCTGTGAGGCATACGCGCTCCCTGCGACAAGCGAGGGGGTAATGTAGACAAACTGGTACGCCAGATGCCCCACTACAAATGGCATGACCTCGGGCGCTTGGTACACAAAAAGCTCCTCACCGCTATCAAGGCCATGAGCAAATGTGGTGAGTGCTTCGGTACGCAGAGCGCTATAGTGTGTTGCCGTCCACGAGCGAAAACTGGTCTCGTACATCTGAAAGATAAGAAGCGCGGTCACGAGTGCAACAGCGGCATGCTGTGCAAATCTCCCCTTGAGAGAAGCGAGATACCATAAAGCACGGGGTAGGTACAGAAGCGCGAAAACTTGGGCCGGGAAAAAATAGCGATAGTACCCAGCACTGCGCAAAAATGCGAGAGATATAAGGAGGGAGAATATGAGCAATGCTTCTTCAGTAAGCGAGACTGTCTCTCGCCGCATGCGCCGCACCCCATAACTCACAACCCAAGCAAAAAGCGCGGCGATAAAATAGAAGGGGCCAGCCTCGGTAACATAGCGTACAAGATTGCCTGTAATAGCATCCCCAATAGCTAGTTCGTGAGGGTTGGCGTACACGGCGAGCACGAGCGCTAGATCAATGGTCCCAAATTGCGTTACGAGCCAAAACAGCATAGGCGCGAGCACGCCGCACAGGCCATAGAGAAAGACCTTGTGGAGCTCAAGCTCTTTGCGTCGGAGCAATAGAGCTATGAGTAGCGCGGGTAGAAATAGAATGAAAATGGGTTTTGCCGCGGCGGCAAGCCCTGCGCCAAGGCCTGCAACAAATGCACGCTTTGGGGTTAACACACCGCCCCGCACCAGGGGGAGCAGTGCGAGTAAGATACAGAGCAACCCTGGCACTTCACCAAGCACATTGCGCCCGTGTCCATACACCGGCCCAAAAAAAACGATAAGAAAAAACCCGAGCCATGCGGCGTTCCCCCCTATTGCCCTTCGCGCATAAAAAAAGAGGGCGATGAAAAAGCAAAAAATAAATAGCGCCATAGTAACGCGCGCGGTTTCTAACGAAACGCCAAAAACTCCAAATGCCAGGGCCAGCGGTAGGGTGAGCGGGAATCCAGTCGTGATGTACCACGCAGGCTCATAGACACCGGGCGCTACAGGTAGAGCTGATCGCCCCGTCTCAAGGAGACCCATCGCAGACTGAATAATTAGCCCCTCGTCCATCCACGGTTCTGGGCTATCAAAAAGGTGGTAGGTCGTATAAAACGAAACTAGGAGGATAGCCAAGATAATGAGAGCGCGTTTGGGTGTCATGGCAAGCGATAGAGCTCATAGCGCTCGTCTTCGTATACGAGCGAGGCTTTGAGCGCAAGAGGCTTATAGTCAA
The DNA here is from genome assembly GCA_964634595.1 of uncultured Candidatus Saccharibacteria bacterium. Taxonomy (GTDB): domain Bacteria; phylum Patescibacteriota; class Minisyncoccia; order Phycocordibacterales; family Phycocordibacteraceae; genus C7867-001. Next base: position 13,207 of record CAZWKU010000003.1, on the reverse strand, counting down.
GATCGAGCACTTTATCTCTCAACAGATACTTGACCTGATATTTTGCAAGATATCTTTTGATGTTTGGCTTGATTTCAGTGGCAAAGGCCTTCTCGAGCTTCGCGAAAAACTCATCGCCCAGAAGCTCAACCGGGGTTTGCGGTGTCCCACAATCATGGGTCGGGCTCCACGCATACCGTATGCGGCAAATCTTAATGCCCCGCTCGAGCGTTTTCGCGTTATGAAATGCCTCTGCGCGCCCTGCGTATTTTGCAAGATCGCGCTTCAAATCTTCAGCGGTGGGGTCATTAAAATATTGCGAGATGAGGTACCGCTCACGTACCTCTACCTCGGGCATAAGGTTCAACACGCCCCAAAATGCAAAGAGCGTGAAATGCTTGGTCCAGAGAGGGAGCACTGTTGCAAAATAATGACCAGGGTTACTCCACACCACCACTGGCTCTGGCTCGTGCGTTTCAAGCCACGCATACGGCCCTGCATAGAGCTGTGCTGTTTGCCACGGCTCTCGATTCGCTTCGAGAGGCAAGAAATAAATGAAGCGATCGTATGCATAGTGCACACTTACCCCAAGAAGTATCGCGAGTATCACGCCAACTACCCATCGCATCTGCAACGCAACATGGGCGCGCCACTGCCACGCGAGGATGCTCGTAGTTACCAGAGCTACAACAAGCCATGGCTGGAGCAAAATGCTTATATGCTCCCCTGTCTCAGTAAGTTTGCCGGTAATGAGATTGCTCCCCTGCATGACCCAAAGGCCGAACCCACTGATGAAAAGAAAAGAGGTAGCAACACGTGCATCATGGTCTCCTCGTAACGAGGGTATGCGCCACCACAGAAGTGCGAGGAGTGCGAGGGTAAGGCCAATCCACCCACCCGAGTAGATAACCTCGGCCATGGGTAAATGCGTGTTAACAAGCCCGAGGCGCCCCAAGCTCTCCCAAAAATAGGGCGAAGCATGCGAAAGCCAAAATATATAGAGCGGCACCGGCAACCCTATCGTACCGCCTACAAGACCAGTAAGAGAGGTTGCTTTAAGTAGTGGCCAATTGCGAAGTGCGAGCGCGTACAAAAATAAGAGCCCGAGCGTAACCACGGCTACCTGCCAGAGAAATGTAAATAGATAAAACGTTACGCCCGTTATTAAACCGAGAGATACGATGTTGAAACGATTCGGTTCACGAATGAGCCGCAGGAGTACGAAATAAAATAAAAAATAAAAGGGGTATACCGTCTGAAGATTCGCCGAGCGCCATATGTGCGAATATGATTCTATATATAAAAATACTGTTGTTGCGACCGAGAGCCATGGGGATATACGCAGTTCACGAAGTAAGAAATATGCCGCAGTCGCAAAAAGTAAACTCCAAAAGACAAAATTGAGAGCAAGCGAAGGGATGAGTGAGAGACCAAGGAGCTGAGGAACAGCATTGAGCCATGCCCCGCCAAAAAGCACGAGTGGCGGATCATCGGTGTGCTCAAGAAAGTATGGGTTGCCGCCTGAAAAATGCCCATGCACAACTGTCTGTACCCGCGTCTGATACAGAGCCTCGTCAGTAAAGGGGGGCACAATACCCAGCCACGCATCACCCACAAGCACCCAAATACTGAACGCAGGTAAAAGGGTGAGGATCAAAACAATCACTACCAAAGCCGTGTAGGGCTTTACCATGACCTGACTCGCTCAACCACAATGAACCAGATCATGCGAAACCCCAGCTTGAGTGCACTTGAGAGCTTGCCGGTTATTTTTGAGGTCCCAATGCGCGCACCATACTGAACCGGTATTTCGACTACCGAGAGATCGTTTTGCAACACCCGAATCATATATTCGGGCGAGAACCAGTTGCCCGTAACCGTGAAGGTGCTCTTGATCTTTTCATAGGCAATGCGATGAATAAGTTTGTAGGTGCACCCCACATCGGTAAATGAAGGGCCATTAAAAAGATATTCGAGGAGCTTTGCGACTGCCCAATTGCCGATGCGAATAATAAAACCCATATTAACGCCCGAGTCTCCGCTACCCCATACCGGGTTGCGTGAGGTGCGTGTACCAAGTACCACATCATAGTCTTGGCTGTACACGAGGAGCCTATCTAGGTCGCGAGCGCGAAAAGTGCCATCTGGCTCACAGGTAACAATAAGGTCGCCCGTTGCCTCACGCATACCCCGCTGGAGTGCCGCACCGTATCCTTGTATCGTTTCCTTTACGTATCGTGCTGAAGTCTTACTGATCTCTCGGTCACTCCCATCATTTGAATTGTTATCGACGGCGACAACCTCGTCGACGGCTGGGTGGCGCAAAAACTCTTCAATGGCATTTTTAATATTCTCCTTTTCGTTGTAGACCGGAAAGACTAAGCTGACTTTTTTACCTAAGTACATACTAAAAGAGGCGATCCTTCCAGGTGCGCGGGGTCTTGTCAGTTACTATCTCGAGCTCGAGGTGGTAGTGAAACGGCTTTACCCCTCGCGTGCGAATATACTCGATCATGCTCTGGAGCCCCTGCTTGAGCGGCGTTTTGGGCTCATAATCGAGAAACTCGCGCGCTTTGTTAGCACTACAGGTTGCATGTTTGACCTCCTGGGGGCGACCCGGCATATAGATTGGCGCGAGCTTGAAATCGAGAAGCTCGGCAATTATCTTTGCGAGCTTGTTGATGGTAACAAACTCGTCATCTGGGCCGATGTTGATAATGTGGCCCGCTACCTTAGGATCAGTGGCCATTTTTTCGAGCGGACCAACCACATCATCAATAAAAGAGAAGGTTCGCATCTGCTCGCCATCGCCATAAATAATTGGCTGGCGACCTTGGAGCATGAGGTTAATCATGATGGACGCCACGTTGCGAAATGGGTCATCATATTTTTGGCGGGGGCCGATAATATTGTGGGGCACGGCAATCACAAACTCCATACCATGCACCTCGCAGAGGTTGCGTATCGCGAGCTCGGCTGCATACTTAGCGATACCGTAGGGGTCTTGCGGGAGGCACGCCATTTCTTCATGAAAAGGAGTCGTTGGTTGAGTACCGTACCGTGCCATTGAAGAGCAGTGCACGAAGCGCTTCACCTTGTTTGAAATGGCGGCCGAGACTACCGAAATAGTACCTCCGAAAATATTGTTTGACACCAGGTAGGGAGAAAAAACAGAGAGGCCCTCGTAGGCGTAAGCGGCGGTGTGATACACCACATCCACCCCACGCATGATCTCAAGCATTCTTGCGCGGTCGCACATATCCGCAGTATGTAGCTCAACTCCGGGCGGTACATTGTCGAGGTAGCCCCCCACCAAATTATCGCACCCGATAACCCGGTGCCCGTCGGCCAAAAAGCGATCAGCCAAATGGCTCCCCAAAAAACCTGCTACACCCGTAATAAAGTAAGTGCGCTTATCCTTCATGTTTTGAACAGTATATACGAAAACCAGTTATTAAGTGAGGGGTGTTTGCGTACCTAGTTTTACAAAACGGTGGTGAAGAAGTGGCGAAGAAAGGCGTCTTGGCGGAGGTACTTTTCGAAAGTCGCGCGAGCAAGGCGTTGGCGCGCTTGCCACTCCTCGTTTGAGAGCGAGTCATAAAAGGCGCGAGTATACTCGGATGTTTTCTGCACCTCGCCCATTGGCACCCGCACGGTGATTTTCGAATAATCAATGACGCTCTCAAGCGGCAAGACCACATCAGTGTCAATGAGCACCGGTATGCGCCCGAGCGCAAGCGCTTCGAGAAATCGGTTAGAGAAATTCCCATCGCCCTTGGGGGCAAGTACGAAATCAGCATCAGCGATGCTCGAAATAAACTCGCGACGCACGATAGTAGGGTCACGCTCGATGGTCTTAGAATTACCCGAAAACGTGCTGCGGATAATAAAGTTGGTCTCAAGGAGCGAGGAGTTTGCGCAGGCGTCTAAAGCGCGCCTGCGCCAATATATGCCCGATTTTCGCGCGCGCAGGGCAGGATGAGCGAGAGCGCCGAGCTGATACCACGTATTCTTGGCATGGTACTTGAGGCGCGCAAGACCAGCGGGCGGGAGCGCTAAACCACAAAACGAGACTCGCGGTTTTGCATTTTTTGTCCGTACCGCAGGAGCGGCCCCCCAATCATGCGCAACGACATTTGGCATACTGATGTCGCGCGCACTCGCGCTGTGTTTATAGAGTGAGTAGCGCAGTACCCACACCCGCGGATCAAAGCTAATGCGGTCGGCGAGGTCGCCAAGTGAAAAAACAACTACGGGTGTGCCTACCCTCTCCCCCAGAGCCGCGTAGTGCGCAATATGTGCCTGCACATTCTCGGTAAGCGGCACCCGAAAGTTATTGGGGAGCACTATAGCCTGCGCAGCCTGTGCCTCATGCACCCGCGCTACTTCAGTTTCAAAAAAATTCGGTGGGAGATTCTCTTGATACGTCATATTCTCTGGTATGGGAGTAAACCAGGGTGCCAGGTGCATGCGAGGGAGCGGCTCTGGGATATGCAGACGGATCATGAGAGCGTCTCGAGCAGTCGTGTGAGCGACGCGGTAAATATTTTGGTGGTGTAGTGCGCAAACACCTTTGCACGACCGCGCTCTGCAAGTCGAGCGCGCTTCTCAGGGTCTCGCGCAAGCGCAGTAATCGCCTCTGCAAGCGCCTCGGGGTTACCAGGCTCTACCACTATCAAATCTTCTCCCGGTATGAAGTAGTCAATTATCCAGGGGCGATAGGTGGCGATGACTGGCTTCCCCACCGCAAGGGCTTCAAGGATCACGGTCTGCCCAGAACAATCCGACCCGACTGGCTCATTAAAGTTTTTTGATACGACAGTAACCAACCGACAGCGCGCGTATAAATCACGAACCTCTACGAGGCCAGCGTCGTGGCGCACAGTGACATTGCTTGGTATGGACAGACCGCTAGGGATATTATGGGGCGCGCATGCAATGGTGATTTTTTCTTGCGTGTGCTCGGCCGCCCGAATAAGGGTTGGGTAGTCGCGAGCGGCGTCTCTCCCGACTGAAACGACAAAATCCTCCTCGGTTGCTTTTAGCTTCGTAAAAAAGTTAGCATCGATCGGAAATGGGATAAAGACAAGACGTCGAGGCGCAACCCCGCATGCGATTAAATCTTTTTTCTGCTCAGACGTAATGCAGATAATGCAGGCGTAGCTACGCCAAAAGAGCTTGAGAAGCGCAAGACGCCAAAAGTGGTTAGCGTGCTTCTTCACCAAGATCGAGGCGGTCATGGTGAAGTAGAGCCACTTGGTTTTTCTCCTCAAAAGACGCGCCACTGCAGATACGACGTATCCAAGAAAAAGATGATCTTGGGTCAGAACAAAATCGTACGTAAGGAGCCGGGGAACAAAGGCAAGACTACTCAAAGCGGTCGGGTGAACGACAAGATAATCGGCTGCCGGGACATGATTTAAACCATGGAGCGCAGTGTCGGCATCCCTCCCCCCTTTAACATCGGCGATAAGTTTGCTTTTATCGTTCGTAAAAAGAAAAACAATGCGACTCATAGCGTATCGAGTGTTTCTACTATGGCACGAATGAGTTTTGGGAGCGAGTGGTGAGCGCGCACATACTCAGGCCCCTGTTGCTCAAGAAATGTTAGCGCCGGGTCATTCGTCTTCACCACAAGCCCACACGCAAGCGCCTCAAGAAGCACCTTGTCGAGACTGCCCGTTTCACTCGTATGGATAAGGTGATTGGCATGACGATACTCGTCGCGCAACTGCGCTTGTGTGAGGCCTCCCAAGAAATGCACACTCGCAGTAAGCTCGCGTGCCAGCGCTTCGAGACGTTTTCGCTCCGGGCCTTCACCCGCAATACGGAGCTCGCGGTTTGCCGCGACAGCAGTGCGAATTGCAAGATCGTGCCGCTTACTCTTCATAAGCCGCCCTACCGAGAGCGCCCACGAGCCCCGCGAGACGGTCGGGTCAGGAGTGAAAAAATCTGTGTCGATGCCATGCCCCATAACCTGCCCCCTACTCGTGCGCAAGCGAAAACTCTCTTTTGAGGCGGTAAAGACAACATGGGCAAACAGTACCGCAATACGAAGCTTCAGAGTCACACTCTTGTGGGTATACCAAAGCGCTATCTTTTTCCCCAGGAGCCGCCACAAAAGTCCCGTAACAACAAGGTACTCAGGATTCATGTGCACAAACACTACGTCATACTGTTTGTGCAGGCGCACTGCATACCCAAGGAGGGCGAGCGCACGAGAAAGTCTCCCGCGCGGGAGTACCCGCACATGGACATTTGCAGGTAAAACACCCTCGCCCCTCCGTAAGCACAGTACCTCAACCTGCTCGCACCGTTTTGCAAACTCCTCGACCCACCGCACAAAAAAACCAAGATCAGAGTCGTTCGTATCGACCGCTTGTGTACAAATAAGGAGCTTCATACTCGATGACTCTCTATCCATGCAATAAGGTCTTTGACAATCTCTCGAGTAGAGAAGGTAGTTTCTGCTATCCCCCGCGCTCGTGCCCCCATTTGCGTGCGAAGGTTCGGATCATTTTTGAGTTCAATAATCGCACCAGCAAGTGCCTCGCCATCGCCAGGCGGCACCATACGAACCTCTTCGCCATCTCGCAAATATTCGAGAGCCGCAGGCGACCGCTCCGTGACTACTGCCTTACCCATGCTCAAACACTCATACACCTTATTAGGTATTACCCGCAGAGCTTTTTCAGTAGTGCCAAAAATGCCGAGACAGATATCTGCTCGCGCGATAGCCTCTGCAACCTCCCGATGACTTTTGGTACCAAGAAATTGTACATTGGCAAGCTTGAGCTTGGTCGCTAAGCCCTGCATCTGCGAGGAAGTCTGCCCGTCACCAATAATCTCAAAACGTACGCGCTCACCACGCTCTTGCAACGCACGTGCCGCTTCGAGGATATGCTCGATGCCCTGGAGCGGGATAAACCTGCCATGAAATTCGATGGTGAACTCAGCATTCTTGCTCTTCGCACGAGGTACAAACACATCAGAGCGGCAACCAATGGGAGCCACTATTATTTTCTCCTTTCGTACAAAATAACGCTTCGCAAAATACTCCCCGTGACCGTGGGTATCAACGACGACTGCATCTGCGAGAGCACAAGCGAGCCAATCAACGCACCACAAGAACCACGCGTGAGGAGTGCCTGGCCTCACCCGCTTACGATCATTAACCTCGGTATCGTAGAGCGAAATAAATGCATCAAGAATGACAGGCGCCCCCCTGCCGCGCGCGAGATACCACGCGAGCGGCATAAGGTAGTACCCAAGAAAGACCACATAGAGAGCGTCAACGTGCCCTACGCCCTGCCAAAGGCGGTAGAGCTCACGATATTTTGCCCGCATACCCGTTGCGCCTGTACGACACGGCACGATCGTGACGCCGTTCTCCTCAAGCCCTGTTCTGATCATCCACGGTCGTCCGCCCTCTTCGGTCTCATTAAAACCAAACATGCACACCGAAAGCGGCTTCATAGTGACTTGAGCCATACCTCGACCCACTCCTCTTTGGTGAGTACCTTGAGTTTTAATTCGCCGCGCGTTTTTGTTTTAAGCACTTCGATGACGCGCGCGCCAAGCTCTGTTTTTGACGCGATGATCGCCCCTGCCTCGCGTGCAATACCATAGTCAAGAGAGACCACCGGCACACCTGCCGCAAGAGCTTCAATAATGCTCGCGCCATAGCTCTCATGCATTGAGGTACTTATGACAACGTCTGCCTTGGCAAGATGTTGAACTGGGTCTCCCCATCCGGGGAACTCAACCGGGAGCCCTGCCGCCGCTTGTGCAAGCGAATGTTCAAGGGAGCCGGCACCGAGCATGACCAGCACAGCATCAACTCCTGCACCTCGCACCTCGCGCAAGACTGCAAGCGCTTTGTGGGGATCTTTTTCAGCCTCGAAACGACCGATCCACATAATGGTCTTTTTAGACTTCTGCGGGCGATGCTTTATCTGCGTAAAGCGTGAGATGTCAGTAAAAATCGGGAGCACGGTTATGTGCGTTGCCGTAGTATGCTGTGCAACCTGTACACGAACCTTCTCGGTAACCACGCGTATAGAATCAGCACGACGTAGTAAGAAATGAGCAAGAATGTGTCGCCAGTAAGGTTGCGCTGAAAGATCGGTATGTACCTGCACATTGAAACGGGCCTTAGAGAAACGCGTTAAAACGTAGGCAAGCAAGCCGCGCAAAAAAGGGTCTTGCGCGGTAATGACGTCGTACTCATGAGTGCGTACCGCGCGTAGTATTGCGAAAAACGAATGTGTGTGTGGCCACACAAAGACATCAAGACGCTCAACAGCACCCCGCTGAAGCGCAAGACGCTTTGCCGCCTCGGTACCCGCAACTAGCAGTTTTGAGTCTCCACTGATCATGAGCACTCGCCGCGCCTTTTGCTCAGCAACGACTTCAGTGAGTAGTTTGGTCGTTGCCGCTATCATAGAGCGCTCCTCAAATCGCCGGGCCGATAGTTTTGCTCCCAATGAAAGTTTAGCCGAGAGTGCCTTGTCAGTGAGGACGCGGCTCAAAGCATCTGCAAGGCTTTCAGGGTCACCCACGGGGACCAGCAACCCATTCACTCCGTCTTGTATAAGTTCACTGTTACCGCCTGCACGAGTCGCAACAATAGGTACCCCAAGTGCGAGCGCCTCAATAAGTACATGTGACAGGCCCTCGTATGAAGAATTAAGTGCGAAGACGTCTGCATTTTTTATAGCCGCAAGCACCTCGCTACGTGAGAGAGATCCGGCCAAACAAGCTCCATGTATCCCCAGCCTCTCTCGCAGGTAGCCCTTGAGTGCCTCACGATCGGGGCCATCACCAATAATGGCAAGCGAAGCGCGTATACCCTTTTCACGAAGATCAGCCACTGCATCGATAAGACCTTCAAAACCCTTCCAGGGTACGAGGCGACCGACCGAGACGATACGTGGGCGAGGCATGTCCGCAAACACCGTCGTGAGAGGTGCTGGAGGCTCCGTCGGGACTGCGTTATATATCACATCGATCTTTTGTCGTGCAGTGCCTGCCTTGTTAGCCACCGTGCCCCATGCGCTCACAATGTGGCGCAAGTACTCTGAGGGGACAATAATGCGCGTCGCGCTTCGCGCGACGCGGGTCTGTATCGCGCGCAACACCCGCACCGCCACGGGCGCGCGCCTCTCCCGCACAAACGCATCAAGCGACGCGGTAATACCAAAGCGCTGTACCCCCTGCTCCCACGCATAATCGCCCACCACTTTTACTACTAAAGGCTTTTTGAGCTTTTTGGCTACCCAATAGGCAGGCAGGCCCACCGAGACAGGGTCAAGAGCAAAAATAACATCAGCACTCTTTGCGCGTTTTAAAAGTAGGCGATAGTACGCAAGATGCCGTATCACCTTTGGCATGCGGCGTGCATCAGCAAACTTCACCACCTCTACCTCAACGCCTTGCTTTGGCAGTTCTCGCTCTAGCACCGCCGTATACGTCGCAGGCCCGCCAATCTCGGGCGGGTAGAGAGGAGTCGCAATCACAACTTTCATTGTTTGATAGTACCGCACTTGTGCAGAAGAATCGCCCGCAGTTCGCGAGCATTCCCCTGCATCAAAAGACCGGTGTATGAAGTTACAACCTCTGGCTTACCATCCCTAGTTTCGTATTCGTAGCAAGGTTAAACCTTGCTGTAAACAGATTCGCCTACTACCAATGACAGTATAAAAGAAATGGGCTCCGCAGAAAATGCGGAGCCCGAGAGCAAAGTGCAAAAGTCGGAAGGACTAGGGCACAGTGTTTTAGGGTTGAGTGCTACTTGCGAGAACCGCAGACAGGCCCCCGGCGCGCCGAACATAGTCGAGCCAGCAGCAGTCCCAGCCCCAACGACCATCGCCGCTGCGAAAGAGATAGAGGAAGCACCGATCGCCGTCCGAGTTGCGGAGAACAGTACCAGGCAATTCGAACCAGGTTATGCCGAAGTTCTGGTAGAGCCATTCCAGGGTCGCTTGACCTTTTTCTTCAAAGAGACACTGTCCAACTCTTGCGTCGAGGCGGACGTGTTTCGCCGCGATATGCCGCACAAGCTTCTCCTCGCCCGTGATAGTCGTCTCGCCCTCTTTGAGGCACACTGTGAAGAGTGCCTTGGCAAAGTCGATCTCGGCGAGCGCGAGAGAGGTGGCATCTTGAGCCTCTTCGCCCGTAAGACCATCGCTCTCTTTCGCCCCGCGCCATATCGTCCAGTCGTTACCGAAAAATGTGACCGGATTGAAAGACCTGGTGCGGTCGATAATGAGCGCGCTCGGACCTTTCATGATGAAAGAAAGGCCGTTGTTCACGAATGCAATGAGTCGGTTTGCGACGTCCTCGTTCGAGAATCCCTGGGTACCGCGATCGTACGCCGCGCCGTCGAGTTTGCCCTTGTTGAGGTTTAAGACGCGAACGGCAAGGTCCTTAATCTGGTCGTAAGTTGCATTTTTCATCACACACTCCTAGTGTGCGTACGCTGTACCACCCCCACACCCAATGTGCGAGGCAGGCTCTGCGTACCCGCGGTTTTCACCACAGGGCACAGAGGCCGAAATAATCAGCGTCTCTATCCTGTGGCGAAGTCAGTAACGCTATCAAAGAACTATAATATAGTATACACCCTATGGGCTACTTTGTCAAGGTGTTGTGCGCGTGAGTAAATACGGCCTCAAATTGAGCGTGCATTTGCTTCGCAATAATGTCCCAATCGTACTTTTCGCGTACGAGCGCCAGAGCGCTGTCTCTCACGCGAGCGACTTTGTCTGGGTTAGTCATGATGTCTTTTACAGCATCCGCGATTTGCTCTGGCGCATCGGGGTCGACTGCCCACCCTGTTGTGGGTTTATCAGGGTTTCGTTTTTCGTCGAACAAAAAATCAGCAACGCCTCCCTCTTGAGTTGCGATGACCGGGAGCCCCGCCGCCATCGCCTCGACAAAAGAGGCCCCAAATCCTTCAGTACGCGATGGGCGAATGAAAATGTGTGCCGTGGCAAATGCGCGCGCTAACTCAGCATGAGGGACATAACCCCTGAACAAGACCCTTTCAGAAACTTTCAAGGTTCGCGCCAACTCTTTGAGTGATTGCTCCTCTTTGCCTGAACCGTATATTATGAAATGAATATTTTTCGGGAGAAGCACGAGAGCACGAATTACATCGTCAAGCGCGTTCTTGTGCACTAGACGAGATGAGGTGACAAGGTTTACTACGCCACTAGTCTCTATAGAATTAGCGTGCGGAGTAAAACGCGCAAGATCAGCACCATTGGGTATTATGGCTACTGCGCCTTGATATCCCATTTTTTTTGCCCATGCCGCAAGATACGTCGAGAGCGCAGTGACTGCGGAGGCCTTACGGAACCCTCTTCGCAAGAGTGGTAAGAATGGGAGGATGTACCAGCGTCGAAATACCCGCTCAAACGGATCGCCGTCTTGAAGCGATAGGATGTAAGGGATGCGTAGATTTGCAAATACAACAGGAAAAATCATGTAGGTCATCATTGCCCACAGGGCGTCAAAAGGGTGCGTACGGTGCAGGGCGCGCGCCGCTTTCGCGGCGCGCAGTATGAAAAGTATTTTTGAAAGGTACGAACCGCCTCCGCCAGCTGGCGGACCGATTCGGTAGACATGGACATTCCCTACCCGCTCCACGTGCGGGCTCCCTCCAAACTGCATCGTGAGCATGTGCCACTCGATGTCTGGCATGCGGTCAGTCAGCTCTTTGAGTGCGACTTCAGCGCCGCCGACATGCGGATAGTATGCGAGAGAGAAAATGAGTATGCGTTTCATCGAGAAAAACGAAGCGCGGCCGCCCCCGCGAGCACTACGAGAGCAAAACTAAGCGTCCACGGAGAGATAAGTAGAGAGGTACTTGAAGTTTGCACGGGAGCCCCCGCGACCGCGGCGAGAGCCGTGGTCGTGGGGGCTAGTACTGCTGGTTCTTCATAGGCCTTCGGGCTTATCTTAGTAACCGTTTCAACCCTCTGCACTTTATTAGAACGCTCAGTGCCTGCTAAAGGTTTCGTGGCAGGGCCTGGATATATCGCCGCTACTTCACCACTTGGATATACGAGAAGTGCGGCGGGCGAAGGAGAGAGGCCTGTCACTTGCGGTGCAAAAGTGACACTCTTGTTTGCAAGAATACGGGTACGCTCAGGTATAACAAACTCCCCACCTGCCCCGCCCCGGAGCCGCCACCGTGAAAGGTCGAGCGCAGTGGTACCGGTATGTGCAACCGTAATACCTCGCGCATCATTCGCGATTATTGAGACTCCTGCGGTGCGGGCGGTGATGGTGAATTCGGCCTCGGCCTCGCCGCCATATTCAGTCGTTGCGAAAACAGAAACAGCATACTCACCAGACTCATAGAAAATGTGGTAAACACTCGCGCCCTTCTGCTCTCGCCCATCGCCAAAGACCCACGAGACACGCGCATCGTCACGGAGCCGACCATTCTCATCAAAAACTCTGGCTGAAAAAACGGTGTCTGCGCCCGCAATAACCTCACGCGGCGCGTGCGTCACGATACGAAGCCTCGGTATAGGCAGATAGTCGGGCTCGCCCCCTACCCCACCACTTTGAGCAATGTCAGATGAGGGTGTAGTAGATGCCGACACGGTGCTCGTAGCAGTAGCTGGGGCTGTGACCGGCGGGGCTACTAACCCCACGGTAATAAGTGCCGCGATGTCAGCATAGGTAGCCGGGCCGATGCCGCTCACGTTTTGAATATCCTCGATGCGCAAAAATGCCCGTTCAACTCACGGTAATCGACAATAGCCTGCGCCTTTACCAGCCCTATCCCTGGGAGGGTATCGAGGAGAGTGCCATCAGCAGTATTAATATTAATAAGCCCTGCCCCAGCGGCAAAGCTCGGCACCATAAGTGCAAGGGCGACGGTCGCAAAAAACTTTGCCATAGGCGCTACGCATCGCCCCGCAGAACCGACCTGAGCTTTTCTTCAGGTACTTCAAATGGTTTCTCCTCTCTCGCTCGCGGGGGAGCTGGCTCGTGTGTGGCTGGTGGCGGACTTTTTGTGAGGACACCCGCAAGCGCACCTTTGAGCGACTGTTGCTGATCGTTTTGTTTTTTCTCCTTTTCCTGCCCGACCTTTTGCGTCATCGAGCGCAAAATTGATCTCAAGTCTTCGGCAGATTTTTGCGGCTGTGGAGGGGGAGCGTGCTCTCGCAAAGCAGGAGGGCTTTTCAGTTGCCCATGAGTTCATTGAAAA
>CAZWKU010000002.1:0-68547 GCA_964634595.1 uncultured Candidatus Saccharibacteria bacterium | reverse complement strand
AAATAAGTGAGTGACGACGAACTTATTTTGTGAGAGAAATGTGTACCCACGGTCCTACCCGCGGAGCCCACACTAGGTTTGATTCCATAGCCCCTAATTTTTCCCGCGCGGCGGTAGCCGCCGCGTAGCGTATACAGGGGCATTAATATATTATGCAACGTTATTTTGATTTAAATCGTGACTGTCCCCATTCCCCACGTCAATGAAAGCAGCGTAATAACGCTCAAGCAATTGTAGCGGCCCCATGTTCTTTACTTTAGTTTACAGAACAGTACAATGCAAACAAAACCCTATGACGAATGGACAGCCACAACCTATACCGATGCAGCCGCAGAAAAGAGATACGGTCTACATCAACTTGTTCGGTGAAATAAACCCTCAAAAGGTGGGGCAAGTGATGAACGTATGTACTGCTGTTATAGGCCAGTACAGTCCAAAGACCCTTTATTTTATATTCTCTTCGAATGGTGGCGACGTTTCCTCTGGCATCACGCTCTACAACTTCCTCAAGAGTTTGCCCGTCAAGGCCGTGATGCACAACATCGGTTCCATCGACTCAATCGCAACTGTTATTTTCGTTGCAGGTGCAGAAAGGTATGCCGTTGAAAACAGCAGCTTTCTCTTTCATGGGGTCGGAGTAAACCTACAGCAAGGGGCTACGTTGAACTTGGCCGCAGTTCAGGAGATAGATAGTCGACTGAGCACGGACCAAGATAAGATAGCTGGCATCATTGCTTCGCAAACGAAAATGACCAAGGAGGAAATGGAGGGCTTGTTCAAAAAGGGTGAGTCGAAAATGCTAACTTTTGCGAAGGACAAGGGTGTCATTCAAGAGGTGCGCGAGTGCAAGGTCCCCGATGGCGAAGTGCTTATCAGTATAAGCTAACCGAACTTCTTTTGTTGATTGTTCCGCTTGTTGCCCTTCTTTTTTCGTTTGAGTGATTGCCTCACGTGGCATCTGTCCTGAAAAGAAGAGAACCTGCGGGGGTATCTTGTTCATGTGTCCAGCATACCATAGTCGAATAGTTCTGAACCTGTCTCAATGAAATGCGCTTTATGCGTAGGTCAAATCTGCGAAGAACGGCGATGACAGGAGACCACTGTATTGAAGGTCGCGCTCAATCTGTACCCAATCTGCCATTCTGAACTTGGCCGCAATGGGGAGCAAAAGATTGACAAAAGTATTTTAATATGCTAGACTTATTTTGCGTCAATGTTGGCGCGCCTATGGCCTGACCGTGGTAAAGCCACGGCAGAGCGAAAGGAGAAGTTCTATGAAAATTTTGCGCTTGTCTAGAATCTGCGGCTCAACCTGCGGCACACTCGATTTGTGGTCAGTGTTGAATGATTCGCTACCCACAGAACATCTCGCTGCACATGTCATTAGCTTGCGGGATGAGATGTGGGTGACCACATTGCCTCGTCTTCCTGAAGATGCCTATCGTAAAAGCTATTTCAAGATGTTCACGCTCGGGGAAGCAAAAGCGAACGTTTCTGAAGCACTCGATACGCCCGGGCGGCGAGTTGTCAAAATAGCAATCGAGAGTCCAAACACGGCAGACTTCGTTGCGCTCTACAAGAGCGTATACCAAGACTGGCTTGGCATCCCGCATGAGGTTATCCCACTGCCGACATATCGGCTCCAGGAACCATCATTTATTCGCGGGATTCGCAATGACTGGCGCGAGTTCTGGCAGTTTCTCAAGAGTCACTGGCAGCAGCTACGCTCAACGATTCTCAGAAAACCAATGACTTAGATTACCGCCACCCTTGAAGGGCCACCCGCTCTTATTGGGTGGCTTTTCTTTTTATAAACAGGTTCGAACGTTCTCTACCCAGCGGAGCCGAGAGAATAAAACAAAAGAGCCCTCATCGGGCTTTTTTGTTTTTGAACGAGGCGACAGCGGGCAAGCCTACTTACCCGCGGAGCCGGGCAATAGATTTTGTTCGAACTGACAAATTTGTATTTTTGTATTATAGTCCACGATAGAACTCAAAACAAAGAGGTGTTCCGTGTTCTTCACCATTGGACCGACCCATTTGCAACAACCCTTGGTGGCCCATTGCGAGTGGGACGAAGGCCGTACTGAAAGCGGCAGTTCTCCCAACCTCCGGCTCTGGGTATGCTCGTCTCAAGAGCAAATTCAATCCCTGCTCACCACAAAGAATTTGAAGCATGGAGATGAGCTTACGGGCGTCTCTGCTGAACTCCCCGCGACTTCAAGTGACGAAGTCGTCGAAATCTTAGGGGATGCAGGTAGCAGTCTTGGCAACATGCTTGTGGCGATGACGAGTGCGGGTGCCCGCGTCGATGCGTTTGCCCCACCTGAGCTTGGAGGTTTCTGGGGACCCTTACCTACGGGCCCAAGAGGAGAAGGCATTCTCATCTGGGCCGACGAGAACTCCGCATTCCACCTCGCGGTCTGCCGTAGCAAAAGCCAGGCGGCAAGTATCCTCCGGAACTTCAAGTGGATGGAGGGAGGACGACGTGAGCCTCTCCTTTCGAAAGTCGATAACTGGAATTGTCTGCAGGATTCAAGCCGTAAACCGCTCCGCATAGGCGGGAAGGTGGCAGAACTTTTCTATCACGCTTCAATATGGGGCAAAGTGAAAAGCGCCCAACGTAGCTCGATGAACTGACCGCTTGAAGCGCCCGGAGTGTCTCCGCCGCGCTCCGGGCGGTTTTTCTTTTATATACAGGTTCGAACGTTCTCTACCCAGCGGAGCTAGGTATTGACACCGTTTCTATATTGTGCTTAGATAATAACGAATGTTCCAACCAGCGCCAAGGACGCTAACAAAGTGGTGAGGAAACCAAAAAAGACCGAAATGAAAGTCCTCGAAATTGAAGTCGTGTGGAAAGAAGCTCGCAAAGGAGCTGGGTTGGGTAAATTCTTGCTCGCAAAGGGAGAGGGGAATAAACACACTCTCTACGTTGGGTGGCACGTTAGTCATCTCGACCTTGCACAAGCCAGCGGCCTCTACGCCAGTAGCAAAATGCAAACGGTTATTGCTGCTGGAAACTTCAAAAACAATTGTGTCACCGCTTGGATGTCCGAGGGTTTCAGAATCTATACGCCCAGAGAACTGGAGCCCGCAATTTCAGCAGCGATAGCCAACCTGAAGGAAGACTAGCGCCCGCCTCGCTCAAGAGACCGACCTCGTCGCTCTCCTGGCGAGGCGGTTTTCTTTTATACAAAGGTTCGAACATTTTCTACCCAGCGGAGCACAGAAAAAGAAGAGGCGCCGAAAGGCGCTTTTTCTGTGCTCCGCGGAGAACTGCAAGAGCAGTTCGTGTAGGATTCGAAAGCGAGCGCGGGGTACCCCGAGAGCACGAGGGGTCGCGCGAGGCGGCTCGCGAAATAAGTGAGTGACGACGAACTTATTTTGTGAGAGAAATGTGTACCCACGGTCCCACCGTGTTCATCCCTAGCCTTGATATATATTTCGTTTCCGACATCGACGCGATCAAGACGGGGCACTGATATATTATGCAACGTTATTTTGATTTAAATCGTGACTGTCCCCATTCTGCGTCAGTAGAAGCGCCATACTATTCGCAGTTCATGTCCGCCGACCTAGTAGAGAAATATATACACGGCGAGGTTGCATTAAGTACAGACCCCTTATGGGTGCAGTCGGGGGCTGATAATGAAGACGAATACGAGCGATGGACATGGAGTGACTGCGGTATTGCGTGTTTTAAAATGATACTCGCCGCCGGAGATAAAAAGTACGCTTCAATTCCACTAGTGAAGCTCGCAAAGAAGGCAGGAGAGTATGGAGTCTTCAAGATAAAAGATAAGAAGATATCGCCACTCTACTATGCGGAGTTTTGCAGTTTCGTCCGCAGTGAGTACAGATTGAATGCGAAATCTATTCCGGCACTTTCTTTCTGTGAAATCAAAGGTGCAATAAGTAGGGGCGATTTTGTTATTGCTTCCGTTCATCCAAACATACGAAATCCTGAAAGTAATCCTCCGAAACGTGGTGGGCATCTCATTTTGGTCGTCGGTTATGACGACAGGAGTCGAGGTTTCTATATCAATAACCCATCTGGTTTTCAATCAAACGGCTCACAAGAAAGAGTCTTTGTACCTTATGCTCAGTTCAGGAAATTCTTTGCGTATCGTGGTATTGTCATCCAGCGAAACTAAAACATGAACTATCTTATCTTAATCCTCGTCGCTCTCGCCGGAATCGCACTAGGGATGTACATCGCTCGTCGAAACACGAATGCCGGATTTATCGCCAAGCAGATGGAACAGAAAGCCGAGAACAAGCAGAAGCTTCTCGCGTTCGTGCAGCAGCACGGAAAAATTCAGAATAATGATGTGGAAAAACTAGCCGGAGTTTCTAACGCGACAGCGGAGCGGTATTTGGACGAGCTAGAAAAGGAGGGGAAGATCACCCAGCACGGCGATATCGGCAAAACCGTCTATTACACACTAAAATAATGGATATTTTTGCCGAAATAAAGGAATTGAATTTCCCGCCCAACGAATATATCGTTGTAGGAAGTGCAATCATGGTTGCAATGGGCATTCGAAAGACAAACGATCTCGATATCGTGGTAACGCCTAAACTATTCGAAAAGTGCAAAAAAGAAGGGTGGGAAATCCGATCGTGGACTAAACATGGAATCCCCGGCAAAGAATGGCTCAAGAAAGGAGATATTGAATTATATGTACAGCTAAGTCGGAAAACTGGCGGTATTTCTGCAAAGGAGTTACTGAAGAACGCAGTAATAGTAGAAAATATTCCCTTCATCACTCTTGAAAGCTTGATGGATTTTAAACAAGAATATGGCCGTCCTAAAGATTTTGACGATATTCGAATGATTCGTGAATTCCTCGGCAAAACATCGAATACCTCAACCCGTTGAGTTATTCACTCAAAGCGATGAAGTGTTTAGTATTTCCTCAATTCTCGAATACTTTTTAGACTTCGTTAGTCTTCGCTTTCGCAATCACAGCCTGCACAAATTCGTTTTTCCCTTTGCTATAAGCACTACGATTTTCCGGGTACTTTACCGCCAGCTCCTGCTTAAGTAATGCATATTCTTCCGCCACTTCTGGATGTTGCAGATAATAGTTCTTGATAAGAAGGTGGTTCTTCCACTGGTCCCCTTCGCGCTCAACGAGCTGCAGATGATGCGTTCGCTTTTCTTCTTCTCCCTTGGCATACAAAATTCTTCCCGACACCCCCTCCTCACCACGATAGTGATAGCCAAGCTTTTCTAACTCGCTTCTCATATCTTCTGCCACTCGCAATGCTGGGACAACTGCGAACATGTCGATAATAGGTTTTGCCGGCATTTTAGGGATCGCAGTACTACCGCCGTGAGAGACCTCGAGAATCTGGCCGGGGAAATGTCCGAGAAGCATTTGTTTCTCCTCTTCAAAAATCTCTTTCCACTTCGGGTTATGTTCCCGAAGCTCCACCGTTCCTCGCTTTAAGCCGACATCGTTCATAGGCAAAGTTTAACACTACAACCACGGCTGGCCTTATGCTCTAGAATCTCTCAAGGCGAATAACCCAACGGGTTGAGTTATTCGCCTGAAGCACAGCCCATCTATGGGTTAGAATTGAGCTATGCCCCCAGAAGAGAGCACCCCGCAACCAGCACCAGAATCGCCGAGCCCTGCCGTTGAAGCTCCCGCTCTTGTCGCAGAGCCAGTTACGCCTCCTGAAACTCCTCCCGCGCCCACAGAAGCACCTCAAACACCCGCAACGGGGTCACAAGGACCACTTCCAGTTTCTAAGACGGATGACCGTCAAGAAACTCAGGTCGCTCAATCCACAACCCAAACGGCTCAAATACCGCCAAATGAGCCGTTGCCTCCTGAGGCTGAGCCGATCCTGCCGCCGTCCTTGACGGTGCCTGTACCAACCGCCCAAACTCACTCTATCCGCGACTTGCTCACCAAAGCCCGCGTCGCAATCCAAGATCGCAAACGCAAGAAGCGGGACAAGATAATGCAAGCACTCGCCACCAAGAACAAAATCACCAACGACGAAGTGGAAAAGCTCCTGCATGAAGTAAATGGGGACAGTCACGATTCTTTCGATGAATGTGTGTTCTGATTCTTTCTTGGCCGCCCGACTCCACGCTTCGTTGTCTCTAGGTGATAGGTGAGTAAATGGGGACAGTCACGATTCTTTCGATGAATGTGTGTTCTGATTCTTTCTTGGCCGCCCGACTCCACGCTTCGTTGTCTCTAGGTGATAGGTGGATATCATTGTGTCAACCCACGAATCTCTGCCAAAAGGAATGTTCTTGTTAACGGAGGCGCGTATGATGGAGAGGTCATTGGGCTTTTCGGCGGTATTTATCCACTTAAGGTACGGGTGTGGTAGCGGTTCAGGTGAGGGGTGTATAAGTTTCTTTTGCTTTGAGGTTCCCTGCGACCGCCTCCAAGCACTTCCCCATTGCCATTCTTCACATGCATTGGAGAGTCTGGCACGCACTGGATTGCGTTCAATGTATTTGATAATCGTAAGAAGGTAGTTGTTTGAATCAACCAGAAAAGATTTGTATCGACCTTGGTATAAGTGCCCATTCCCAATAGTGCCGGTAGCAGTATGCATACGCCTGGTGTGGGTGTTAGAGAGACGATGCATGAATTGTGCGAGATCGCCATCATTCATAGGCCACAACAACAAGTGCCAGTGATTTGGCATAATGACATAGGCGAGAATACGCATGTCAGTGAGTTCTTGAGCCTCAAGAAGAAGTTGTTCGAAGAGCTGATAGTCCTGTGACGAGTCAAAGATTTTGAGGCGACCATTCGCGCGATTAATGACATGGTATATTTCGTTTCCGACATCGACGCGAGCAAGACGGGGCATTAATATATTATGCAACGTTATTTTGATTTAAATCGTGACTGTCCCCATTCTGCATTCTGCTGTCCCCATTCTGCATTCTGCCGGCCGGGCTTTTTTGTTTTTGAACGAGGCGACAGCGGGCAAGCCTACTTACCCGCGGAGCTGACATTTATAGCAAATAGAGTATTGTAATCGTCGAACCAACTAGTAGAAGGAACCCTGCTATGACAAGCTCTTACTCTCTAGAAGGGCTGAAGAAAGCTTGTGAAATGCATGTTGAGCGGATGCATAAAAGTGAAAGCCCGACGCACCCCGCTTCCGGTGATGGATTTATTCTTAGCGCTCTCGAATGGGCGATCAAAGAACTCGAAAGATGCGCAAATCGCTAAACACCTTAACCACCGGGATCCGAAAGGGCCCGGTGTTTTTCTTTACACCAAACAAGTTCGAAGATCCTCCACCCAGCGGAGCTAGGTATTGACGTATATTTAGATGCGTGCTACCATAATTTACAGGAAACATGAGGGAATAGCCCAAATGAACAAGCAGTCTAGGCAAGTAATTGCCGCAAGTATCAGCCCCTTTCAGGAAGGAAGAGTTGTTCCACCGAATGTCCTTGCAGCTTCATTTGCCGCCGTTTTTCTGAAGGCCTGGGAAGCGAAGAATATTCAGCTTCTCTCGAAACCAAAGAAATTCGAGGGTGCTTTGTTCACCGAAGGCCCACAATACATGATTGAGGCTGGAGGCATAAACATCTTCAGTATGCCGATCGAGATGATCGATGTCGTCGCCGAGACATTCTTGGCGCTGACAAAAGGAAAAAAGAAAGGAGATTCAACCGGAAACGTAATGGTTCTTGCACTAGGTAGTTCAACCTTTTGCCAAGATATTATTCGTTTCGTTGCCCTCGACCGAACAGGACAAGTGAACCCTTCAGTTCACACCTTGACAGATCGAGTGGCCGGAGCCACTGCAGGTCAGGTTGTATGGACCGATACGAAGACGGGAGATTTATTGCATGAAGGTGACCTGATTGCCATGTTTGGCGAAGCCAAGCGCAGTGGACTGATCCCGGACTAAAGTCTCGCTCTTTAATGAAAAGCCGTTGGAGGACGGCTTTTCTTTTACACAAAGGTTCGAAACCCCCATTGACTTTTCATCTCGCTCTCTGATATGATACTTGAACAAACGGCTTCGGCCTGCTCCCCGCTGTAAAAGGCGGGGAGAAAACATTTAGGGGGTAAGATTCGGGAAGCACGCTTTGACGACCACCTTCGTGAGTGCATCAAAAGTCTCTTGTTCCATCGTGGCGATCTTCACAGCCAGCCGCTTACGGTCTACAAAGCGGATTTGCGAGAGCACCGCGACCGCGTCGCGCCCCGAGACGTTGCCCACCGAGAAGTAATACTTGCCCTTCTTGGGCTTAGCGGTTAGCGGTACGACAAGGCACGCATCAAGGTTGAACTTGGAGAGTACGACGACGGGGCGCGTGAACAGCTCACTACTGCCATCCTGTTCAAAGCCAATATTCGCACCGAGGGCACACCACCACACCTCGCGTTCGTGGAAAAGGGCTGTGCCCTCGGTATCATTGAGTTGTTCTTTCTTCGTCGTCCACCGCTGAAAGTCCTTTTTCATACCAAGTAGTTTACACGGACACCGCAGATTATCGATTTATTTTGGTATTAGCGGGTGGTGCCAAGCTATAGAACCATTATGTAGGTATTGACAGACTCAAACACTGGTGTCATACTGGTATTGAAAGTTCTAAAGGAGACAACTGTGAGCACAGCATCAACTCATCTGAATACTCTCAAGTTCGAAGACGAGACAACACCAGCTCTTCTTATTGAGGCGGGTTTTGAAACAATAGAAAAGCTTGAAAAAGTAACTTGTGATGCGTTGCTTCAGATTAAGGGGAGTGCGGGGGATTTCGACATACTTAATCTAGCAGACCTAGTAATGACAATTGAGGATGCCGGGGTCCCGCAATGCGAATTTGCTTGGTTGAAGACGGCGATAGCCCTCTGCAATACATAAGCCCGACGGAGAAGCCCTGCTTCACCGCCGGGCTTTTTCTTTTTATACGCAGGTTCTCCTTCGCTGACTCAGGACAGGAAACGTTTTCTAGAGAGCGGAGCTAGAGGTGAACTTGTGAACGTTGTGTACTTCCCTGCCCTAAATTAATGTTCCCGAGTTTCCCATCCAAACAGATCGGATCCATGGACTCTATTTCAGAGAGATAGGAAAGGCCTTCGGGTATGCCGTTCAGGAGGAATATCTTCTTATGGTTAACGTATGCTTGTCCCATCTCCATGAGAACGTTGCCACCGATGTAGTTTTTGATGCCGTTCTTCTCATCATTCACAACGAGTATCGCATCGCTTGCGAGGATGTGCTTATAGTGGTCGTGGAGGTAGTTGTTTTCTCGCTTTATCTTCGCAAGCTCCGTTGGGTCGCCTGTCGTCCAGCGAGCAACCTGGTCTTGCCGCCCGCCCCGCACAAACTCTTCATAGTGAGGATGTATCCAGCCGTCGTAGCCGAGAGCGCAAAGTTCTTCTTTGCATTCGACCATCCGTACTTTGAAATGGGTGCTGCCAAGGACATAGATTTTCATGATTATGAAGAGTATAGCAAAAAGGCGGGACATCTTGTCAAATACGCGATATAATGACAATCTACCGCCAGAAATGGAGCATAAACCAACGGAGAATCATATGACCATGAGAATTGCTGTCGGAACCGAAAGCGCTCTGAAGCTTCGTGCGGTAGAGAGCGTGTGCAAGAGTTTGATGACATACCCTTTCGAGATTATCGCCCACAAATCCGAGTCGGGTGTCAGCATCCAGCCCGTTGGCGTTGAAGAAATGGAGCTTGGTGCAAGCAATCGTGCCCAAGCAGCCTGGAACGCCGTCGAGAATGCTGGTGCTGCCATCGGCATTGAGAGCGGCCTGGTCCAGCGCAACGGCCTGTGGTTTGATCAAGCGTGCATCGTAGTGCTCGGCTCAAACGGCGGCCGTTCGGTTGCCTTCGGGGCAGAGTTTCCGATTCCTCGGGACATCGCCGAACAGACGTTCGCAGAAAAGAGCGAGCTCGGCGAAATCATCAAAAAGCGCGGCTATGGCGGAGAGAAAGACCCTATGCACTATCTCTCAGGCGGGAAGCTGAAGCGCGAAGAGTTCTTGGTGCAAGCCCTCCAGTGCGCTTTGGTGCGACCCATTCATTTCGAGCACTACATGAATAATTAAATCCGACTGCCTAACGGAAGATCGTCCGTTTGGGCGGTTTTCTTTTTACACAAAGGTTCGAACGTTCTCTACCCAGCGGGGCTAGATATTGACAATATGTGTATGGCGTGCTAAGATACTGCCGTCCTGTTCATTCAGGGGTAATCACCCATAAACAGAGAGGTGTTCTGTGAATCGAAATAGAAAAAGTCGACCCCAAAAGGTCGTCCATCAGGGTCGTACATACGTGCAACAGTCGAACGGAAGCTATTGCTCCGATGACGGCAGTATTCTTAACACTATGATTCTGATGCAGCTTCTTTCGAGCAACGAACCTTCGCACAGCGGTTCGCACGAACGTGGCTCTCACCACAATGAGCCCAGTTCCCCGAGCGACTCCGGTAGCTACGATTCGGGCGGCAGCGACTCCGGAGGGGGCGGCGGGGGCGGAGACTGAACGAGTCTCTGATACAACACGGGCCGTGTTCCAATTTGGGACACGGCCTTTTTCTATACCTCACAGGTTCGAACTGACCCTCCCCAAACTCACCCTCTGGCACTAAGCCCATGCATCACGCCATACCCCGCCCCCTGCGGGGCTTGGTGGTTGATTCTAGTGAATAAGTGGTAGTTTCTAGTCCTTATTCACTAAAGATTGACTTTTAGAGCTAAATAGACTATACTGTCTCTATAAAAGCACTATTTACACCTGTGGCTACAACCAAACCAATCAAAAATCGCATTCAGACTCTAAAGGCCGAATATGATGTCCTTCGCAAAGGCAAGGACGCGCTTTTGGTCATGATCGACGATGCCGAGGTGCCGGAGAGCGTCTATAACTCCAACGCTATCGAGAACTCCACCCTTACCCTCAAGGAGACTGAGAAGATTCTTTTGGATATGGAGGTCGCTCGAGACGTTTCCCTGCGCGAGGTGTATGAGGCAAAAAATCTTGCTCGCGTCATCGAATATATTCGTGGCAAATCAAAAGAAACTGAGGTAAACCGAGAGCTCATACTGCTTTTACATCAGATGTTGATCGGCGGCATTGACGACAAGATTGCAGGTCGTTTCCGAGCCCCTGGTGAATACGTTCGTATTGGCACGCATGTCGCTCCGGCTCCGGAGCAAGTTGAGCGTCTGATTGAGGCAACCATCACCGAATACACGAGTGATATGTCTGCATACTTTTTAGACAAGATCGCCAAGTTCCATTTAGATTTTGAAACTACCCACCCGTTCTGCGATGGCAACGGTCGTATTGGCCGTGTGCTTATTTCTTACCAGCTTCAGCGTCTGGGGTTCCCGATGATTATTATTCGGGACCGTGAGAAAAAAGAATACTACAAATCGTTTGGCGACTACCGTGACGACAAAAACACCAAGACGTTAGAAAAAGCTATCTCCCTCGGCCTCATGGAGTCACTGCATAAACGCATCGCTTACCTCAAGGGCGACAAAGTCATTCGCCTTTCCGAGTACACGAAAAGCCATGCCAAGTCTGCATCGGCCATAACGAACGCCGCGCGTCGACAGAATATTCCAGCATTCAGAGAGAAGGGTGTGTGGAAAATCAGCGAGAACTACGAGTACAAAGGTAATTCTCACGGGGCAACAGGAGGAAACTAAATGCAAATTGGCATCGATATGGTGTTTGGCACACAAACAATGAGCGCAATAAAGAAGCGATTTGCAAGAAAACAAAACGACCCACCCTCGAAAAACCCGTGACTCCCGCCCACACACGAAAAGCCGCTCTCGGGCGGCTTTTCTTTTTGAGAGCTGATAGTAAAAGAGCGTGTTTTTTGCTAGGCTCCTCATACTCAATGACAAAAACGATTTCATTAAAAAACATCGGCCACTCGTTTACTGAAAAACCGCTCCTTGAGGCGGTAACTTTGAAATGTGCTGAAAACGAAAAAGTATGTATCGTGGGCGATAATGGTTCGGGCAAATCTACCCTGCTCAAAATAATTGCTGGGGTTATCGAACCGAACAGTGGGTCGCTAGAAAAAAGCGGCCATATCCGCACCTTGTATGTGCCACAAGAATTTGTGACAGGTGGCACCGACACCACTGTCGCTCAGTATGTCGCCCAAAACGCTGGCGTGACTCTCGCGAAGAGGGTCTACGCTCTTGGTAAAGAGCTCGGCTTTGATCTTGAGAAAAACGCGAGCAAAGAGTGCCATGAACAAATGGGGACAGTCACGATTCTTTTGATGAATGTGTGTTCTGATTCTTTCTGGGCCGCCCCACTCCACGCTTCGTTGTCTCTAGGTGATAGGTGGATATCATTGTGTCAACCCACGAATCTCTGCCAAAAGGAATGTTCTTGTTAACGGAGGCGCGTTAGGTATTACGCAGGTACCATTCATGCATTCCCATATATAATTGATCACGGAGCAACAGGAGGAAACTAAATGCAAAACGGCGTCTTTACGTGAGGGCTCGACTGTGGCGGATCGCCCGAAAGCCAATCGGCATCGTTGCTATCATCATTGGGGCAATCGGGGGCATCGTCCCCGGGACCCCCGGGCTTGGGCTCTTGTTCTTTGTCGGCATCGACATAGTATTCGGCACCCAAACACTGAGCGGGATAAAAAAACGACTTGCGAGAAAACGTAGCGACCCACCCCTGAAAAACCCATGACTCCCGCCCTTTTCCTCACGGAGATGGGCGGACTTTCTTTTATACAAAGGTACTCCTTCGAAAAGCTCAGGATTCAGAACGCTCTCTAGCACCCCAAGAGTACTTCCATTTTCATAGTTGCTTCGCCTCTTGAAAATTAGGTCGCCAGCGATGCAATGCTTGCACTTTAGTATAATAATGGTATGGTACACGTGGCAATCTATGAGGGCATACAGATGCTCGACGTCCTTTATAAAGCCAAAGGTGAGTTAAAGAAATTACTTGCCGATGAAGAAGGGTGGAATACCGTTTTTATTAATTACCATCCACCTTTCGTTGAGCGTTTGTGACGTCCGTGGACTGGTTACCGACTGAACTTGCACCTCATCTATCCGTGCAGTCCAGGAGCAGCGCTATTTCACCCCCACCCTTGGCCTTCAGCCATGCGGGTGTTGGAGGGCGAATACGGGGGAACAAATGGGGACAGTCACGATTCTTTTGATGAATGTGTGTTCTGATTCTTTCTGGGCCGCCCCACTCCACGCTTCGTTGTCTCTAGGTGATAGGTGGATATCATTGTGTCAACCCACGAATCTCTGCCAAAAGGAATGTTCTTGTTAACGGAGGCGCGTATGATGGAGAGGTCATTGGGCTTTTCGGCGGTATTTATCCACTTAAGGTACGGGTGTGGTAGCGGTTCAGGTGAGGGGTGTATAAGTTTCTTTTGCTTTGAGGTTCCCTGCGACCGCCTCCAAGCACTTCCCCATTGCCATTCTTCACATGCATTGGAGAGTCTGGCACGCACTGGATTGCGTTCAATGTATTTGATAATCGTAAGAAGGTAGTTGTTTGAATCAACCAGAAAAGATTTGTATCGACCTTGGTATAAGTGCCCATTCCCAATAGTGCCGGTAGCAGTATGCATACGCCTGGTGTGGGTGTTAGAGAGACGATGCATGAATTGTGCGAGATCGCCATCATGCATAGGCCACAACAACAAGTGCCAGTGGTTTGGCATAATGACATAGGCGAGAATACGCATGTCGGTTAGTTCTTGAGCATCAAGAAGAAGCTGTTCGAAGAGTTGATAATCCTGTGATGATTCAAAGATCTTGAGGCGACCATTCGCGCGATTAATGACATGATATATTTCGTTTCCGACATCAACGCGAGCAAGACGGGGCATTAATATATTATGCAACGTTATTTTAGCTTAAATCGTGACTGTCCCCATTTCCTCCCATTTCCTCCTGGCAGCTTAGCTTAAATCGTGACTGTCCCCATTTCCTCCTGGCCGAAAGCAAGACAACCGTGAAGCCTTTTGAAGATAGTGTCTCCAAAATCGGTTCGAGTAGGGTCACAGCGCGCCTGCTAGGGCGAAGCGCGATGATGTCGTTACCCCCTATAGCATCGCCCATTCGCCTAAAACCCTGTCACTCCGTTTTCCCCGCCAAACAGTGCAGACGATCCCGCAGGCCTGACATCTTTCAGGAGTGTGATACAATAATGTTTAGAGTCTTCCGATCATAGCCTAATGTCATCCTGTGTTTGGTCATCTAGTCTCTATATGAGGGGAGAAAGAGATGTCTCAGAAATACACATGTTTCATTGCGGATGGTGCGGTGCATGAAGAGCGGCTTGCGCGACTCGAATTCGCTTGCGGTATCTCTTGGCTTTTAACCGATGCGACGTGGTTTCTCGAGTGGCGTAGCGGCAATTACATCGCGGGTATTACCGCGATAACCCTTGCGCTTACCATGTTCAACTACATTGAACGCGCGTGGGTGCCGATCCTTGTTCACACGAGCGCCCTCATGTGGATCGTCATGAATGTCGCGTGGGCGATAAGCGATATGGCCGAGCCTAAGAGCGAACTGCTCCACACCGTCGCGCTCTACGCCCTCTGGGGATGTTTTGGGTGCCTCGGGTTTATAGTCTGGATCACCCGCAGGCAAACACTGGCAGAGGTCGCCAAGCAGGTGCACATACTGCGGATCTTTCGAAAATGGTAATCACATTGCCTGCCGCCGCGCCCCAGTGCGCGGCGGCTTTTTTATTTCAGCTCTGCCTCCCAAACTTTGTCAGCGTACTTCTCCCAGCATCGGTAGTGCCAATCGTCGGCGACTAGTTTCACCTTTAAATAAAGCCGTAACACGTGCAGTCACCTCCCCCCGTGCGCCGAGGTGTGCCGCATGCGTCATCGCATCAAAACTAGACCCAAGAAAGACGACGTGCTTCCCATAACGCTGAGCAAGCTTGTCAGTACTCTCAAACACCCGTTTAACAGCCTCAGACTTCTTGACTAGCCCGAACAGATCAAGCTGTGCGGTACCCTCTTCAGTCAGGTTAATGAGCGTTATCCCGGTAGCTCGGTATACCGTGTTCTTTTTGAACACGCGAGAGAAATAGGTAGTGATCTCTTTCAGAATATCGAGAGGGTTGGAGGTCGGAAACGGGAGCTTAACTTCGTATCCGCTATAACGAAAGTCTTGAGTCTTGAGAAAAAAGAAAACGGTGGGGGTCGAGAGCTTCCATCTCCGTGCCTTACTACAGGCGTTCTCTACATTTTTTGAGAGCTGAGCATATACAAATACAGGGTCCCTCGAGGGTGGGGTAAATGTTTTTGTCTTACTGATAGATTGATAGGTCTCACGACCAGTGAGGTTCAACTCGTTTGCTACTGAACCGTTCAGTTCTAACCATGTTTCGTAGAAGGGTTTCGATAGATGCTTTTTCACCCACTCCTCGCTCTTGCTACTAAAGTCGTAGGCGGTTCTAACAGCATGTTTATTGAGAAAAGCGCTGGTCTGTGGGCCAATACCCCATACGGCGTCTACCTTAATCCCCTTTAAATAAATCGGCGCGTCTCTGAGGGGGATTACCGTCAGACCCGAAGGCTTCTTCCATTTCGAACCTATCTTGGCAAGGGTCTTCGTCGCTGAGACTCCTATAGAAAATGTCATCCCGAGCTCGCGGTCTAGTTGCTGTTTTATTTTCTCTGCTATCTGGGGGTATGACATGCGAAACATCCGCCGCAGACCTGTTAAATCAGCAAAGCATTCGTCAATACTGTACTCCTCTACGTCGGGTGTATAGCGCCTCACAATGGCGTACATGCGCTCAGAGAAGAGGCTGTACGTCTCGTAGTCAGAGGGGAGGATCACGGCTTCAGGGCAGATCTTCTGTACCTCAGACAAGGTCATCCCCCGCTTGATACCGAGCGCTTTTGCCTCATAGGTAGCCGCAGAAACAATGCCACGCTCTTTGCCAGTGATAACAGGCCTCCCGCGTAGTTTTGGGTTCTTAGCAACTTCGCATGCCGCGAAGAACGCATCCCCATCAATGTGCAAAATGGCGCGCGGGAACGAGCGGAGAGAGCCCCAGGCCATACTAGTATTTGCGCACGACCGCCGTCACTACCGCCTCTAGCTTTAGATCTCTCTCGGGGTACATCGGCTTATATTTCGCATTGGCTGGCTCTAAATAATAGTCGCCCCCTTTCTTGCGCAGATACTTCATAGTGAACTCTCCATCAATTGATGCGATAACGATTTGTCCTGGTTTATATACTTGGCGACGCTCGACGATAACCATATCGCCCTCGTTAATCCCCGCCTCAATCATGGAGTCTCCTTTTACCTTGAGGATGTAACTAGACTCTTTGTTTGGAGTGAGATACTCGTCGAAATCCATCACATCGAGCAACTCCTCTTCTGCGGGCGAGGGAAACCCCGCCTCAATCAAGCCGAGCATCTTGAGACCATGTTGCATCTCTCCGGGGAGCAAGCGCCCCGTCTTGTCCTTAGAGATAACCCCAGCGTCAATTAGTTTTTCGATAGCGTATGCGGTAGCACCTCGTGATTTATATCCAAGCAACTTCGCCACCTCGGTATGCGAAGGCATACGGCGGCGCTTGCGATAGAAGGTGGCGATCTTTTCTTTAACGTCTTTCATAACCACAGTATATTAGAGCAAATGCTCTAAATGCAAGGTGACCGTGGGGACACTGGGGACAGTCGCGTCAGGAGCTTCGAACCTAAGGTCTGCTCGTTAGTAAAAGAACGTGTTATTTGCTAGGCTCTTCATACTAAATGGCAAAAACGATTTCGCTTAAAAACATCGGCCACTCGTTTACTGAAAAACCGCTCCTTGAGGCGGTGACCTTGAAATGCGCCGAGAATGAGAAAGTGTGCATCGTGGGCGACAACGGCTCAGGCAAGTCTACCCTGCTCAAAATAATTGCTGGGGTTATCGAACCAAACAGGGGGTCGATCGAAAAGAGTGGCCATATCCGCACCTTGTATGTGCCGCAAGAATTTGTAGTAAGTGACACTGGCACCACGGTCGCTCAGTATGTCGCCCAAAACGCCGGTGTGACTCTTGCGAAAAGGGTCTACGCGCTTGGTAAAGAGCTCGGTTTTAACCTTGAAAAACACGCGAGCAAAGAGTGTCACCTACTTTCAGGCGGTCAGCAAAAAATCCTTGCGCTTTCATGCGGCATCGCGGTACAACCCGACTTTCTTCTGCTTGATGAGCCCGAAAACCACCTCGATATTGTGAGCCGACTTGAGCTTATTGCGCTATTACAAGAGTATCGCGGGGGCGTCCTTTTCATCTCACACGACCGGCTTATGATTGACTCCCTTGCTGAAAAAGTTATCGAGATCGCGCAGGGTCAGGCGCACCTTTCGCATGGTGGGTATGACGAGTATATAGAACACCGCTTGAGCCGTATTGAGGGCCTGCAGCGAGCCTTTGACACCGAGACGAAGCGAATCAAACAGCTGCGCGAGGCCGTGGTTATTATGGGGCAAAAAGCATTTCGCGGTAAAGAAACCGCAACGTACCATAAGTTTAAAGCCGAGCTCGAGGGGCTCAAAGCGAAGCACAAAGAGTCGGGCCGCGCTGAAGATACGCGCACCAAAATATCGCTTCGCCAAAGCGACTCGGCGCTCCACTCTGGGAAACTCTTGTGCCGCATACTTGATACTTCGTTTGCATATGGGGGTAGCAAAAAGAGCGCCTTTCATAACGTAAATCTTGAAATGCGTACCGGGAGCCACATCGTACTTTTGGGGCGCAATGGCTCAGGCAAGTCAACCTTTCTTAAATGTCTCCTCGGCAAGCTCCCCCTCAAAACAGGTACGATCACCTGGGCTGAAAAACTGAAAATTGCGTACTTCGACCAGCACACAGAGTTTGACGGATCCCGCACCCCTCTTGAAGTAGTCACGAGCGAGATCTCACTCACCGACGAAGCGGGACGTGCTGCGCTTGGGGCGATGAAGTTCGACACTGACACCATGGAGACCCCACTCGGGAGCCTCTCGGGCGGACAGCGCATGCGCCTTCGCTTTGCTCTCGTATTTGGCGGCAAGCCCGATGTTTTGATTCTCGACGAGCCAACCAACCACCTCGATGAAGTGACCTGGGAGATTCTTTTAAACGCCTGTAATACCTCTAAAAGCACCTTGCTGCTCGTCACCCACGATCATGAGTTCATCGACGCACTCAAACAAAAACTCTTTTGGGTACTCCAGCACGAAACGGTGGTAGAGCGCCACAAAGATCTCGATACCCTTATCGCGGAGTTGCGCGCATAACTATTTTATGTCGAAGCACTTTATAGCTGGTACCTACGCACTCAAAGTACGGAGATCGAACACTGGTCTTGGCCTCTATACCTTTGATGCTATACACAGAGGCGCCTGTATTGTTGAGTATAGAGGCCGGCCAGTAAGCGAAGCCGAGGCAGACCGCGACCAAGGTAAATATTTGTTTGAGGTAGGAAAAGGGAAAACAATTGACGGAAATATAAAAACGAACATTGCACGCTATATCAACCACTCCTGCAAGCCAAACTGCGAAGCCGATGGCCCCGAAGGCAAAGTATTCATTGTTGCTCGTCGCGCAATCAAAGCAGGAGAAGAGCTTACCTACGACTATGGGAAAGAGTATTTTGATCGCCACATCAAACCCAAAGGGTGCCGATGCCCCAACTGCATACTCAGAGGCAAAAAATGATAGTGTGGGGAAGCTCACGCGACACATGACAGGAGTCGCCGTTCTAAGGAGATTCTTCATTTTTCACTCCTTCCACATCTATAGCAAAAGCCAGCCCCACAGTGATTGCTAGTCCGACTTAAAACCTACCGTACTAGATTTCATCCCGCAACGTTCGTTCTGCGCATAATGTTTACCGAGCACAAAGTAACGAAGTCGGACTTCGTTACTTTGCAGGCTTTCTTTTTAAGAGCGGTCACTTAGCAGCTGTACAACCACAACCCCGCGGTAAACGGGAGCGGGAGGTATCTCCCTATGGTGGTACGGCTGATCGAGAGTGCGAGGGCTTTGGTGCCGAGAGACTCTCCTATACGACTCGCGAGCGAGCGCATGTACGCACCCGAGCCACACGCTACCCTCACTCTCAGTATTACAAAATCGCGCGGGAGCATATCGCCCAACAGCTTTTCCCACTGTGGACGTATCACCTCAACACGAAAATTTTCGCCCAGCTCTTTCGAAGGCTCGCTAGTACGTGGCACAAGTTCAAGCAGTTTAAGAATATGTTCGCGTAAAGTGGCAGAGGCCTCGGTGCGTATCGAGAGTAATTGTATAGAGTAGATTCGCTCTTCGTGAGTTGGCACGGTAATCATTGAAAGTGAACCTTCGAGCGCATACATAAAGAGTGGTTTACCCTTGACGGTCTTTGAAGAAAAAACGGGGTAGGCGCATTCGTGCACGCCAACCTCTTGGGCAAGCGCGCGGGTAATCGCGCGCCCCTGCGGATGCGAAACGGTGTTCGCATAGTGCGGCAAACCTAGAACATCGCCTGTATCACTGCTCACATCAAGCAATATCTCAACTTCATACTCCTTATCAAGTTTCGTGTATGCAGCTTGCCGTTTACACTCGTCACCAACAAGCACCAGGAGCTTGCCTGAAGCCATTGGGTCAAGCCGACCGGCATACGACACCGGTGCGCTAGCAACTTCAGGATGTGCCGCTTGCCACGCCCTAAGCGCAGCAAGCGGTGTCTCCCCTACTCTTTTTTGCAACACCACTACCTTTTTCATAGCATGCAGTATACGCAATAATTTTTGTACTAGAGCATTGCTATGGTAAATGTGGTATACTTTAATGATGAAACCACGCCCTATTGATGTCGATAAGGTGCGTAGCGAAGAGCGTCACTCACTCGGTACATTTCTCAAGCTCTATAATGAAGCCTTGCCGCCCGAATTTCCGCGTGCATCCCGCTCGCTCCTTGCGCTCTATCAACAAAGCTACATAGGGCAGTTTAAAGATGACGGCCTATGGTCACTTGATGCACATCGTAAAAAATTTATGGACTGGCTCCCCTTGTATCTCAAATCGTTACAACCACGCCGCTGACCCTCAAAGGCATGCTTTAATAAGGTCATGAGTAGCCTATCGAAAAAGTTACGACTCCTTGCGCTCACCATAGGTGCGGTGCTCGTGTGGCGCGGCATTTGGGGTATATCTGATCTTTACCTCTTCCCTAATCATGAGCTCTCGAGTTTTATCGCCTCTCTTGTCGTAGGTGCCCTCATACTCTTTTTCGACAGCAACAAAATAAGTCGCCTTATCTGAGGTTTATTTACACTACATGCTCCCACACACACCCGAACACGAAGAGCCACACACTGCCAACCTGAGTTCACGCATAAACTGGCTTCGTGCAGCCGTACTTGGTGCAAATGACGGTATAGTCTCGGTCGCGGCACTTGTAGTTGGTGTCGCCGGAGCTACGTCAGACCCGCGCGCCATACTTACCGCCGGCATAGCAGGCACCATCGCGGGCGCTCTCTCGATGGCTGCAGGTGAGTATGTCTCTGTCGCGGCCGAGCGCGATACCGAGCAGGCACTCCTTGCAAAAGAGCGCCGCGAGCTTGATACCGAGCCTGAGGCTGAACTTGAGGAGTTAGTTGGTCTCTATGTGACAAAGGGGCTCTCGCGCCTCACGGCAGCTACCGTTGCTCGCGAGCTCACTGCAAACGACGCCTTTAGCGCACATGTTGAGACCGAACTTAAACTCGACCCCGGTAAACTCGCGAGCCCCACGCAAGCCGCCTTTGCCTCGGCACTCTCTTTTTTTTCTGGTGCGGTGATACCGATAGCGGTGATCGTGGTCGCACCGCCCGCAATCGAAATACCTGCCACCTTTGTGGCGGCTCTGCTAGCTCTTATGGCGACCGGCTGGCTCGGGGCACGGGCAGGCGGCGCGGGGCGGCTGCAGGCGACACTCCGAGTTGCCGCTGGAGGCGCACTTGCTATGGCCAGCACCTACCTGATCGGCTATCTCTTTGGAGTCTCGGGTATTTAGGAGCTGACTATTATTGAATACTGTTATACTAGGCTGAAATGAAGTCTCCGCTCATCGGGGTGGCGCTCTTTAGCATGATTGCGGTTGTTGGCGTTATCGCACTTGTCTTGCAAGAGCACGGTGCTACCCTCCTCGCCCCGCAGGGCCATATCGCGCAAGAAGAGCTTTCGCTTATCACCAATGTCTTCTATCTGATGCTCATCACCGCAGTGGCGGTTTTCTCGCTTGCAGGCTTCGTCGCTTGGTGGTATCGAGCAAGCAACACACGGGCACGCTATGAGCCCGAATGGGAGCACGGCCCTTTGGGCGAACTGGTGTGGTGGGCGATACCTATTGAGATAGTGCTTGTGGTAGGTGCCTTGATTTGGTCGAGCACCCATGCGCTTGACCCTTCGCGTGCGCTCGAAAAAGGGGGCGATCCTCTCAAGGTGCAGGTGATCGCCCTCCCTTCGCAATGGCTCTTTGTGTACCCTGGTGAAGGCGTCGCTATCGCAAATCACCTTGCGATACCTGTTGGGCAACAAATCGAATTTGCAATTACTGCTGATGCGCCCATGAACTCATTTTGGATACCCGCGCTTGGCGGGCAGATATACGCAATGACGGGCATGGCGACGATGCTCCACCTTATCGCCGACACCCCTGGGACCTATCGCGGCTCTTCTGCAAATTACAGCGGTCAGGGTTTCGCCGAAATGGCCTTCCCTGTGTATGCACTCACTCAGGAGGAGTACGCGCTCTTTATCGAGCGAGTTAAAAGCACGAGCGGCACGCTCTCACAGAGCGAGTATGCAATACTGCGCGCTCAGCCAGGCGGTAGAGAGGTGAGCTATGCGGCAGTTGCGCCCAACCTCTTTTATAATCTCCTTATGCGCTATAGCGGGCCAAAAGAGAGAGTCATGCAGTCACATTAACTATGTTTGGTCGCCTCACCATTGATGCGTTTGTGCACGGGCCTATCGAGACCTTTGGCCAACTCATGGTTGTGGGTGGGGTTCTCGGCGCCCTGCTCCTCATTACCCTATTTAAGAAGTGGGGCTGGCTATGGCGCGAGTGGCTTACCTCGCTTGATGCCAAAAAAATCGGCATCATGTACCTCGTCCTCGCCTCGGCGATGTTTGCGCGCGGCGCTATGGACGCCTTCTTGATGCGCGGTCAGCAGGTACTTGCCGTAGGTGACCAATTTGGCTACCTCTCGCCTGACCATTTCGCGCAGATATTTAGCGCCCACGGCGTGATCATGATCTTTTTTGTTGCAATGCCCTTTATCTTTGGGCTCTTAAATTTGATCGTCCCCCTACAGATAGGTGCGCGTGATGTCGCCTACCCCTTCTTAAACTCGCTCTCCTTTTGGCTCACGGCTGCAGGCGCCATGCTCATTAACCTCTCCCTGGTAGTGGGCGAGTTTGCGGCCACCGGGTGGCTCGCCTACCCACCGCTCTCAGGGCTTGAATATAGCCCCGGGGTGGGTGTTGATTACTACATTTGGGCTCTGCAGATAGCGGGTATCGGCTCGCTTCTCGGCGGGATTAATTTTGTGGCCACGATACTTAAAATGCGCGCGCCGGGCATGACCCTGATGCGTATGCCGATCTTTACCTGGACAGCACTTGGCTCGATGACGCTAGTGCTCTTCGCCTTCCCTATCCTTACCGTCACTCTCGCCCTCCTCTCGTTTGACCGCCTTTTTGACATGCATTTTTTCACCACTGATCTTGGCGGCAACGCAATGCTCTACGTCAACCTGATCTGGGCGTGGGGTCACCCCGAGGTGTATATATTAGTTCTCCCCGCGTTCGGTATTTTTTCAGAAATAGTGCCGGTCTTTTCACAAAAAAAACTTTTCGGCTACACGTCGATGGTGGTCGCGACGCTCGCAATCGTGGTGCTCTCGTTTGTGGTGTGGGTGCACCACTTCTTTACCATGGGAGCAGGAGCAAATGTGAACGCCTTTTTCGGCATTATGACCGCCACTATAGCCATACCTACCGGGGTGAAAGTTTTTAACTGGCTCTTTACCATGTTTCGCGGGCGCGTACGCTTCGCAACCCCCATGCTCTGGTTTATGGGTTTTATTGTGAGCTTCACCATTGGCGGGATGACCGGTGTGCTCCTCTCGGTGCCAGGCGCAGACTTCGAGCTCCATAATTCACTCTTTTTGGTCGCGCACTTTCACAACATGATAATCGGCGGTGTTTTGTTTGGAGTCTTTGCTGGTATCTCGTACTGGTTCCCCAAGTTTGCAGGCTTCACACTCCACGAAGGCCTCGGGCGTGCGGCCTTTTGGTGCTGGATGACGGGCTTTGTAACCGCCTTCTTACCGCTCTATGCCCTTGGCTTTATGGGCATGACCCGCCGCCTCTACCACATCGACCCGACGACCGGGTGGCACCCCCTGCTCACAGTGGCCGCTATCGGCGTCGGCATCATTGCGCTTGCTGTCTTTTTGCAGGTAGTGCAGGTGGCCTACAGTATCTGGAAGCGAAAGGAGCTTGCGGTTACTGGCGACCCCTGGGGCGGGCGCACGCTCGAGTGGGCAACGAGCGCGCCGCCACCTTTTTACAACTTTGCCGCGACCCCGATAGTACACGGTCGCGATGCGTTTTGGATGGAGAAAAAAGGCGAGGTCGAAAAGGTGGCGGCGCGAGGCACACTGGTCGATATCGAGCTCCCCAAAAATACTGCGGTGGGCTTGTACATCGCGGGAGCGAGCTTTGTCGCCGGGTTCGGGATTATCTGGCATATCTGGTGGCTTGCGGCCCTGGGCACACTCGCGGCAGTAGTGCTACTAATTGCACGCTCGTTTGATGAGGAGATCGAGTACACCCTCCCCAAAGAAAAACTCGTATGAGTCACACACCCTCACCCCACACCAGTACCGTCACCTTTGGCTTTTGGGTCTATCTGATGACCGACGCTGTTCTCTTCGCGGGCCTCTTCGCAACCTACGCCGTACTCGAGAGCGCGACCTTTGGCGGCCCTGGCGGCAAAGAGCTCTTTTCACTCTCGTTTGTACTGACCCAAAGCATTGTCCTGCTCACCTCGAGCTTTTTGATGGGGCTTGCACTCATTGCAGCAGGGCATGCAAAAAAGACCCTAGCTCTTCTTGCGCTTGCCGCTACCTTTATTCTTGGTGCCAGTTTCGTTGCCCTTGAGCTTGTAGAGTTTGCGCACCTGATAGCCGAGGGCCACGGCCCTGCTACCAATGCGTTTCTCTCAGCCTTTTTCACACTGGTGGGCACGCATGGGCTCCATGTGAGCGTGGGGCTCCTTTGGATGTTCGTGGTAGGTATGCACCTTGTGCTCCGTGGCTTTACTGAGGGCACACTGCGTAAACTCTCCTGTCTCGGGCTCTATTGGCACTTCCTCGACCTTATTTGGATATTCCTCTTCACGATAGTGTATCTCTTTGCTTTTGTATGATACGGCGCTACCTTATTGGCTTTAGCCTTTCACTCCTCCTCACGCTCCTTGCGGCGCTCATCATTGTGTTTGGCGTAAGCGGTACCTTGGCAAAAACACTTTTGGTATTACTCGCTCTGCTCCAGCTTGGCGTACAGCTCATCTACTTTCTCCACCTGGGGCGCGAAAAGGGCCAGGAGTTCGAGGTTGCATTTTTTGCCTTCACCCTTATTGTTGTGGGTATTCTTGTGGGTGGTACGCTTTGGATCATGGGACACCTCGAGCACCACCAAGGTGATCTAGAAAAATTTAAAGATGGCATCGTTTCTCCTCAAAACCAGCGTGATTAATGCATACTACCGGCTCGCAAAGCCCGGTATTGTCTACGGCAATGTGCTGGTTGCGCTTGGCGGCTTTTTTTACGTATCGGGCGAACCGGTCGATTGGGTACGCCTCGTGGCCATGGCTATCGGGCTTGGGCTTATTATTGCCTCGGCCTGCGCCGCAAATAATTATCTCGACCGCGACATTGATGCGCGCATGGCGCGCACCAAAGATCGCCCACTTGTCACGGGAGAGATCTCCCTTAAAAATGCAAAATCTTTTGCGCTCGTACTCGGCGTACTCGGCACGCTCACCCTCGGTATAGGTACCAACCTACTCACCACACTCATGGCGCTCTTTGGGCTCCTCGTTTATGTAGGCGCGTATACACCCCTTAAGCGCCGCACTCGCCACGCGCTCTTTGTGGGCGCCGTGGCAGGGGCGATGCCGCCCGTGGTCGGCTACACCGCAGTTGCAAATACGCTTGATCTCACCGCGCTCACCCTGTTTGCATTTCTTTTTGTATGGCAAATAGGGCACTTTATCGCGATCGCGATCTATTGCTACGACGATTATACGGCGGCCGGTATCCCCTCCTTCATTACCCGACCTCCCACGCCTCAAACTAAAAAATTCGCCAAGCACACCTTTCTCCTCTCCCTCATTATCCTCCTCGCTTTCACCCTCTACCTCACCACCCCTTAATTTTTTCACTCAACCTAGGTTTTCGACCAAGGCGAATGCTCCAGAGGTGGAGGAGGTAGGGGACGATACTGCCTATTAAGAAGGCACCGAAGACAGACGAGCAGATAGCAAGGAGCTCGGTCAAGGACTCTGAGCCTGCAAAGATCACATTGGTTAGGCCAACGAGATTAATGAGTGCGAGCGCACCCATAACCGAATAAAAGTTGATAAAACTCCACCACGTGAGATGCATAAAATCAGAGAGGTGAATGTGGGCAAAGTGGTCCATGTAATACTCGAGCCCGTGCATCGCGAGCTTTTGTTGCTCGGTCCGAACCCCAAGCACGTACCCTATGATGATACCAACAATTGCCGAGGGGACGGTAAACGGGAGCGTGACGAGCGCATGCTCCCAAAAAGAAATGGTGAGTGTGACAACAATAAAGACAAAAAATGCGGTCATGCCTATGCGGGTGCGCGTGAAATTATCTTGAACCGCGTATTTGAGACCTACGACCAGTGCTAAAAACACGGTAAGAATGGCGATGGCAAGCACTATTGAGGGAGGGAGCATAGGATAACCACACTGTACCACGCCTCACACTTGGTATACTTACTGCGTAATTACTCATTAGCCCTTTAACCTATGCGCCCCGCAACACTTGTTCGCTACGCATTTTACT
Organism: uncultured Candidatus Saccharibacteria bacterium; assembly: GCA_964634595.1. Lineage (GTDB taxonomy): Bacteria > Patescibacteriota > Minisyncoccia > Phycocordibacterales > Phycocordibacteraceae > C7867-001. Next base: position 42,420 of record CAZWKU010000002.1, on the reverse strand, counting down.
GGTCGCAGGCACGGCTCCTTATCGCCGCAGCCGCACTCTTTTTGGGCGGTGTGCCACCCCTTATCTACCTCTTCCCTGCTTTTGCTGATGTAGGGGCAAATATACTTTATGTCTTTTGGATAGTCTCGGGTATTGTCTCTGCATACCTGCTCTACCACTGGCTTCGCGCTGATCAAAAACTTTTTGGCCACCAAGACTATTGGGATCTCGCCGCTTTTTGGGTGAGTATTATTTCAGGCATTAATATGGGTTTCAACGGCATATTTCACATCAATATCGGCATGCGCATCAGCACCGACCCAACAGTCTTTATGATTGTCGGTGTTATCTACCTACTTGCGGCGCTACGCCTCTTCACCCGCTACCGCGGGCACAGCAACAAGCTCTTTTAGCGAGATTTCTTGCCCCTCGCGTGCCATTCGACAAGGCGGCCCGCCCTGAGCTCCATCGGGTCAGCATCACGTAGGTATTGCCTGTTTTTCGGCGGTACCAGCGAGTGATGTGGTAGCCGATCGAGCTCTCTATCGAGCCACCAAAGGTCGGCCTCGTCAGTGACCCAGTTGCGTTTCATTTTTGAGAGGTCGAGAGGGTTTGAGTAGCTCTCAAGCGTTTTCTCTCCTGTCGTGTTTAAGAACCACTCGTGATAATAAGAGAGCGCGAGCTCTCGGAGCGTTTTGTAAACGGGGTCACGAAAGCGAATCGTGGCGTGATTCGTTTTTGAGATAAGCCCCCAGTAGCCGTTCTTACGATACAGTGCAACGACATGGTCATCGTCGTTTTTCCTCGCGCGAAAATCCATAAGGAGCGGCTTCTCGCCATGCACGACGAGCGCGAGAGCCGCCAAGAGCGCGCCCTCGATACACTGTGCTCGCCGCGTGCGAAGCACGCGGCGAGGGCTCATGTGCGTCTCCCCCTTTTCTTCAAAATTAAACGGCAACTGGTCTAAAAAATCTTGAATCTTGATGGGAGTAGTAAGTTTCTTGATCAGGGCGAGCTCGTGCTGAGTAAGACCGAACATGCTCCAAGTATACGCAAAAGCGCCCTACGAGGGCGCTTTTGTTCTCCCCAGGTTGGGTTACATCGGCATGCCGCCAGCCATTCCTCCGCCCGAGCACATACGGCAATCACTTTTGTGCATAACGGCAAGCCAGAGTGCCGAGAGGCCAACCAAGATATAGACCAACCATTCTACCTGCGGCCATGCACCAAGCAACATGTTGACGAGATTAAGCTCCTGCCCCATAAACCCACCTACGCCAACCAGACCCCAATTAAGGCCGCCGACAATAGTGAGGATAAAGGCAATCATGTGCATCCCTTTCATATAGATTGAGTAAAAGATTAGTTAGGTAAACGAACCTCTCTATTATGAATGATTTATAGCCTCGGTGTAGCCCCCCCTGTTGATAGTGGTGAATCTCTATAGCATACTTAGTACGTCTATGATACATCGAGTCTCCGTGATTATCCCCGCGTACAATGAGGCTCCACGCATCGGTACTATTATCCCCCTAGTGGTCGGACGACCCGATATAGCGGAGGTTATCGTAGTTGACGATGGATCCACTGACGATACGAGTGCTGTCGCGGCACGTTTCCCTATTACGCTTATCACGCTGCCCAAAAATAGGGGTAAAAGTTATGCACTGGCACAAGGTATTGAAAAATCTTCGGGTGATTTGCTTTGTTTTCTCGATGCTGACCTCTACGGTCTTACGGAGGAAAATATCTCGGCACTGCTTGCTCCCGTCCTTTCTGGAGATGCAGATATGAGTATCAGTTTCCGAATCAATGCACGAGGGTTCTGGCGCGCCATCGGTATCAACCGAGCTCTAAAACTTATTGGTATTGACTATCTCTCTGGAGAGCGCGTGGTCCCAAGAAAGCTCCTGGCACACAATTTACAGACGATTCGATCGCTCCCTGGTTTTGGTATTGAAGTGTATATCAACTCGCTCGTCATCAAGGCAAAACTGCGAATTGCTTCGGTGGCGTGGCCAAATGTTGAGAACCCCGCGAAACAAGCTAAGCATGGATTATGGCGTGGCGTGCGACACGATATAAAAATGGTTACCAACATTATCCACATAGCGGGCGTGCTCGGGTCTATCCGCCAAATGTATCAACTGCGCAAGCTGAAGCGACTCTAACCAGACACTTCAAACAACTTTCTCTTGGCACGCTTTGCGAGCACATAATAGATAACACCTATGAGCGTAATGAGCGCTATGAGGTAGTGCGCCTGTTCGAACATGTGTATCAAATCTCCACTAAATGCGTTTCCGTATCCATAGCCAATCGCCAATAAGACACCGTATTGGATCACTGCCACAACCATCCCATACCCATAAAATCTCCACAGATTCATGCGTATGAAGCCGGCGCAAAGTATAAATACCAGCGCAATACCATATGAGATTTTACCTACGAACATGGTTCGAAAAGGGTACCGTTCCCACAATAGCCGTATATCGTCCAAATGGTCTTCGTGAATGCCTGCTCTGTGTAGCATTTTTTGCACCCAGACAATCTTACCGCCGTAATATCCAAGCGCGTAATACACTCCGTCCATCACCACTTCTCGTATAATGAAAATGAGTGCAAGGAGGTATATATCAAAATAGTGTGCGGCAGCGAGAGTACCCGCAAGAAGCGCAACAATAGGCCCTTCAAGAAATGTGAGCGGGATAAGAAACCAGTAACGGTATTCAATGATGAGTAAGGTAAGAGACTCCATACTTCTCTCAAGCGTAGCACAAACGCAACCGCCGCTCTCCTTGCGGGAGAGCGGCGGTTGACCTGAGCATCACAATATATTTTATTTGATGGCGAGGGCTGAGGTGCCAAAGAGCGCAATAAGCTCCATTTGGCTTTTGGGGATTTTTGAGGGTTTCGTCATATCAATTTTACCCACGATACGAATCGTCACCTCCTCACACACCCCAAGCGCGCGGGCCGCATTCACCCTCTTGTCACCCACCTGCACCATATCATCGGTAGCGATGAGAAGGTCAACGGTGTTAGTGATGCGAGGGTTCATGGTATCTGCGATAACGCGATACCCGATAGAGCGCTCCATGAGCGACATCCCACAGCTATCTGAGCGCGGTGCGGTCTCGATAGCGATAACGGTACCAAAGGGTAGTGTATCAGCGAGGTCACGCGAGCGTGCGGCAACAATCTCTGGGTTAGAGAAGGCTCCTGAAGCAGTAGTGAACGGGTCGCTGTCAGTCTGCTCGGGCACGGCATTATAGGCCGTTACCGCGGCAGTGAAGCTCGGCAAGTCGGGTGCGGTAGCGTGCCCGGCGGTGCCGGTGAAGATAAAAAAGGCCATAAGGCCTCCGAGTACGAATGTAGACATAATTAGATGACGAAATAGCTAGTAACTACCTCGCTTTTTATATGATAGCACATTGACAACTCTCTGTCAAGTGGTCTGGCGGGGGCGTGCTACACTCTAAATATGACTTGGTTTGATGCAATACTCCTCGGGATAGTCGAGGGGGCGACGGAGTTTTTGCCCATATCTTCGACCGGCCACCTTATCCTTACGAATGCCGCGCTTGGCAACGCGGTCACCGAGTTTTCAAAGAGCTTTGATATCGTTGTACAGCTAGGAGCTATCCTCGCCGTCGTTGCGCTCTATTGGCGATCGTTTCTTGATGTAGAGAAGCTTAAAAAAATCGCACTCGCCTTTATCCCAACCGGTATCGTGGGTTTTGCACTATATCCTTTTGCACGAGAGTACTTGCTCGGCGACGTGTTTATTGTGCTTGTTGCCCTTGTTGGCGGGGGCATAGCCCTGATCATTTTCGAGTACTTTCACGCGAAGCATCCTGAAGAAGAGCTTGTCGAAAAGCCCATGTCCTCACGCGATGCGCTTATCATCGGTCTCTTTCAAGCAATTGCGATTATCCCGGGCGTCTCGCGAAGCGCCGCCACGGTTATTGGCGGGCTTGCGCTTGGTTACTCGCGCACTTCTATAGTTGAGTTCTCCTTTCTGCTAGCAGTCCCCACCCTCCTCGCCGCCTCAGGGCTTGACCTTGTTAGTGAGGGTTTTGCCTTTTCCAACGGCGAGTGGATACTTATCCTTGTTGGTTTTGTATCCTCTTTTGTTGTCGCGCTTGCCTCAGTGCGCTGGTTACTTTCTTATGTACGCTGGCACTCTTTTACCGCCTTTGGCGTCTACCGTATCCTCCTCGCTGTGGTTTTTTACCTTTTCTTTATCTAATAAATGGTATCGTTAGGGGATGGCACTCCTCAATAACCGCGACCGCGAGGATCGTCCCTGGGGCTCGTTTGAACGCTTCACGCTTGCTGAGCCAGTCACCGTAAAGATACTACGAGTTGCGCCTGAGAAACGCCTCTCTTTGCAGTATCACCACGCACGCGCAGAGTTTTGGCGCGTTATTGAGGGCGACGGTACGGTTACTATTGGGAGCATTGATCACCAGGCTCATGTGGGCGACGAGTTTGAGATCCCCATTGGCACCGAGCACCGACTTGCTGGGGGCGAAAATGGCATCGCAGTACTCGAGCTCGTGCTTGGCACCTTTGACGAGGGCGACATCGTGCGCGTTGCAGATGACTTTGGGCGATCTTCTCCCTAATGACACTTCTGCTTGTCTACTGGTTCGCGCTCCTTATCTCTCTATTTGTCATAGGGTGCGTGCTCGGCGCGGCTTTCTCGCGCCCCTTCCGCGAAGCAGTTGTAGCCGCGATCAAGCGTGTGGCGCGGCTTGGGTTCGGCTTTTCTCGCCCACTTCTTAATCCAATACTGCGGCCTGACAAACACCTATGGCAGGCCGAGGCTGTACTTAACCCGGCCGCCGCCATCATCGGCGGTCGCACCCACCTCGTATATCGGGCCATAGGCGCCGACGGCGTCTCGCGCCTCGGCTACGCATCCTCCCAAGATGGCCTTCGTTTTGACGAGCGCCTCCCCTACCCTGTCTATGTCGCAAATGGACTTGGCGCAGTACCACGGAACATGCAACGATATTCGCCCGTTCTCTACCCTTCAGGCGGTAGTTGGGGCGGTTGCGAAGACCCGCGTATGGTTACCATTGAGGATACGGTCTATGTCACCTTCAATATGTTTGAACATTGGACACTTCGCGTAGGCTACATCTCCCTCTCCACCGAAGACTTTGTGAAGAAACGTTTCTACAAATGGGATGGCCCCACCGTACTTTCTCACGGGAGCAGGGATAAAAATTGGGTCCTCTTTCCCGAAAAGATACGCGGCAAATTTGCCGTGCTCCACAGCATTATTGGAGAGTCTGATGACCGAGTACGCATTGAGTACACTGATGACCTTCGCCTGCTCCGCGAGCGGGGCTTCGAGAGCCCTGACCCGCAACAAAGCAAGGACAAGCTTATAGCGTGGCACGACCACGTACGCAGTGCGGGCCCCCCACCCTTGCGAACTGACCGAGGCTGGCTCCTTTTTTACCATGCGCACTCACCAGGCGACTCGCGCTACAAAATAGGCGCCATGCTCCTTGACCTTAACGACCCCACCCACATTGTCGCCCGCGGACAAACACCTGTCCTCGAACCTGATTTTGAATATGAAAACATAGGCAAGCCCGGTGTGGTGTACGCGTGCGGTGCGACTATTCAGGATGGACATATCTACCTCTACTACGGTGGCGCCGACAAGGTAGTCTGTGTCGCCACTGCTCACCTCGAGCGTTTTCTCCAGGCTCTCGAGCAGGGTGCGGCAGCTGCGCTTTACCCCGAACAGATAGAGGCGACCTGATAGAATTAGCTTATGTTTGTCGCACGACGATCAAGTCACAACCCCATCCTTTCACCGAGGCGTGAGCACCCGTGGGAGTCTTTAGGCACCTTTAACCCAAGTGTGGTACGAGTCAAAGATGGTGTGCGTATGTACTACCGGGCACTTGCAAACCCAGCGGCACTTGTCTCACCCTACGCAGGTCAATCAACCATCGGCACGGCTTTTTCTGAAGACGGTATCCATTTTCATACGCGCCAGCAAGTTATCGCCCCGCAAGAGGTCTGGGAGGCCTTTGGCTGTGAAGACCCGCGCGCAACTATCATCGAGGGCACCACCTACGTCACCTATACTGCGCTTGGTGGCTACCCTTTTGGCCCCGACAACATCAAAGTCGGCGTTGCTGTATCAAAAGATGGCGAACATTTCGATGAGCGACACCTCGTAACCCCCTTCAATGCAAAGGCCTTTACCCTCTTCCCTGAAAAAGTGGTGCTCGCCGACAAGAGTACTAAATATGCCGCCATACTCACCGTACACACTGATCGGCCACCCGGAGAGATGTGCCTCGCACTGGCAGACAAGATCGAAGATTTTTGGTCGGCTGACTTTTGGACCCGCTGGTACGCCGACTGGCAAAGTCATATTTTGAAGCTCCGCCGCAGCGACAGAGACCACATCGAGGCCGGAGCACCTCCCATTAAGACTGAGCGCGGTTGGCTTATTTTCTACTCCTACATCGTCAATTATTTTGGCGGCGGGCCGCGTGTGTTCGGTATTGAGGCCGCTCTTCTTGATCTCCATGATCCATCAATTGTGCTAGGACGCACCTACCCTTTTCTTGTCCCTGAAGAGATCTATGAGCGCTACGGGCTCGTGCCTGACATCGTATTTCCCACGGGAGCAACCGACAACGGCGACGGCACCCTTGACCTCTTCTACGGTGCCGCAGACACCATTTGTGCAAAAGCACAGCTGAAGCTTTCAGATCTGGTCGAAACTCTCGACGCCAAGGGCAAGGCACCCGCACTCGTGCGAGCTCCGCAAAACCCTATCCTCACACCCCAAGGTAGCGGCTTTGAAAGTGTCGCCACCTTTAATGCCGCCGCGCTCGATATTGACGGTACCGCCCATATCCTCTACCGCGCGATGGGGAGCGATCACACCTCGACCATTGGTCTTGCACTATCAAAAGATGGTATTCACATAGATGAACGCCTCCCTGAGCCCTGCTACGTGCCGCGCGCTACCTTTGAGACAAAACAAGCAAGCGGTAATTCAGGCTGTGAAGACCCGCGCATCGTGCAGATAGACGACATGCTCTACATGACCTACACCGCCTTCGATGCTGTTAAGGCGCCGCGCGGCGCTATCACCTCAATTAGCGTTAAAGACTTTTTGGCGCGCAAGTTCGACAAGTGGAGCATGCCGGTGCACGTGACGCCAGACCAGGTTGACGATAAAGATGTGGGGCTCCTTGGCGAGGCATACCGCGGGCAATACCTCCTCTATCATCGGGTCTCCGGGCGTATCTGCGCCGACCTTTTACCTGACCTCACCTTCAAAAAACCTGTCTCGCGCTGTATCGAGATCATGGGCCCGCGCGAGGGCATGTGGGACGCACTCAAAGTCGGCATTGCGGGGCCACCAATAAAAGTGAGCCTCTCCCCCGGGCACCACGCGTGGCTCCTTATCTATCATGGCGTCTCGCATCGGAGCCGCTACCGCCTCGGCGCTGCCCTTCTTGACGCCGCCGGCATCGTTGTGTTGGCGCGTACCGCTGACCCCATTTTTGAGCCCGAAACCGATTACGAAAAAGGCGGCGAGGTGGGCAATGTCGTCTTTGCGTGTGGGCAAATCGTCCGCGGCGATACGCTCTATCTCTACTACGGTGGCGGTGACAAGGTCCTCGGTGTCGCCTCGGGCTCTATCTCCCGCATCCTCTCCGCCCTTTCATAAGATGTGGTATTATGGGGGCGCATGAAGAAGAAAAAGGAGGTGGCAAAACCACAGGTACGGGTCGGGGTTGGCATTTTTATTTTTAGAGACAGTAGATTTTTAATGGGCAAACGCAAAGGCGCACACGGTTCTGGTACATGGTCTGTTCCTGGTGGGCATCAGGAGTTTGGTGAGTCTCCTGCACAGACGGCGGCCCGTGAAGCAAAAGAAGAAACGGGAGTACACATAAAAAATATTCGCTTTGGCGCTATAACAAACGATTTCTTTAGAAGAGACGGCAAACACTATCTTACGGTGTGGATGCTCTCTGAATATAAGAGCGGCACTCCACACATCACCGAGCCTAATAAATATATCGATCTAGATTGGCGTGATTTCGCATCTCTCCCAAAACCACTTTTCTTCCCCTGGAAACAACTCCTTGCCTCTCCGTTTATTGCACACATCAAAAAGAACTCCGGTAAATAGAGAGCAATGCACATGCTAGAGTTGTGTGTATGAAATTGCAGTATAGGCGTGGGTTTGTGGGGCTATTGGCTCTCATTCTATCGCTAGCGCTTATTGGGCTTTTTGCCTGGCGAAGCGACTTGTTTACACCAAAAATCGTTGCTCCTGCACTTATAGATACCCTTGTTGCGCCCACAAGCATACCGGGTCAGCTTGAGGCTATAGACTCTGCACGAGGAGCCAAACAGCAACTCGAAAACCGCTACAATCAGAAAATCGAAGGGCTATAATAAACACATGCCGCCCGTGATTATGTTTGACTTAGACCAAACGCTTGCTGAAAGCAAGCAGGCTCTCACGCCCCAGATGGCTGAGTTGGTGGCAAAATTGCTTTTACGTACTAAAGTTGCAGTTATCTCGGGGGGCGCACTGCCGCAATTTCTAAAACAAGTGGTTGACACACTCCCCCCAAACGCGAAGCTTGCGAGCCTCTACCTACTCCCCACTTCAGGCGCCGCGCTTTATGAGTGGCGAGGCGGCTCGTGGAGCCAGGTATACGAGGAGCGTCTCACGCCCGAAGAGGTAGCAGAGATTAAAGCCGCGATTCTTGCAGTTTCAAAAGAGACAGGCGTTATTGACTTTTCTAAACCCGCCTATGGCGAGCGTATCGAAGACCGTGGGAGCGAGGTAACGCTCTCTGCGCTTGGGCAACTCGCCCCCCTCGATAAAAAGCAAGCGTGGGATCCTGACAAAACCAAGCGGCAAGCACTGCAAAAAGAGCTTTCATTACGCCTCCCTACATATTCTGTTGGCATGGGTGGCTCAACCTCTATCGACATCACCAAAAAGGGAGTTGATAAGGCTTTTGGTATTCGGCGACTCGCCGAGCACCTCGCACTCTCTGTCGCAGAGATGCTCTATGTCGGTGACGAGCTTGAGCCCGGTGGCAACGACGCACCCGCACGTACTACACCCATTAAAACCCATGCGGTGAAAGATCCGAATGAGACTGCTTTTTTCATTGCATCTCTCATTGCAATATAAAAGGTTATTCACAGGGGGGTACTGTTTTCTGCAAAAAGCAAGGGTGGTGATGCGATACTAGAGAGTATTGGCGTTGTCCGCGCCTTTTATCCATTAACCTATGCTCTTTATTTACCTATGAGCCATGCAACACTCCGCGAGATAGCCAAGATAGGCGTCGGCCTCGTGGTCGCAGATATTATCACCACCGTCTGGTATTCAGCCGCCGGCCTACTCCCGATGACCTTGCTCGGGGTCAGATGGACCGACGACATGGTGCCTATGATACTCGTTTTTGATATTGCACTCCTCCTTATCTTGATCCACTTCGCATGGAACATGAAGCTCCCTATACAATCGCCTTCAGAAAAGACTCTGCTTATCATTGCAGGGTTCATCTTCCTCCTCATGGCGATAGGGCACCTTGCCCAGCTGGCCTTTGGCACACATTTGTGGCTTGGCGACTTTATGGTGCCTAATTGGATCTCCTGGATCGGCATCGCTATTACCGCATACCTTGCGTACTCGTGCTTCCACTTCACCAACCACTTCAAGCGTCGCTAACCACGGGCAGAGTCTTCAAAACACACAACCCCGCGCGACGCGGGGTTGTGTTATTACTCCTAATCAAGTGACGGGTACACAATGGGCACTGAGGAGCCTTCGCGTGAGGTGGTCGTTAAAATATCAACCAGCCCACTATATACGATCTCTCTTTCAGCCGAAGTAAAACGCTCTATGGTACCTGCCGGATAATTTTCAAATTGCGATTCTGCTACTCGGGCCTCGAATTCATAGCAGTAACCCTTCGTAAACAAGCGGTAGACGGCACTAAAACTGCGCTGACCAGCCGCGGCGCCGGTACGCGGCCCAAATACCGAGACACTATACCCTTCACCGCCTCGCCGCTTTACCGCAAGCCCGCTATACCCCGCGGGTTCGGTACCGGTACACGCCTCCTCTTCGGTGAGGTCGGTGCGCTGAGTTATACGCAGGCCCGCCGTCGAAAAATTGGTCCCTGCATATCCTTCGCTGGTGCGGTAGATACAGTACTCAAAGCTTTCGTCACAGGGCGGTATCACGCTGTCGCTCGCAAGAGACTCACCCGCCTTAGCAAACAGATAGAGCACAGTGTCATAGCGAAAGCCTATCTTGCTCTTAGGGAGCACGACGGTCGGCACTGGCCCAGGTGCTTTACTTACCTCTCCCCCGCTCTCAGCAAAAGGCCAGAGCCATAGCACGGCAACGACTCCCATTACCACGCAAGCAAGCATTACCGCGAGCTTAGTATGCATACCCCTCATTGTACGGTGAAGCCCCGCACCCTGCCTATGGTTTCTTATCGTAAGAGATCACGATAGCGTCGAGATCTTTCAAAATCGTATTCTCAAAGGTATCAACGGGTGTACCATTGACGGTCATACTGACCGCGTGTGTCGCATCGGCTTTGTAGCCCAGTATCTCGTCCTTGCTGAAGGGCTTATCCCACACAAAAAAGAAATCCCCTAGGGTAAATTCTTTCGCAACCGGCCCCTCAATGTGTATCTTGCCGTCGGGGTCATGTGTATGGAGTGTGCGCATACATTCGGGGGTAATACCGATATTTGCCTGTATCGCCTCCGCAACACCATTAATTTTGATGGTGAGATGTGGGTGAATATGGAGTGCGAGATTTGCATGTGTGATACAAAGGGACGCCATTTCACGACTCGACATGTTCTCATAGCGCCGCTCTGCTTGCGTCATAAGGAGCACCGCACCCCCCACTATTGCCGCAAGAAGCACCATGATTATCCCTACCCCAAGATACTCTTTCATACAGTGTCACGAGTATACTATAGGTATGCGTTTTTTGCAGTACAAAGGTGAGGTGAGCGAAGATGCGGCAGTACGTGCAAAGCTTGCGCGTGATACCTCTATCTTTACTCGCACACCCTCTTTGGTAGCCTATCCAAAAAATACTGCCGAGCTCTCTGCACTGGTGCAAGACATCAAAGCCGCAAAAGAGGTCGGCGAGGACGTCTCACTCACCGCGCGCGCCGCGGGCACCGATATGTCCGGTGGGCCCCTGACCACCTCAGTCGTAGCATCGTTTACCGAGCATATGAACCGTGTCATCGAAGTAGCTGATCCTTCAATGGGCGCATACGCTGTCACCGAGCCAGGCGTGTATTATCGCGATTTCGAAAAAGAGACGCTCAAAAAGGGGTTGCTCCTCCCCTCATATCCTGCCTCGCGTGAAATAGCCGCAATGGGTGGGATAGTGGCAAATAATTCAGGAGGCGAGCGCACACTTGAGTACGGCAAAACCGAGCGCTATGTCGAGGAGCTTGAGGTGGTACTCTCCGACGGTACAGTTACTACGTTTAAAGCTCTGACACCGCAAGAGCTTGATGAAAAAAAGCTCATGAAGGGGCTTGAGGGTGAGATCTATCGGGGCATGCACGCGCTTATTCGCGAAAACACAGCACTCATAAACGCCAAACGCCCCAAGGTCTCAAAAAATTCAGCCGGGTACGCGCTCTGGAGTATTGCCGGCGAGCACGGTTTTAACCTGGCAAAGCTTATCTGCGGATCGCAGGGGACGCTCGCGCTCTGGAGCCGCGCCAAGCTCTCCTTAGTACGGCCCAAAGAGCATCGGGCGATGCTGGTGGTCTTTTTACACGAGCTTGCCGTGCTCCCCGATGTGGTGCGGCGCATCCTCCCCCTGCACCCTGAATCGTTTGAGAGCTACGACGACCAGACATTCAAACTTGCGGTACGCTTTTTGCCCGAGATGCTTGCACAAATGGGCTGGGTAAAAGCGGCACGTCTCGGGATCTCATTTATCCCCGAAGCAGAGCTGGTGCTCACGGGCGGGGTGCCGCGCCTTATCCTCATGGCAGAGTTTGCCGAAGCCACGAGTGAGGAGGCGAGCCGCAAGGCACACGAGGCAGAGCGTATCCTCGCAGACCTTAAGCTCACTACCAAGGTCGAAAAAAACGAGATGGAGAGTGAAAAATTCTGGATAGTGCGCCGAGAGAGCTTTCGCCTCCTTCGTAAAAACCTCCACGGCATGTATGCCTCGCCATTTATTGACGATTTTGTGGTGCCACCCCACTGCTACAGCGACTTCTTACCGAGACTTGACGCGCTCCTGGCGCGCTATCGCGAACACTTCATCTACACCATCGCCGGGCATATCGGTAACGGCAATTTTCATATTATCCCCCTCATGGATCTCGCAAAGCCCGAGGTACGACAGGTAGTACTTGATCTTGCTCCGCAGGTATATGACCTGGTTATCTCCTATGGTGGCTCAACCACAGGTGAGCACAATGACGGCATTATCCGCACTCCCTATCTCGAAAAACTTTTTGGCCCCCAGATGGCAGAGCTTTTTGTAAAAACAAAAAAGATATTCGACCCCTTAGCTATCTTTAACCCAGGCAAAAAAGTCGGTGGCACCTTTGACGACATTAAGCGCGACATGATCACCCGTACTGATCCCTAACTGGTTGTTATTGTAGTGGGCATGGTACTATTCGAAACGTATGAAAAAAGGTCTACAGAAGGCGTTCGCCATTGCCATCGCACTGGTAATGATATTTGCGACCATCGCTCTTGCCTTCCCCATCTTTTCGGGTACCCCGATCCCATAGTTATAATGGGGATAACGACAACCTTGTGTTTATTGCCACTTTCTGGCATATTAAGGCTACTCGCATATAAGTGAGCTCAAGCTCCAAAAGGGCCTACAGCGTTCAGTATCGGCGAGCTTACCCGGTTAAGTTCACAAGATGGATCAAGCAAGCGTACAGGGGAACAAGCTCTACGTGGGCGGTATTCCCTACCGCTCGACTGAAGACGACCTCAAGAAGGCCTTTTCGGAGGCCGGTAATGTCGTGTCAGCGAGCATTATCAGCGATCGCATGACTGGCCGCTCACGCGGTTTTGGCTTTGTCGAGATGGGCTCTGCTGAAGAGGCTCAAGCGGCAATAGACCGTTGGGATGGCAAGGAGCTCGATGGGCGCACGCTCTCGGTCCCTTTGCTCGCCCACAGGGCGATCGACCTCCTCGCCGTGAAAACGGTGGTGGCGGATACGGCGACCGCGGTGGCGGTGGCTATGGCGGTGGTGGCGGATACGGTGGCGGTGGCGGCTATGGCCGCGGCGGCTATTAATCCTCTCCCCTAAACAAAAACGCTCCCCTTGAAGGAGTGTTTTTGTTATGATGCCTCCACAACATGGAGCCCGAGGCATATCGAGAAGGGTGGGTGCCATTTTTAGGCCTTACGATATGGCTTGATTCGAGGCCCCTTATCCCCCGCCCTGAGACAGAGTGGTGGGCTGAGGAGCTCGTTACGGCGCTGGCGCCAGGGGCATTTGTTGCAGAAAAGTCCTCGGGGCTCCTCCCTTCGGTCGGCCAGACTATTTCTTCACAAACGCCCCTTTCGCCTGATGCGCCGCTCAAGATACTCGACTTATGCGCGGGGAGTGGGGCGATAGGGTGCGCTATCCTTAAACACTGCCCGAATACCAGGGTATATTTTGGAGAAATTGACCCCGCCCACGAGACGACTATTTTGAAAAATATTCGCGAGAATAATCTAGACGAAGCGCGCGCAAACGTCAGAATCGGCAACCTTTTCTCGCCGTTTACTGACATGCAATTTGCTGTGATTGCGGCAAACCCTCCCTATATACCAGAGAGTCGTGTACTCGATGCGAGTGTCAGAGATTTTGAACCCGCCTTGGCACTTCGTGCGGGTGCAGACGGGCTCGCAGTTATTCAGCGTATTGCCAATCGGCTTTCCCGACATCTCGCCCCTGGGGGCAATGCTTGGATAGAGTGCGACAGCCTGCACGCAACAGCGGCGCGTGAGCTTTTTACGGAGCAAGGTTTTACTGCGGAGATTCATAACGACCAGTACGAGCGCCCCCGTCTCATTGTGGTATCCTACCCTTAATGAGCAGTCCCGTGAAAAACCCGCTTGAAATACTCGCGAGTTTTGGTCTCCACATCTCCTCATTAGAATTGGTCACGGGTGCCCTCATTGGCATTGTCGTACTTTGGTTGCTCTACACTGCCGTCGTTACGTACCACTGGCTACGCTATAGCCACGGATCCTTAGTCGCACTGCCCGTGCTCGCCACACATGTCGTTATCTCGCTCATACTGATTGGCTACGCCGTGACCGGCCTCCCCACCAACCTCCCATGAAAGAATTTGAACTTGAGGCCGGCGAAAGAGTCTTACAGGAGGTCCGCAAGCACTGGTTCATTTTTGCGCTCCAACTCTTACCCTTCGCTATATTGGTGCTCCTCCCACTCGCGCTCCCCAACCTTTTCGGCATGTATGAGGTTCTCAAACCCTTCTCCGCTCTTGATTTCACTGGCTCTGAAGCGCGCCTTTTTCTTGGTGCATGGTGGCTCCTGGTATGGATAGGTGCCTTTAATCGCTTCACTGACTACTATCTAGATGCGTGGATCCTTACGAACATGCGTATTGTCGATATTAATCAAAAAGGTTTCTTTCGCCGCCAAGTCTCGAGCCTCCTTTTAAATCGGGTGCAAGATGTCACCGTCGCCACCGAGGGTATCCTGGTCTCGCTCTTTGATATTGGCGATATCCACGTACAGAGTGCGGGCACCACTGAGCGATTTAAGATGCGCGGGATACCACACCCAGGGAGCCTGCGCGACACCATCCTCAAGTACGTACCCAATAATCCTGCCGCACACGAGGCTTGAGTTTGCTACACTGGTGCAATGAGCGAGATCTCAACCGATGCATATAAAGGTGTGCGGGATTTCTACCCACAAGAGTGGGCGACCTTGCAGGCGATATTCTCTGTACTGCGCAACACCCTCGCGCGCTATGGCTATGAAGAGTACAACGCCTCCCCGCTTGAACGCTCCGAACTGTACGAGAGCAAGGGAAATGACGAGATAGTTCGCGAGCAAACCTATACATTTGAAGATCGTGGCGGGCGCCGCGTCACGCTCCGGCCCGAGATGACACCCACGCTTGCGCGCATGGTCGCCGGCAAACGCCGTGAATTCGCACTCCCCCTCCGCTGGTTCTCGCTCCCTAACGTCTTTCGCTACGAACGGCCGCAACGGGGGCGGCTCCGTGAGCACTACCAACTCAATGTTGACCTGCTCGGGGTGAAGGGTGTGCCTGCAGATACTGAGGTCATTACTATCGCACATGCACTCCTTACAGCCTTTGGTGCAAAAGATCAGGATTTTGTAATTCGTGTTAGCTCACGCACCCTGCTCGAGGCCGCCTGCCAAGCCACAGGGATGAGCGCTGAAGCGCGGCAAGCCTACATGCGCCTTCTTGATAGAAGCTCGAAAATGCCAATAGAAGAGTTCAAAACCAGCCTTGCGGCTATTGCATCCACTGACCCGATGCACCTCATTGAAACCAATGATGAGCGCATTAGTAAAGAAAAAGAAGAGCTCACTGCACTTATCACCGCGTGCAAGGCGCGAGGCGTATCGAACATTGTCTTTGATGGTACAATCGTGCGTGGCTTTGAGTATTACACCGGTGTCGTCTTCGAGATATTTGATACGAGCTCTGAAAATCCGCGTGCCCTGTTTGGGGGCGGCCGCTACGATGGCCTGGTCGCGCTCTTTGGGGGTGACCCGATACCGGCCGTGGGCTTTGGTATGGGCGACGTGACGCTCTCTGACTTTCTCACTGTGCATGATCTACTACCAAAGAGCGCTAGCGCACCTGAGCTCTTTCTTGGCACCCCCACTGAAGAAGATCTCCCACGGGCACAAAAAGTCGCTGATGCGCTACGCAACGAAGGTGTTCGCGTTTTTCTTAATTTATCAAAACGATCGCTCGGCGAGCAAATTAAAGAGGCTGTGAAGCGCGGGATACCGTATTTTGCGGCCGTAGGTGAGGAGGAGAGTCGAACTCACATACTGCGGGTAAAACAGCTCTCCTCGGGCACCGAACGCCCACTTTCAAGCGCTGATATCGCTCAGTATATCCGCACCGCCTAATCTTGCTATGCGGTATGTCGTATTTGATGTGGAGTGTATCTCTCAAGACGGAGTGGGGGTACGCGGCCGTATCGATATTGATGCACAAGATATAACCGTAGTCGCCGCATATGACTCATTAACCGACACCTACCAATCGTATGCGAAAGAGGAGCTCCCGAAACTCTGGGCGCTCCTAGAAAAAGCTGACCTCTTAATAGGCTACAATTCAGATACGTTTGATATCCCGCTCTTAAACCGTTACTACCCGGGCGACCTAAGCAAAATACCCTCTCTCGATCTCTTAAGCGAGGTGTATCGCACCCTTGGGCGACGCCTGCGTCTTGATTCGATAGCGCAAGCGACGCTTGGCGTCGGGAAGACCGGTGACGGACTTAAGGCCCAAGAATGGTGGAGAAAGGGCGATGTAGGAAAGGTGCGCGAGTACTGTATCGCCGATGTCCGCCTTACCAAAGAGCTTTATGACTACGCGCTCAAGAACGGACTTTTTAAATACCGCGACCTGCGCGAAGTCCGTGATATGAAGCTCGACACCAGCGCCTGGAGCTCGCGCGCTGCCGCCCCCGCACTTACCTACACGCTGTCGCTATGAAAAACTCTCTTATTATCCCCCTTGCCATCATTGCCGGGGGCGGGATACTCGCCATTGCCCTGTGGGTGAGTATCCGAGAAACAGCCCTGCCTACCCAGGGTGAACCTGCAGCGACTATAGCGGCCATCTCACCTCTTATGCCGCAAGATACTGTCCTTGGCAACCCAAGCGCACCCGTGATTTTAATAAACTACACCGACTTTGAATGCTCGCACTGTAGAGACTTTGCGCTGACGCTCCGTCGCGTAGGAGAGACCTATGGAGTACAGGGCACCGTAGCGATTATGTACAGAAATTTCCCTATTACTGAGCGCAGTGAGAATGCGAAACAGCACGCCCGGGCGGCTGAGTGCGTCGCGAGAGTTGCGGGCACTACTTCCTACCTCGCGTTTACCGACCTCCTCTACCACGATCAACCTGTGGCGCCGACCAAGCATGGTGAGCTTGCTCAAAAGGCAGGAGCCAACTCCGTAGAGGTGCTTGCCTGTGTACGATCTGCCGCCACAAACGGCATTGACGCAAAGATCGACCGAGAACGAGCCGAGGTGATGCAAAGCGGCGCCATAGGCACCCCCCACACACTTATGCTCGTGCGGGGCGCAGATTCAGTCGTGCTCCCCGGTGCGTGGGGGTATGCTGATTTGCGCGACGTGATAGACAGCGCACTTGAGGCTATTCGTTAGACGGGTCAGAATCTGCGGTGTTAATGAGCTCGAGACGATAGAGATCAAAGGAGTGCTCCCCTTCGAACATATCTGACGGGTTGGGCAAAAAGATGGTTCGCTGTGCCAAATCAGCAGTCGCGTCGTTGATGAGGCGATGAAAGAGAGCGAACTCTTCTCTCACCTCTGCGTAATGGATCACATAGCGACGAAGCTGAGCGTGACCATCACTATTTTTTGATTTTTTACATTCATACACAATAAAGCGGTGCACTGGTTTACCATAGAGCGCGCCAACCGTATAAAAATTAAAAATTGCCTGGAGGACAAACAGCGACTTGTCCTTACCACCTTTTGAAAACGTATCCACAAATTTATGGTCAACAATATCAACCGCGCCCGCCGCGACCCGCGACTCGACCACCAGGTCTGAGATAGCCTTTACGGGTAGCGGGAGCCCTTTAACCGTTGCTACACCCATCACCTCTACCCCAAGCACCTGGTGCTTGGGAGGCTTCGCAAGATAGTAGCCGATCGCCTGGAGGTACTCTCGCTCCATACCCGCGCGCTTCGCTCGGCGCGCAGTGCGCGTCTTCGCTCTCCCGAAATTAAGCTCAAAGTCAGGCACGCCTCGCACGTACTCAAGCCCGAGCTGTATTGCAGTGTCTTTATCGACCCCTTGATAAAAGTGCTGGAGCGCGAGGTGCCCCGCCCTCCCAACAATACTCGAGGGGTTTGACGGCGTGTCATATATTTTTTTCACGTACCGTTTGTACCAGGTAAGCGGGTTGCGCAAAAATGCCATCAGCGAGGAGTGGCTCCAATATGCTATGGGGAGTTTACTCACTTTTTTGCGCCGTGCCATGCAGAGAGTATATATGCCGCGAACCCCTGCGTACCCACTAGGCAAACGTTAAGAAAAATGGTATATTTAATCATAGTCTCAACCGCCATGACAGGAGAAGCTCCATGGTGAAGATTGTTCTTTCTCACGATGAACGCACCGAAATCAAAGATTTGCGAGACGCAGGAGTATTTCAAGAGATTAATACTGCTCTGCTCGAAAATATGCGCTCCGGCACTATCTTTATCCCGTGCGCTGACGGTCACCATTTTGGCGATCTCTTCACATACCACACACAAATCTGCGGACACAAAGATGAGCAGTTGCATCATCCGCTTTCACTCAATGGCGGAGCACTTCTTATCCCCAATGAATCTCCCTTGCTTAGGCGTGAAGACGGGAGTCGACGCCACGATGATGCTGTCTTACTCGAAAATCTCGTCGGCGCGATACAGTTGAAACAGCCAAAAGCAGTCATTCTCTACGCTCATGCCCCCTGCGGTATGGCTCGGCTACACAGACTTTCAATCCATAACGAATGCGCATTGCTCTTTACCGCGAAAGATCGCATTCGTAACGCGACAAAAGATCTCGACGTACCTGATTTGAGGGTGTGGTTCCATGTATACGATTCTGACAAAACAGTTCCCTACGCGACCTATCATTTGAACCGGGGCTCGTGGTCAGCATATCCGCAGACCGCAAGAAATCTTCTCTCAGCTGCCTGACCCTCGTACTACAAAAACCGTTACAGCCGCCCTTAGAGAGGGCGGCTGTTTTCTTACATCAGCGCTTTCAACATCCACTTTTCATCGAACACAGCAACGTGGATCTTCTCAAAAAGCTTCCACTTCCCTACAGACTTTTTTGCGGCAGTAAGGTGCGCAATATGCTCTTCATACGAGACGGGGTTGCCCGCACAGCTCATGTGCCCCGTTATGAGCACGTGTTTAGAGCCATGACCCTTTGCAGAAATCAGAGCTTTGCGCTTGATCCATTTTCGAAGATGGGGGAGAAACTCTTTATCGGCGACCGCGTGCGCGCCACCCGCCAAGACCTTGTCCATACCCGGCTCGGTAATCGTATCGACGTGTTGCGCCTTGAAAAGCTTTTTAGCAAAAATGACCGTCTTTGCCTGACAGCGACCATCCATGCACCCAAGCACTGTGACAAAATTACCCTGTGCAGACATACGATGTGTATCCTATTTGTTTTTAATAGCTTTTCAAATGACGCGCCTTGTCGTGGGTGCGTATCTTTTCAAGCGCCTTCGCCTCGATTTGGCGGATGCGCTCGCGTGTGACGCCAAACTCTTTACCCACCTCTTCAAGCGTGTGATAGATCCCGTCAAGGAGCCCGTGCCGCATCTCAAGAATCTTGCGCTCCTTGGGCGAAAGATCGTTTAAAATGCCGCGGACCTGTTCAGAGAGGATACGCTCTGAAGACTCCTGCACGGGCGAGGGTATCTTATCATCGGCAATAAAGTCTCCGAGTGTGCTCTTTTCATCATCATCTGAGCCAACCGGGTTCTCTAATGAGAGTGTGTCTTGGTTGATCTTCTCGATCTGGTAAATCTTCTCGGGTTCAACTCCCATCTCAACCGCTATCTCTTCAGGTTGTGGGTCGCGACCAAGCGCCTGTGCGAGGCGGCGCGAGACCTGCTTGTATTTGGCAATAGTCTCAACCATGTGAACCGGGATACGTATAGTGCGCGACTGGTCAGCAAGCGCGCGCGTAATAGCTTGGCGTATCCACCACGTCGCATAGGTAGAAAATTTGAAACCCTTATTCCAATCAAACTTATCTACGGCACGAAAGAGGCCAAGATTCCCTTCTTGAATAAGGTCAAGGAGGGTGAGGTCGGGCGAACGACCTACGTACTTTTTTGCAATTGACACCACAAGGCGCAGGTTGCTGCGGGCAAGGATATTACGAGCCTCGTTGTCACCCTTCTCAATGCGCTTTGCGAGCTCACGCTCTTCAGCGCCCGTCAGAAGAGGGTACTGGCCAATCTCGCGAAGATATATCTGTATCGAATCATAGGTAGTTGACTGGCGGTCTTTGATATTTTTGGTGGCAAGGTACTCGTCGGTGGTGTCTTCAAGCATCCCACCCTCAAGCACATCAACTCCTGCAGTCGAGAAACGCTCATATAAAGACTCGAGAAAGTGCACGTCCTCTTCAACATGAGGAAAAACTTTGAGGATCTCGTTATAGGTGACGTAGCCACGCTCCTTGCCTTTTGCAATCAGTTGATCGGCTGAGGTCTCGCGTGCGACAGCGGCGCGCGCCTTTGCGCCCGTTGCCGCTATCTTCACCACCCGTTTCACCTGTGCGCGCTTTACTCGGCTGAGCGCAGTACGCCCCCGCTTGAGCGCGGTAGACTTGCGTTGCACATGCTTCGCTTTTTTTGTCTTTTTTTTAGCCATGCAAAAGATTATTGAGTAAGAGTAGCAAGTCGTTTTGAAAGTATCGTGGTCGCCTGGTGTGCGACCCTAATACGCTCTGTATCTGCGCTCCGTTCTGCACGGCGGAGGTCGGCTATCGCCGCTTGATACGCCTCGCGGACAAAAGCCGCTTCAAAGGCGGTAAGCAATTCGTCAGCCGCTTCAGGAGAGGGGCTCTCGCCATAGTGTGCCTCAACAGCAAAAACTGCCGCGTCAGGCACCGTCTCCGGTAAAGGGGCTTCGGTAATACGAGCGTACTCTGTTTTGATACGGCTCGCAAGTGGGGTGTCGGGATAGGCGCGCGCGAGTGCCGCGATCATTTCACCCCTCGCTTCACGCGCAGATCGTTTTGGGCTTGCTGCTTCTTTCTCGTGCACCGCCTCACCAGGCGGTACTACCGCACGCCTCTCCCGCTGTTGGAGTGCCTTTGCCACAGCTTCAGGGGTAAGATCAAGGGCGCGCGCGGTAATGTGCATAAAATGCGATTGCTCGAGGGGGCTTGCAATAGCCGCAAGCAGTGGGAGGACGATACGCTCGGCAGCAAGCACCAAGCGGTGCTGGTCACGCTCGCGCTCGCCTAAGACCGTGAGAAAAAATTCAACTATCGGGAGCGCCTCTACCACACTTCGCTTGAACTTCTCTTTATCTTCACCTATAGCGTCAGCCGGGTCTTTACCCGAAGGCAACCGTACTGCCTTTACCCGCATGCCGCTCGTGAGTGCTACGAGAGCAGACTTGTGCGTCGCAGTGAGTCCTGCATGATCAGCATCGAGACAGAGCATAAGATTGTCACTAAAACGCTTCAAAAGCCGCGCATGGTCAGCGGTAAAAGCTGTGCCCGAGAGCGCCACGGTATTTTCAAACCCGGCCTGGTGCGTATGCAAGAGATCCATTTGCCCTTCAACCAAGAGTGCAAAGCCGCGCGTACGTATCGCATCTTTTGCCCGATCAAGGCCAAAAAGCACTTCTGACTTATGGTACAGCTCGGTCTCTGGGCTATTAAGATATTTAGCCGGCTCGACTCCCGCACTCGGCTCACCGGGCAAGATGCGCCCAGTAAACGCTACCATTCGCCCTGCGGTGTCGCGTATCGGGAACATAAGCCGATTACGAAAGCGGTCATAGTAGGTACCTTGCTTGCCATCAGCCTCTTTGATAAGCCCTGCCGCAAGCATCTCTTCAGTCGAGAAACCAGCCTTGCGCAGGTGTTCAAGCACCATACGCCAATCATCAGGTGCGTAGCCCAGTTGCCAGCTCTGTATGGTCTCTGGGGTGAGGCCTCGCCCGGTCGCATAGCCTAGCGCACTACTCGCCTCTAGTCGGGCGACATAAAACTCAACAGCGCGCGCCATCGCCTCACGGAGCCTGTCTACTTTCTCGCGCACCTCCTTACCACGAGCAAAGCTCTCGTACTCAAGTGGGACACCAGCTTTTTCAGCAAGTATTTTGAGCGCGCCCTTAAAGTCAACGCCCTCAACTTTTTGAATAAACGAAAATGCGTCGCCACCTTCGCCGCACCCAAAGCAGTGGTAACTCCCCCGCTCTAGAGAAACATGAAATGAGCCTGTTTTCTCCTTATGAAAGGGGCAGAGCCCAACCAAGGAGCGGCCCGCCTTCCGGAGCTTCATGAAGGGGGCTACCACATCTTGTATTGAGAGCTTTCGTTTTACCTCTTGTACCGTATCCTGCGCCATGCCCTCACTTTACCCTGTTTCTCCACCCCCTTGCAGGGGGTATTGACAAGAGATTGGCAGAGGTGTATAATATTATATAGGTCATGGTCCCCACGACCTACAACCGTGGTGCTCGCTACCGCTATGATGGGAGCCTTTGTAGAGGAGGATAGGTAAAACATCTTGCACGCGCAAACGCCGCCCCGAAAGAGGCGGCGTTCACTTTTTCATTATCACTACTTTTACTACACCGTAAGGACCGTCCTTACAGTGGGTTGACAACTTAATCATAGTAAAGTAGGGTCCATTTTATGAATTGGTATTGCGATATGCAGCCGGTGTGCACCAAGAGCATCTCTCTTGGCGCTTTTGCGCACGCTTATGCATAGCCGCGATTTTTCTTCGTAAACACTCCACACCCAAGAAAGACCTCGGCTCTGCGAAAGCCGAGGTTTTCGATTTTTGAGAGAGCATGATCTTTGAAAGGAGTTCGAAATGCAGCACATTATTGCCTACAAGGGCCTCGTACACGTATCGCTTGGGATCGTGCAAGAAGAGTACGGCGCAGAGTACCTGCCATGGCCGAACAAACGAATTGGCATAGAGGGTACACTACAGCGCCCACCCTACACGCCACAAAACTGGCAAGACTGGGTGCGCAGCCACAGTACATCTAAAGGCAAAGATGAGGTGTTCGCCGTGTTAGAGCACACCAAAACTGAAGGGAGTGAAGGCTGTCGGTATATCGGCCACACCGGTATTCACGGTATTACGTGGCCAGACGGACGAGCAAAGACCGGCTCTGTACTCGGTGCTGATCATAGCCAAGCGCGCGGCTATGGCACTGAAGCGAAATTGCTCCTGCAATACCACGCCATTATGGTACTCGGGCTACGCAAACTAACCTCTGTCGTTAAGGGATGGAATGCGCAAAGCCTCGGCCACTTGATCAAATGTGGGTATCGCATTTGCGGGAGACACAAAGAGCAATTGTTTCATGATGGTAAATATGTAGACGAAATCATCCTCGAAGTCTTTCGGGCCGATTGGGAGCCACTCTGGGATATATACCAAACGGCAAATCAGCTCCCCAAACTTACTCCAGACCAAAAACACTTGATTGCAACCGAAACCAAATCGTAACGCAAACGCCGCCCCGAAAGAGGCGGCGTTCACTTTTTTATTATCGCTACTTTAGCGGACGGTTTTGCCGAAAGAGGGCTTGCTGGCAAACGGTACCGAGCGATCTTCGCGCACAGGCACTGGGCGAGAGGCCTGAAGCTTTTTGATAGCGGCGTACTTTTCACTACCCGCAAAGCCAGTACCCGCAGGGATAAGGCGACCCAAGATCACGTTCTCCTTGAGGCCGCGCAAGCGATCAATCGAGCCTTTCAGAGAGGCCGTGATAAGTATCTTTGTAGTCTGCTCGAATGACGCCGCAGAGAGGAAGGAGCGGCGTGAGAGCGCGCTCTCTTTAATACCGAGCACAATGTCTTCAGCCTTAGGGGGCATCTTGCCTGCCGCTTCAGAGTCTTTGAGTGCCTGAGCGTACTCCCAATCTTCAATCACGTCGCCGACCGAGTAGTCTGTGTCGCCTGAGTCTGTCACCTTAACTCGTGAGAACATCTGCTTCACGATCACCTCAAGGTGCTTACGAGAGACCGGTGCGCCCTGGAGCTCGTAGATCTTCGAGGCTTCAGCGATAATATACTCCTGTACTGGCTCGCGCCCTGCGTACTCGAAGAGCTGATCGAGGTCTGCTGAGCCGTCGGTTAAAATCTGGCCCTTCTTCACCTCGTCGCCCGCTTTCACCAAGGCCATGCGCGGATATGGCGCCAAGTATTCATAAGCAGAGCCATCCTTCTTACCCGTACCGGCGGCAGGCGCAACCACAAGCACCTTCTCGCGACCAAGCTCTTTAATTTCGCTCACAATGCCGTCTGTCTTCGAGATAACTGCGGGGTTTTGGGGAGATCGTTTTTCAAACACCTCCTCCACGCGCGGGAGGCCTTGCGTGATGTCGCCACCAACTGAAGCAACGCCACCAGCATGGAAGGTACGCATAGTGAGCTGGGTACCCGGCTCACCAATAGCCTGTGCGGCAACCGTGCCCACTGCCTCACCAAGGTCTACCATTTTTTTGGTCGTGAGGTCGACACCATAGCATTTTTGACAGACACCAAAGCGCGTCTCGCAACCCATCGCACCACGAACCATGACCATCTCAGCCGAGGATGCAGCAATTTTTCTCGCATCTTCTGGGGCAAGATAGTGCCCACGCTTAAACAGCACTTCACCCGCAGCATCCTTTGCGTCTTCAGCCAGCACGCGGCCTGCAATAGTCTCAGCATAGTCAATTTTGATGCCCGAGGCTGACACGCGGCGTATCGCTACTCCACGTTTGGTCTTGCAATCTTCTTCAGTGATTATCGAGTCTTGCGCAACGTCAAAGAGTCGGCGCGTGAGATACCCCGCCTTTGCAGTACCAAGCGCAGTGTCAGTAAGACCTTTGCGCGCGCCGTGCGTCGACATGAAGTACTCAATCGGGTTCAAGCCTTCGCTAAACGAAGAGATAATGGGTACCTCGATAGTCTCGCCTTGCGTGTTTTGGATAAGCCCTTTCATACCCGCCATCTGGGTCACCTGCCCCATCGAACCACGAGCACCCGAGGTAACCATGTCAGCCACCGAGCCCATAGGATCAAGTGTCTCAGCCACCAATTTTTCAATATCTTGTTTCGCACCCTGCCATATTTCAATAACCATACGACGCTTCTCATCTTCAGAGAGGAGACCGTTTCTGAAGTCGCTGTCGATACGTGCCACCTTTTCGCGTGCGCCCTCAACTATCTGGGTCTTGCCCGCGGGCACGATAATGTCGTCGAGCGACCACGAAACACCTGAACGTGTCGCGTATTCAAAGCCGAAGCGCTTCACCTTATT
The DNA here is from genome assembly GCA_964634595.1 of uncultured Candidatus Saccharibacteria bacterium. Classification (GTDB taxonomy): domain Bacteria; phylum Patescibacteriota; class Minisyncoccia; order Phycocordibacterales; family Phycocordibacteraceae; genus C7867-001. Next base: position 17,083 of record CAZWKU010000002.1, on the reverse strand, counting down.
CACAATTTCAGGGACGCGATCAAGCCCGTAGCGTATACCGCACTCATTCACAATTTTTGATAGCACTTTCTTGGTAATCGCATCGTTCACATAGGGGTAGTCTGACGGGAGCACGGTGTTAAAGAGGAGTCGGCCGACCGTCGTTTCAAACGCCCTGCCCTCAAAGTGGGCATATTTTGCCTTCTCAGATGTTGGTATCACATTGATTGAAGCACGCAGATCAATCGCGTCGTACTCGTGCGCCAGAATCGCCGCATTCGGTGAGTTGAAGTGCTGACCCTCTCCCTTCGCGCCCGCAATACCGCGAGTAAGCCAGTACACGCCTAGTACGATATCCAGAGGCTTCCCCGTGAGCACTATCATTTCGCCCGAACCAGGCTTCAGTATATTTTTATTGGCACTCATCACGTTTGCCGCTTCCCACTGCGCCTCTTCAGAGAGGGGGACGTGCACTGCCATTTGGTCGCCATCAAAATCGGCGTTAAACGCGTTACAGACCAAGGGGTGAAGTTGTATCGCATCGCCCTCAATAAGGCGCGGGCGAAATGCTTGGATACCTTGGCGGTGCAGAGTAGGTGCACGGTTAAGGAGCACGTATTTGCCTTTAATCGCCTCTTCGAGTATTTCCCACACTTCAGCGACACCATCTTCAATTAAACGACCAGCGCCACGAATGTTAAAAGCAAGTTCGCGCGAAAGGAGCCCTGCAATAACGAAGGGCCTAAAGAGTTCAAGCGCCATATGCTTGGGGAGACCACACTCATCGAGTTCGAGATCAGGGCCAACGACAATAACCGAACGGCCCGAGTAGTCGACACGCTTACCGAGCAGGTTCTGACGAAAGTACCCTTGCTTGCCCTTGAGATAATCAGCGAGGCTCTTGAGTGGCCGGCGCTGTGCTGGCGTGAGCGCGCCCGCAGACGCACCCCCTTTGCGAATAGAGTTGTCGAGAAGAGCGTCAACGGCTTCTTGAAGGATGCGCTTCTCGTTGCGGAGAATTACCTCAGGTGCATGAATGTCGAGAAGCTTCTTTAAACGGTTGTTGCGATTAATCACCCGACGATACAGATCATTGACGTCTGACGTTGCATGGCGACCACCCTCAAGCGCCACCATGGGGCGAAGCGCTGGGGGGATAACCGGTATGCGCGTGAGGAACATCCACTCCGGCCGTATCCCCGCCGCGATCATGCCCGAGATAAGCGAGAGGCGTTTTGCAAGCTTTTCGCGCTCTGCCGCACCCGCCTTTTGATATTTCGCGAGGAGAGTTTTCTCAAGGTCAGTAAGGTCAATTGAGCGGAATATTTTGTAAATCGACTCAGCACCGATTTCAGCCTCAAAGAGGCCGCCATACTTCACCGAAAAGCGGTGGTACTCAAGCTCGTCAAGAACGCGCCCAATCAAAATGCCGTCGATCTCTGCCTTAGCGAGCGACATCTTCTCTTTAAGCGCATCGCGCTCTTTGTCGTCGTGGGTTGACTTATATTTTGATTTATATTCGCTCTCAAGTTCTGAGAGGAGCCGCTTCTTGCCGTCTTCATTTACCTTCGTGACAATATAGCCCGCGAAGTAGACAACCTTCTCTATTTCGGCGGCCGAGGCACCGAGCAAAAGCGCCATTCGCGAAGGCACCGAACGCAAGAACCAGATATGCGCGACCGGAGTACAAAGCTCAATGTGGCCCATGCGTTCACGGCGCACGATAGAGCGTGTTATCTCAACGCCGCACTTATCACAGACAATGCCTTTGTAACGGATACCCTTGTACTTACCGCAGTAGCACTCGTAATCCTTTTCAGGCCCAAAAATCTTCTCATCGAAGAGGCCATGCTTCTCTGACCGCTGGGTGCGGTAGTTGATAGTCTCAGGCTTCGTTATCTCACCATGCGACCATTCAAGGATACGCTCAGGCGAAGCGAGCTTCAGGCCAAGCGCATTCCAGGTGTCGCGAGGTGCATGCGGGCGGCGGGGGGTGAAAGCCATAGTGAGTAGAGAGTAGGATTAATAAAAGTTATTCGGCTTCAGGCGGGAGATCCTTCGGCTCCACATCAAGCGCAAGACCGCGTATTTGGTTGGTGAGAACAGAGAAAGAGGCCGGGGTACCGGTGTGGGCAATAGGCTCACCCTTCACGATGGCGTCAAATGCCGCCGAGCGACCCGTAATATCGTCTGATTTAATGGTAAGCATCTCGCGGAGTGTGTACGCAGAGCCATAGCCAAGAAGCGCCCACACTTCCATTTCGCCAAAACGTTGACCACCATTTTGTGCCTTGCCACCAAGCGGCTGCTGGGTAATAAGCGAGTAGGGCCCGATGGAGCGCATGTGGATCTTGTCCTCCACCATGTGATGCAGCTTCAAGACGTACATATAGCCAACCGCAATTTTCTGAGAGAATGCTTCACCCGTACGGCCATCATAGAGGGTCATCTTGCCCGAGCGGTCAAAACCTGCCGCCGCGAGCTCAGAGCGAATCTCTTCAGCCGTGGCACCTGAAAAGGGCGGCACCACAGCCTGGTATCCAAGCGCATTTGCCGCGAGCCCGAGATGCATCTCCATGATTTGTCCCAGGTTCATACGCGAAGGGACCCCAAGCGGCGTAAGGATAATGTCGACGGGATTGCCGTCTTTGTCGTAGGGCATATCCTCAACCGGCAAGACGCGCGATATAACGCCCTTGTTACCGTGACGGCCAGCGAGTTTGTCACCGACCGAGACATTACGCACCTGAGCGACTACCACCACGATCTTTTTAATAATGCCGCTCTCAAGCTGATCACCCTTTTCACGAGAGAAGACGCGCACGCCAATGACGCGGCCGCGCTTACCACCCTCCATACGGAGCGAGGTATCTTTCACATCTTTCGCCTTATCCCCGAAGATTGAGCGCAGGAGCCGCTCTTCAGGAGTGAGCTGGGTTTCGCCCTTAGGGGTGACCTTGCCGACCAAAATGTCGCCAGGGCGCACCTCGGCGCCAATACGAATTACTCCCTCTTCATCGAGGTTCTTGAGGCGGAGCTCACCCACGTTCGGGATGTCGTGAGTGGTCACTTCAGCGCCAAGCTTGGTGTCACGAACCACACACTCAAAATCTTCAATGTGAATAGTAGTAAACTTGGCGTCCTCAACAAGACGCTCTGAAATGATAATAGCGTCTTCGTAGTTAGCACCGCTCCAACTCATAAACGCTACTCGGACGTTTTGTCCCAATGCCATTTGACCATGTGCACTTGAAGAGGCATCGGCGAGCACATCTCCCTTCTTTACCTTATCCCCAAGGAGGACAGAGGGGCGCTGACAGAACGCCGAATTTTGGTTGGTTTGAGTGAGCCCCTGGAGGCGATACTCTTTTTTCTTCCCTTCTCGATTAGTTACTACGATACGGCGAGCATCTACATACGAAACCTCCCCCGCTTCAAGAGCGAGTACGAGACGCCCCGTATTTTTTGCCGCATGTGTCTCTATGCCCGTAGCAACGAGTGGAGCTTCAGGAAGGAGTACTGGTGTCGCCTGTTTTTGCATGTTCGAACCCATGAGCGCGCGGTTAGCGTCGTCATGATCAACAAAGGGGATCATCGAGGTCGCAATTGAAAACATTTGGTAGGTAGAAGCATCGATCAAGGTGATCTCTTCGCGCGGGACAATAACTGTCTCGCCCTTGCGACGAGCCTCAAGCACTGCCTCTGCAATACGGCCGTTCTCATCAATCTTGGTAGCACCATGAGCGATAGTCTCACGCTCTTCATCAAGCGCGTTAATTGAAATGACCTCTTCAGTCACCTTGCCATTTTTTACGCGGACATACGGCGTCTCAATCACCCCGTAATCGTTAGTTGTCCCGTGCGTGGAGAGCCTCAAGATAAGCCCGATGTTCTGTCCTTCAGGGGTGTGTATGGGGCAGAGGCGACCGTAGTGAGAAGAGTGCACGTCACGCACTTCAAAACCCGCGCGCTCACGGGTAAGTCCACCAGGGCCAAGCGCCGAGAGCGTACGCATGTGCTCAAGCTCGGCGAGAATGTTCTGCTGATCCATAAACTGCGAGAGCTGGTTTGCGGTGAAGAACTCACGAACAGCCGCAAAGAAGGGGCGCGGGTTGAGGAGTGCCGCTGGGAGCGTCGTATCGCTCTCAATAGTAGACATGCGATCTTGGACATTGCGCTTCATGCGCGACATACCAACCCGCATGCGTGACTGGAGCAATTCACCAACGAAACGTACGCGCCGAAAACCTAGGTGGTCAATGTCGTCGGGGCGAGCGGCGGGATCACTGTTAAGACGCGCGATCTCGGCGACAATACGTGTGAAGTCTGCGAGTGAGAGCGTACGCTTCTCAAGTTGCTTCTCGGTTATCGGGAGATCAAAGCGCGCATTGAGACGATGGCGCCCAACCTTAGAGAGGTCATAGCGCTCGGCACCAAATAGCGCTTGCACGAAGTTCTTAGCGTTCTCGGGTGTGGCAAGATCACCATCGCGCATGCGGCGGTGTATCTCGATATACGCCTCTTCAACCGAAGTAGCAGTGTCATGTACCAGGGTAGCCTTTATAGCCGCCAGCGCTTCAGGGTCATCAGCAAATTTTTCGGCAATCTTCTCGCCGAGTCCTGCGCCAAATACCGTGAGGAGCTGGGTAACCGGGAATTTGCGCTTGCGGTCAATTTTGACGAAGATTGCACCATCTGCCTCTGAGTCAATTTCGATCCATACGCCGCGCGAGGGGATAATTTTCGCACCAAAAAACGGTTTGCCGCGAATAAGCTCTGACACAAAAAACGCCCCGAACGAGCGGGCGAGTTGCGGCACTATCACACGCTCAACACCCGAAACGATAAACGAGCCATGGGGGGTCATCATCGGGAGGTCAGCGAGGAAAATCTCCTGCGACTTCTCGGTGCCGAGAGTCTTGTTGCGGAGGGTTACGCTAACTTTAAGAGGGGCCTCGTAGGTGCGCATATTCTCCCGCGCATAATCCTCATCGTACTTCGCCTCTCCTATCTCAAAATCTTCAAACTTGAGCTCAAACTTTTTGTTTGAGTAATCACCAATAGGCGAAAACTCCTTAAAAAGCTCCTTGAGACCATCTTTAAGGAGCCAATCAAATGACGAGCTCTGGTGCCCCACAAGGTCGGGAAAGGGTACGCGCGGCGCCTGGTATGCGCCAAAGGTCTTTTGGGGGAGCGGCTTTTTTTGCATGCGGCGTAGGGATTACGGGGGTGATAATCAAACGCTTGTTAACAAATGCACATAAACGCACAGCGAAGAACGCCTTTGCGCTTACCAAACAATCCTGTATTCAAATCAGTGCCCGCCAGACACCTTAACTCACTCATTTTCTGGTACCCCTAGCATACCGCGCCACCCCTCCCGCCGTCAACTCCCTCCCAGCCTCCTGGGGACAAAGCGAGGGTGTGTCACCGCTTCTTGAGGCGATACCCATCAATGTTGGCATGGTGGCCGGTTTTGAGGACAGCCGGGACCTTATACGACTTCCCTTTCCAACTTATTGTGTCTGGGCGCGTGTACACCTGCGAGGCCGCGGTGCGACGCTCTTCGACTGACGCGTCTTTGCCGAGCACTCCTGGGAGGCGGCGCGACACCGCATCAACAATTGCCATGGCCGGTACCTCACCGCCAGTGTAAACGGCCTCGCCTACCGCAAACTCTTTTACGGGTGCGAGGGTCTTGATGATCTTCTTTGCACGCTCATCGATACCCTCATAACGCCCGCACACAAGCACCACATCGCTGTATTTTGCGAGCGCATCAGCCTCTTTGTTGGTGAACTGCTTTGCGCCCGGGCTAAACCAGACCACAACAGGTTTCTTAGCTTTTTTGAGTGCCTTCTCTACCGCCTTCACAATGGGCAATGCCATCACCACCATCCCCGGACCGCCGCCATAGGGGCGCTCATCTACTTTGCCCCATTTGTTGTCAACAAAATCACGGGGGTTCACGTACGAAACAGCGATCTTTTTTTCTTTTCGCGCGCGCGCCAAAATCGACGCACTCAAATATGCGTCACATGCTTCTGCAAACAGAGTAACGAGATGAAAACGCATTAAGCGTTTATGCCCTCAACAACCTCATCGACCGTCTTGGTTTCGAGTGCACGTTTGCCACCTGCGGGCTCATTAATCTTCAAATTAACGCGGGCGTTGTGCTTCATCCCGACGACCCGTAGGAGAGTGCGCAGTGACTCGGCAGTCTTGCCGTTCTTGCCGATGATCTTGCCCATATCGTCAGGGTGAACCGTAAGCGTGAGCAGGACTCCCATCTCGTCTACCGTACGCACAATCTCGACTGCATCAGTATTAGTGACGACCGCTTTCACCACAAAATCCAAAAATGCGTGGTCAGCATCCATGGTGTTATGAGACTGCCACTGTTTCAACAGGTGTCGCTACAACTTCAGCAGGCGCTGTCGGTGTGTCAGCAGCTGGCACTGCTTCTTGCTCCTGTTTAGAAATAGTCTTTTTAGGGAGGACGTTAATCTTCTTTCCGGTAATTACACCCTTGGTGATTAGAAAGTTATGCATCGAAGGGGTCGGCTGTGCACCCTTGCTTATCCAATGCTTCACCTCGGCTTCATGAAGCGTCGTTGTCTTGGTGCGTGGGTTATACGTACCCAACTGCTCAAGGATACGCCCACTCTTGGCGGCACGCTCTTTTTCAAGGACAACAATGCGAAAGGCCGGGTCGTTGGTGCGGCCAATGCGCTGAAATCGAATCATCAACATGTGGGGGGTACTATAGCAGAAAGGGCTATATATTGCTAGAGTAGCAAAAAATGGCTGAAGCAAGGGTATACGAGGGACCTATTACCATGACCCGTAAGGGCGTGGGATTTTTCAGTGTCGATACTGAAAGTGAGGATCTCCTGATACCTGCCGAGTGGGCCGGGCACGCCCTCCACGGCGATATAGTTAAGGTAGCCCCGGAAGGACTCTATCGCGACCCTACGGGTAAGATGCCCCCACGCGAGGCGGGCAAGGTCGTTGAAGTAATCTCACGCGCCCGCGAGACCTTTGTCGGGACTCTTATTGAAGCCGACGGCCTCACGCTTCTCACTCCCGATTATAAAAAGATGTACGTGCCCTTGGTGATCCTCGACCGAGGCGAGGCTCCGCTTGGGTACAAAGTACTCGCACGGCTCGGTGCATGGGCCCCCGATAAAGAGTACCCGCTGGGTACCATTGAAGAAGTTATCGGCCCCGCAGGGGTACACGAGACCGAAATGCGCGCTCTCGCGCTCGGACAGGGCTTTAGCCCCACCTTCCCGCCCGAGGTAACAAGCGAAGCTGAGAAACTCGAGATAGATGGCAAGAGGATGATTCAACAAGAAACAGTACGCGGTACACGACGTGATTTTAGAAAAGTACCCACCTGCACCATCGACCCCTTTGACGCAAAAGACTTTGACGACGCACTCTCGGTACAAAAACTCGAAGATGGGAACATTGAGGTAGGTGTGCACATTGCCGATGTCTCTTTTTTCGTACAACCGGGGACAGCTTTTGATCGCGAGGGCCGTGAGCGCGCAACTTCGGTCTACCTTGTCGACCGCACCATCCCCATGCTCCCCGAAGTGCTCTCAAACAATCTCTGTTCGCTGGTGCCTAATGAAGACCGTCTCTCAGTATCGGCTGTGTTCACCCTCGATATCGAAGGTCGTGTGCTCCGTACATGGTTTGGCGAAACCATCATCCACTCGGCCAAACGTTTTACCTACGAAGAGGCGCAGGGAGTGCTCGATGCCGGTACCGGCACTATGCACGAAGAGCTTGCGATACTACGCACACTGGCACAAAAGATGCGCGTACGGCGCGTCGCCAAGGGGACAATCGAGTTTGACACGGTCGAAGTGAAAGTCGAGCTCAATGCCGAGGGTAAGCCGATCGCGGTGCACCTCAGAGAGCGTAGGGACACCAACCTCTTGATTGAAGACTTCATGCTCCTCGCAAACCAATCGGTTGCCGAACACCTGGCAAAGCTCACCAATAACGGGGGGCCGCATTTTGCATCGCTATATCGTGTCCATGATGCGCCAGATGCCGACCGCATCGAGAATCTTGCCCAGTTTTTGCGCGTCCTCGGCTACGAACTCAAAACGCATGCCGGGCGAGTTACCGGTGCAGAGCTTAACCGCCTCATGGCCGCAACCAAGGGCAAACCTGAAGAGTACCTAATAAAAACAGCGGCGCTTCGCTCAATGGCAAAGGCCGTCTACACAACAAAAAATATCGGTCACTTTGGGCTCGCGTTTGATTTTTATACCACCTTCACCTCTCCTATCCGTCGCTACCCTGACGTCGTAATCCACCGCCTCGTAAAAGCACATGCGGGCGGGACCCCGATAACTGAGCAGGAGATGCAGGAGTTCGAAGCACTCGCAATACACGCCTCAGAACGCGAGGTGGGCGCAGCTGAAGCAGAGCGAGACTCGGTAAAAATGAAGCAGGTCGAATTTCTCTCTGGCAGGATAGGTGAGGAGTTTGATGCGGTTATTTCAGGCGTTAACGAACGCGGGCTCTACGTAGAGCTCGCCGAGACGCATGCCGACGGCATGATTCGCATCGCTGGCATTGGCGACGATTATTTTGAATACGACGAGAAACACTACCGCCTTATCGGCCGTCGCACCAAAACCTCGTACCAACTTGGCGACCCCATCCGCGTAAAGTTAATCGCCGCCCGCATCCCCGAAAAAGAACTTGACTTTGCACTGGTACAGAACTGAGAAGTCTGCGTAAGCAGTTGAATTCGTCTCTCTGAAAAAAGCGACGCCGCAAGTTTTATCTTGTGGCGTCTAGCGGGAGACAGATCATTCTACTATTACATCAAGCCCACAACCAGAATAGAACTTATCACCTGTGATTTTGTATGTGACACCATTACCGTCAACAAGGGTCATTGAGTCTCCTTTCCCGACTCAAAAGTTGACGGGAGAAACCTAAATCTGGCCTCAGAGTGCCGAACCACACGGAAGATAAAAGAGTTTGTGTTGGCTTTGCATATGATCGCCTCAATCCAATCTCCGAAAACGGGAGCAATAGGTTTGGGGAGAAGATATCTCGTCTTGGTGGTCAGCTGGCTTCCCAAACCAATACGGTACGTTAAACCCTTCACAATATCAGCTACTGCTACAGTTGGGATTGCACAGACAACAACAGAGCTCCAGAACAAACTACGGCGCATTTCAATCCTCCATTTGTAACCCGAAAAGATATCATATCACGAAATAATTTACGTCAAAATCGCCGTAATGATTCAGTGGCTCAGGAACACCATCCCAAATCACAAACCCGACGTATCCACTAATTTGTGCGACCGTTTGAGATAGTGGATAGCTGTGGTTATGTCATCGGTAGGCGAAAATGCTCTCGTAGTGAGCGGTCGTGCTCTATCGTTTCAGCAATGACGTAGAGTGCGTGCGCGCCAACGCCACAGCGTGTTTTCACCAGTGCCATAAGATCTTCACAATCATACGGGTGCACCCACACGCTGTCTTGCAGACGAAGAAAGCCGAGTTCCACCATGTCTCTGCGTAAGCGATTACGCATCTGCTTTCTACGCTCTGGAACATCAAATATCACCATACGCCACCGCTTATCCCACTTGCGTTTCTTTTGTAGCTCTAGTTTCGCCTTTTCAAATACAATATAGGCTTCACCTCTCTTAGTGAGTCTGGCATATCTTTTGTCCCCATCTTCAACAAAAGTTACTAACCCCTGCCGTACCAATCTTGAAAGTGTTGTGCGGGTACGGTATCGAAATCGAGCATCGTCTCTCCAGAATCCGAAGGTAAAGATTTTTGGTGGGAGTCGAACTCCCATGAGTACCAGACCCGTGACCGCGAGTGTAAGAAGAAGAGCGTTTTTGAGTGCGTTACGCTTGGCTCGTTCGCGTACGAATTCTTCTTGCTTCCCCATGCTCCTATCCTATCATCCACTACCGTGTACGGTCGTTGTAGATAGTGGATAGTGCAAGAACTGGAGATCGGTGATACCTTCCAAGAAAACTTGGAGTAAGGGAAAATAAAGACGGATATAAGACTCAATCATCTTTCCCTGCTTCATACAAACTTACACAAAGCACTGCACCTAGTGAAGCAAAGTCAATTGGACTCCTGGATGATGATCGGGGCTACTCCATCGGGAAGCTGCTGTTGGGCCTCTTGAGAAGTGTTTTGTTCGAGATACGCCTTTGTCTTTTGGTATTCAGAGTATCCATACCATCCAACAAGTAGAACCGGCAGGAGCAAGGCAATAACCATAGCTGCTGTGGATGGCAAGAATTTCTCTAAAACTTTACTTATGATCGCTAGAATTAATCCAGCGATGAAATATAGAATGAGAGTAGCAATTACGAACAGTAATACTGAGCTAATGGTAACGCCACCAAAGAAAGCCCATACCGTAGGGAATGTGAGGAAAAGTAGATCATCGTTGATGAGTGGTATTCGCGTACCTAACAGACCGATAATTATATTGACGACAAGCAGAATCCCTCCAAATTTCATCGGTAGCCACATAAGTTTATTTTACCACGACCTAGAAAGAATGCTGTCGTTTGAGATAGTGGATAGTGCAAAATGGGGTAAGGAAAAGACGATTACTACCCAAGGATTCGATGTAGGGCCAGAGCGTAGGCGGCTTCGCGTAACGTGATGCCACGATCAAGCGCGAAGTCGGCAACATCGCGATATGCATCATGCATGGTTGAGGCAAGGCGCTCGGTAACTCGTGCCCTACCCCACTCCTCGCTCGAACGGTTTTGAAGCCATTCGAAATATGAGACCGTGACGCCGCCCGCGTTTGCAAGCACATCTGGCACTACCGCAACACCACGTTTTGCAAGGATCTCGTCAGCTTCAGGTGTCGTGGGGCCATTTGCAATTTCAAGAACAATGTCAGCCGTTACTTTTTCGACATTTTCTCTATGTATCTGTTCTTCAAGAGCGGCAGGGACAAGAATATCGCAGTCAGAAAAAAGCACGTCCTCGGGACTACTCTGTTCGCCACCGAGAGCATTCTGTACTGAGCCCTTCTCCTCTTTTGCTTGAAGCACCGCCTCTACATCAAGGCCCGCTTGATTTGAAATTGTGCCGTGACTGTCGGCTATCGCGACCACCTTCGCTTCGCGCTCAGAAAGGAGACGTGCCGCTTGCGCACCTGCATTCCCTGCCCCCTGTATCGCGGCGCGCAGGGAGCGAAGGGAGCGGTGCTGATCGCCGAGCAGAGCTTCGAGCACAAACAGAGCACCATCTGCCGTCGCAGTATCGCGCCCTACGATGCCACCCTTCTCAAGTGGCTTGCCCGTGATCATTGCTGGGGCACGGTGCCCCACGATTTTTTCATACTCATCGAGCATCACGGCCATTATTTCTGGGTTAGTGTACACATCAGGCGCGGGGACATCTTTGTCCGGCCCTAAGTGCGAAGCAAACGCCCGCACGAACGCACGTGCAACCTCATGAAGCTCTTGTTTCGAAAGTTTTTTCGGGTCAACCCTCACTCCTCCTTTGCCGCCGCCCATCGGGATATCAACGACTGCACATTTGATCGCCATCATCGCAGCAAGCGCCTCAACCTCGTCTTCGTCAGCCTCAGGATGAAAGCGTATACCGCCTTTGTAGGGCCCACGCGCATTGTTAAACTGCACACGATATGCCTGAAAGGTCGCCGTGCCCCCTGCATCAAGCGGGATGGTGAGATCAGCCTTTAGCACCCGATCTGGTTCTAAAAATGCTTCAAGCTCTGGGTGAGGTATGCGCAAAAGCTCTGCCGCCTTGCCCACATTGTGTTTGAAATATTCAAACGCCGCCATGACGGCTCATTGTACCACCACCACCGCGGCTATTTCGCGACCGCGACTGCCTCGTCAAATTTGACTGAGAGGAGTTTGGAGATGCCGTCGCCGCCCATGGTGACACCGTAAAGCACCGAGGCCCGGCTCATGGTCTCGCGGTTGTGAGTTATCACAATGAGCTGCGACTTCTTCGAGAGATTTTCGATCATGTCTCCGTAGCGACGACTGTTAGCTTCATCGAGCGCAGCGTCGGTTTCGTCAAGTATCAAAAAGGGTGGTGGGTTAACTTGACTCATTGCAAAGATAAGCGCAATGGAGGTCAGCGCACGCTCTCCGCCTGAAAGCTGCATGAGCGATTGGAGCCGCTTCTTCGGTATCGTAACGGCAATCTCGATGCCAGGCTTTTGAGGCATCTGAGGTAAGTCTCTCTCTTCTTCAAGTTCACTATCCTCACTAGAGTCTGCCGCCTCCTCAAGCACCAGGCGCGCGCCACCCCCGCCAAAAAGAATGCCAAAAAATTCGCCAAACGCAGCGTTAACCTTTGCCAGACCCTCAGCGAAACTCTTGGCGAGTTCAGCATCGAGATCGTTGATCAGTGCCCGAAGCCCTGCCGCAGATTTACCAAGATCATCAAGCTCGCGCGCAAGAAACTGCTCTCGCTCGCTAACCTCTTTATACTCGTGCCGTATATCTTCTCCACCCCCGCCAGCCTCCTCAAGACGTATCTTGAGTCGCTCGAGCGCTTTTTTACGCTCCTCCTGCTTTCTACGATCTTCGTGAGAGATTTCAGAAAGGGCGGCATACGCTACAACCGTCGTACCCGCAAGCGCCACTGACTCCGCCTTAGCCGCATCAAGTTCGTCTGCGAGGAGCGCGAGCTCGCGCTCGTGCGCCTCATGGCGCACTACACTCACCTCTGACTGCGCCTTCTCTTCAGCAAGCCCTAGGATGCGACGACGTATCTCGCGACCTGCTTCATCGTGAGCGGTTAATGCCTCACGTGCCCTCCCGAGCGCTAGTCTTGCGTGCTCATGGCTCTTACTCAAGGCTTGCTCCTTTTCGGCAAGATCTGCCTTTTCGCGTTCAAGCGTATATACCGTCCTTTCTTCTTCAGCAAGGAGATCGTCACCAGGCGAGGCGAAACGCTCCATGAACGCTTTTACTGCCGCGACAATACCCCGAAGTGCGGCCACGACAGCTTCAGGAGTATCGGCCTTGCCCTGCCGCTCGACTTCGTCACGTAGCGCGGCTAGATCTTCGCGCGGTACCTTGGCATAGGGCTCGCGGGCGACATCTAAGCTTCGGCGCTTTGCCGCTTGAAGCCCACCCTCAATGCGCCCAAGCTCGCGGGCGAACGCACTGCGCTCGCCCGCGAGACGCTCTGCCTCACCCTCCCATGTACGTACCTCAGCAAGACGTTTCGTGCCCTCAGCATCAGTGGTCGCGCCCTCCTCTATCGCCTTCAGCTCTTCTGTAAGCCGTGCCACGGTCGTGCGCGCTACCTGAAGACGCTCGGTGTTCTCCTTTTTCTCACGCGCGAGATAGGCATCCTCGATTGCAAAATATGTGTGTGCCGCACTCACAAGCTCACGCCGCACCTGCTCAGCCTTCTCAAGCTTCTCTACCTGCTTCTCAAGAAAACGCATGTGCGGAGCAAGCTCCCTGCGAAGCGCGTTTACTTGCCCCATATTCTCTTCGGTCTTACCGAGCTTTTTCTCTGCCTCTGCCTTTTTAAATTCATAGACCGCAAGCCCGAGCGCATCTTCAAGCATTTCACGTCGCTCACGCGGGTTCGCCATGAGAATACGGTCAGCCTCGCCCTGCGAGATAATATGATGCCCCGTCTCTCCAATATTGGCACCCGCGAGGAGCTCCTCAATGTCGCGCAGGCGCACCCTTGACCCGTTGAGCGAGTACTCAGCGCTCCCGTCACGGTACACGGTGCGGTCAATAGCAACCTCGTCAAAATCAACTTTGAAATTGCGCTTGCGATTATCAAACACGATAGACACCGAAGCACGATTGGCACGCGGCACGCTCGTAGAGCCATTCCATATCAAATCTTCAGCGCGCTTGCCGCGCATACTCTTCATTGACTGTTCGCCAAGCGCAAAACGAAACGCCTCGGCTACGTTTGATTTACCCGACCCATTCGGGCCTACGATAGCAGTCGTCGCATGTGCAAAATCAAGCGTCGTCTTTTTTGCAAACGATTTAAACCCGGCAATTTCAAGCCGCTTCAACATGCTCACATTGTACCAAATATTTACTCGTACCTATACTGAAAAGTTTTCGTCCCGCACTGCGGGATACTTCCTACCAGCTCATTTTGTCAAGGCCAGCTTGGGCGGCGGCTTGTTCAGCTTCTTGCTTTGAGCGACCTTGGCCCCGCGCAACTTCAACGCGACCCAAATATACCCCTACGGTAAAAATACGGTCGTGATCTGGACCAACCTCGTCAAGTGTTTCGTATGCCGGCGTTACCCCACGCTTGTCCTGCGCCGCCTCTTGAAAGCGGCTTTTTGCGTCTTGGTAAGCACGTTTCTCGATAACCTCATCTAATTTGCTGTGGAGATGCTTCGCAATAAACGCTTCGGCAGCATCATATCCCTGATCGAGATACACAGCGCCGATAATTGCCTCAAACGCGTCGGCAAGAATAATGATCCGCGCGCGCCCCGTATCCTTTGCCTCTCCCTTAGAGAGCAGGAGGTAGTCATTGACGCCCACTCTTTGCGACGCCTCTGCTAGTGAAATGGTGTTCACCAAGGCCGCTCGATATGCGGTCAAATCGCCCTCTGGTTTTGTAGGATATCGTTTGAAGAGAAAGTGAGTTACCGCAAGCTCGAGTACCGCATCGCCCAAAAACTCAAGACGTTCATTATGTGCACCCGCAAAACTGCGGTTTTCGTTCAAATAGGAGCGATGGGTTACCGCCTCAACGAGAAGGTTGAGGTCTTTAAAGGTAAGGCCAAGTTGTGAGGCTAAAGCAGCGAAATCAGGCATTTAAGACTTGCGGCCCGGCACCCCGCTCTGCGCGCCTGTCGCACGCGCATGATCGAGAAGTTTCTGCACCGCGACCGTAACAATGGGGAGCATATCATCATAGAAATTGAGGTCAAGAATGTCGGCAAGGCGAAACCACTTGGCGTCGTCGAGCCCGCCGCTCTTTTTTAGCGTCAGAGGCTCAAAGGTGGTAGATGCAAGAAAGAACCATACGTGCTTACGGAGCTTCCCTTTTTCGGGATGCGATGCTACGTACTCGTTCTCTCCCACTTGCGCCTCAACGACACAGTCAACACCGAGCTCTTCTTTCACGACACGCTTCACGCCTTCTGCGGGCGAGGCATCATTCTCAATATGCCCCTTTGAGAGGGTCCAGTGGCCAAAGACATCATGAACCAGGGCAAGATAATATTGACTATCATGCTTCGCGTAGACAATAGCGCCCCCATACTTCTCAAGTGGTAAATCTTCACGTTTTACTTTTTTCTTACCCTGCTCCTCTTTCCCCGGTTCTCCGATTTCTTTATACACCGCTCCTAACACCCCATTTACGAAGCGGCCCGAAGACTCACCCCCAAAAGTTTTTGCGAGTTCAATAGCCTCGTTAATAGCAACCTTAGCGGGCACCTGCGTACGGTCAGCAAACAAAAGTTCGAAAAGGCCGAGGCGCAAAATGTTTCGATCAATAGGCGCTATGCGTTCAAGCGGCCAATCAGGCGCCGCCTTGGCAATAATAAGATCAATGTCTGCACGCTTCGCAAGTATCCCGGTAAGGAGAGTCTCCATAAAAACACGGTCAGCGCCATCGCCACCAAACTCAGAAACATTGCGCTCGAGGATACTGGTTGATTCTTGCTCGCTCACGTGAGTGGTATCCCACTCGAAGAGTGTCTGGAGAACAATTGAGCGAGCAAGGTGCCGATTTGCCATAACTAGTACTAGTATATCAAAGAGAAAGGCCGTGCAAGCGGCCCCTGTGCATTCTTTTGCAGTATGTACTTAAGCACCTCCACCACCGGCCCCACTACGAGCTTTCGGGAGAGCATTCGCCACACGACCAAAGAATCCGCGCGAACGCGTTTTATCGGCATTTGAATGTTTGTGCTCGCCTTTTTCGTGCTTGTGCTCGTCGTGAGACGCTTCAGTGCGCGGGCCTTTCACCTTCTCGGCTTTCACTTTCTCCTTTTTTACGATGATCTGCTTCCCACGGTAGATACCCGTCGCCTCATCAATACGGTGCGGGAGACGTAGCCCGTTTTCAGTCGGTATAGCCTTAATGGCCACGAGCGCGTGGTGCGAACGACGGTTCTTAGTGTGCGAGCGCGTATGGCGCATCCGAATAGACATAGGAGCCACATTACCACACGCGTATAAAAAAGTGAAGCGCCCCTACACAGAGCGCTTGAGTGAGCTAAAAATATGTTTGTCTGAACCTTAGTGTGAATGATCCGTTCGGCTATTGCAAGAATTTGCCTCTGCACGAGTTACCTCCTCGTGGCGATTACCGCACTGTAATACAAGAACACCGCTTCGATTCTCTAGCTTTCCAGCTCCAGCACATGCAAACTCTCCTCCACAAACACAGAAACCTAGTCTTTTAAGTTGCAAGCCTTTTTCTCGCGCCTTCGTACCCAGGACTCCGTTAATTATGGTTGCGTGTACTGACATGCAAAACTCCCCGAAAATCATCCGAACCCTACTGCTCGGAAGGTTACTTTTTACTCCCGAGAAGGTACAAGGTCAAGATGGATAAATGAGCGACGGTGGATAGCGGAGAGCCCGTACTTCTTCAACGCTTCGTAATGTGCCTTGGTGCCATACCCTTTATGCACTTCAAAACCGTACGCAGGGTACTCGAGCGCAAGCTTTCTCATCAGCCGATCGCGCGAGACTTTCGCCGCGATAGATGCGAGCGAGATTATGGGCACCAACTCGTCACCATTGATAATCACTTTTTGCGCATACTCAAGCGGTGCCTTGAGCGAACCGTCGAGCAATACTTCAACTAATGCGGAGTCGGGCGCAAGCGTGTTTACGCCGCGCGCAAGCGCGCGACGTATCACGACCGCAATGCCCTCACGATCAATCGCCTGTGCGTTTTCAAACTCGACCACAAAGCCCGCGTCGCCCGTGGCAACGCGGGCTTCGAGCATTTCAAAAATCTTCTCGCGCTTTTTCTCTGAAAGCTTTTTCGAGTCTCTCACCCCGGGGAACTCTCTCGCGAGATCAAACCCCTCTGCCACCCTCACTACCCCCACCGCCACAGGCCCTGCG
>CAZWKU010000001.1:0-87598 GCA_964634595.1 uncultured Candidatus Saccharibacteria bacterium | reverse complement strand
GTCGGATAGTGGTTTATTCCACCGCCTTGGAAAGGCGGCATACCGCAAGGTATCGAGAGTTCGAATCTCTCCGCCTCCGCAGAATTATGTCTTTGAGTTACAATATTCTACAAAATCAGAAAAGTGAGGAGGTCGCTGTATTTAAAGATTTTCTTCGTATCAACAGCATAACTTTTGAAGAGAAACTACTGTGTGTTGAATGTTCTGAACCAGCTGATCTCGTATACAATAATCAGAAGTATCAGCTTACTATTGGAGACGGTCAATACATTGGCGAGATTTTTGCCGCGAAAAAGTATGCAATAAACGATTCGCGGAGAATCGTCGGCAGAACGCGGCCCACAAATGAATATCTCAATACGGTTCTTGGGCAGACCCTAATAAAGAAAAAAACAAAGGCAAGCAGAGATGTAATTTTATTAATACGCATCTACACGCCCGGGCCATATTCGGATGATGAGTTGGCTCGCGCATGTCAAAGTTTTGCAGTGGAGAACATGCCCTCGATCGATCTTTGGCAGCAAGTAGTTTGTTTCTTTTTTAGAGATAAAATAATAGAACTATGATCTGATAATACGCACAGTGTTCGCATATTAAGCTACCAGCATGGCTATACTGATTTTCTTGTTAGTGGCAATCGCGATACTTCTTTTAATCCTTATCGCAAAAATAGCTCCTGAAGATATCGGCAGTTTCGTGTTAGTCATTTCTTTCTGGGCTGGTATCTACCTACTCATTCAATATTGGGATATTGTTCTTGTCACATTTTTTGTTATTTTCTATGCCTTGCAAGAATTTGCTGAAACTTGGATTTTCAGAACAACTCTCGCTGTAATTGGACTTCTTTTTGTCACGGCACTGCTCGCGTTCCTGTTCTATAAAAGTAATCCAGCTTTCAGACGTTTATGCAAGATTTGAGAACTATCGAAGGCCGCATGAAGTGGATGAGGGTTGGCAGAAAAGCATTGAAAGACACTTTCGTTACAGTTTTCCTCGTTCTATTTTTCTCCATACTCGGTGTCATCGGACTTCTCAGTTTCTGGTCTTTCCTTGCCTTTGTCTTTGTGCGTTAAGTAAGGCATATGTAGTAGCATGGTGGGATGAAGGTTGCGTGGGTGATACTTGCGGTCGGTCACTCATGGTAAGGTTAAACCTTGCCAACAGAGACCAAAAGTAACCAATGTATTTATCTTTAGCCGATCGTCAAAAATAAATACAAATAGTGAGTGGCACCGTAAGGACGGTCCTTACGGACTAGGGTTGAGTTTCTTGTTGCGCGTTGGTCCATGGTGGGGTGCTGACAATGTAGAGTGTAACGGAGCCATTAGGTACCCATGCATACGCGCGGTTGGTGGGGACGAACACGGTCTCGCCAGTTTTTACTATTACCTCCGCGTCATCTTTATATTGAAGCTTCGCACTACCCTCGAGCACTCGCACGATCATTTCTGACTTTGTATTGAGTACATATCCCTGCTCGGGATAGCGCCCAGTGAGGGTTATTTCGGCGACATTTGCGTTTTTGGTCGGCAGATCAATTTCTTTACTGTGCATAGCATCAGTATAGCGTGGCTGGTATATTGCTCGAGGTCATGAAGGACTCTGGCGTTTACAAGTTAAAATAATATCCATATGAATACACAATCCAAAAATACCGTTTGCCTGTGGTACGAAAAAGATGCGCAAGCCGCAGCAGAGTTTTATGCGGCCACTTTCCCTGATAGCAAAGTGACGGGCATACATCAGGCTCCTTCTGATTTCCCGGGTGGTAAAGAGGGTGATGTGTTGACCGTTGAATTCACGGTCATAGGGATCCCTTGTGTCGCTATCAATGGCGGGACAGCTTTCAAGCAAAGTGAGGCATTTTCGTTTCAGATTGCGACTGAAGATCAGGCAGAAACTGACCGCTATTGGGATGCGATCGTAGGGAATGGCGGCGAAGAGAGCCAGTGCGGTTGGTGCAAGGACAAGTGGGGGCTGTCTTGGCAGATAACACCGCGTGCGCTTATAGACGCCTTGGCAGTCGGTGGTGCCGAGGCGAAACGTGCCTTCGAAGCGATGATGAGCATGAAAAAAATCGATGTTGCCACTATCGAAGCCGCTCGTCACAGCTAAAGCAATCACACCTCACCAATGGCGAGGTTAAACCTCTCCATCCTTACGAAGAAAATATGGACGCATTCGCATGTGCTAAAGTCTCAGTGGTGCCTTTGCGAAGGAGATTCGTTTATGGCTCGATTGTTCCTGCTGGCGTTGCTCGTTTTCTGGTGCATGGGCATGGCCGTGGTCTGGTTAACTACGGGGCATGATGGGGAATCGATCATAGGGTTTGCCATTCTTGCTGCGCCCCCTACGCTTACCCTGTTTGGCCTATTGGTCTTCTGTAAGAAACTGCTGCGTTGGTCATAGCTTTCTCAAAACCGTGGCAGACTATTGCCACGGTTTTTACGTACCTATGGCAAGGTTAAACCTTGCCATGAAACCTTGCCATGACAAATCCTGATAGACTTTGGGGATGAAATTTATCTTGATGCCACTTGTCGCGGGGGTGCTGGTTGTTTTTGGGTTCTGGGTTGCTTACAAGTCGAACACGGACACTGGCACTACGGGGGAGTTTGGAGGGGTTAAATTAGCGCTGGAATATGCTGATACTCCCGCGAAGCGGGAGCGGGGGTTGAGTGACAGGGAGAGTGTCCTTGAAGGGTACGGGATGCTTTTTATCTTCCCCCGCGATGACCGATACGGATTTTGGATGAAGGATACTCTCGTGCCGCTCGATATCTACTGGTTCGACAATAAAGGACAGGTGGTATCGATGGCACGTGAGGTGGCAACCAGCACCTACCCCAATGTCTTTTACCCCACGGTACCAGCTCGGTATGTCCTTGAGACTTTGGCAGGGTTTGGCGCGCGCCACAGCATAGCTACCGGCACACTGTTGGTGTTGCAAAATTGGCCGACTGTTTCGCGCTGACATATCCACAGGAGTTTTCTGATCGGCAGGGGTACACTGATTTGGTGTCACTTCGAGGTATCCCCTCGGGTGCAATTAGCAGCCCTTATTTTTCACCCGTATGGCGATACTCGAGATCAAGAAAAGAAATGGCATGACCGTGCCGTTTGATGCGTTCAAGATAACTGCCGCAATGAGTAAAGCGTTTGCCGCTACGGGTGAAAATCTGCCCATCGACTCTCTTGTTGAGATGACCAAGGACGTGGTACGCACGCTTGAAGAGCGCTTCCCCGAGCAAATGCCTTCAGTAGAGCATGTGCAAGATTTCGTAGAGCTCTCGCTCATGAAGGGCGGCTACCTTGAGGTCGCGAAGCACTACATTGTCTATCGATATGAGCACGCCAAGCTACGCGAAGAGAAGCAGCAAGAATTTCTAGAGAAAATCGAAGAGAAAGGGCTCATGATCAAGACGCGAAGTGGAGCCTCAGCAGTTTTCTCTGAAGCAGCAGTCAGGAAGACGCTCCAGGGTTTTGTGAAGGGGTATGAGCAGGTTGTTGATGTCGAGGGAGTTCTTACGCAACTCAAGTACGATCTCTATGAGGGTATTACCACCGACCAAATAGGCAAATCGCTTATTCTCGTGATGCGCTCGCTCATTGAGCGCGACCCTGGCTACTCAAAAGTGGCGGCGCGTATGCTCCTCGCACGTCTGTACGAAGATGTCTTTGGTCATGGCTATGATCGATCCAACCTTGCCGCTGAGCATACAAAGATATTTGCTCGCAATATTGAAGACGCTATAACCCGCGAGCTCCTTGACGCGCGCATGCGCGAGTTTGATATACCGCGTCTTACTGCAGCATTTAAAATCGAGAACGACGAGCTCTTTGAGTACATGGGGCTTGAAATAATGATCTCGCGCTACTGCATGGAGGACCCTGCTGCTAAGAAGCCGCTCGAGACCCCCCAAATGCTCTGGATGCGTATCGCCATGGGCCTCTCACTCAATGAGCCAAAAGATAAGCGCACGGAAACGGCGCTTGCTTTCTACGACGTACTTTCGAATTTTTACTACACACCGGGCGGGCGCACCCTCTTTCAGGCAGGTGCGCTGAAGGCCCAGCTCTCGAACTGTTTTCTCAATGTAGTGCCCGACTCACTTGATGGGATTTTCAAATCATTTTCAGACAATGCACAGTACCTCAAGTGGTCGGGGGGTACCGGCACCGCGTGGAGCAAGGTGCGCGCGACAGGCTCGTTCATCAAAGGTACGGGAGTCGGGAGCCAGGGCGTTGTCCCGTTTCTCAAAATAGCTAACGATGTCAATATTGCGATTAACCGCTCGGGCAAGCGGCGCGGCGCGGGCTGTGTCTACCTTGAGACGTGGCATCTCGACATCGAAGACTTTTTAGAGCTACGCAAGAATACCGGAGACGAACGTCGCCGCACCCATGACATCAATACCGCAAACTGGATCCCTGACCTCTTTATGAAGCGCGTGCGCGCTGGGGCAGAGTGGATGCTCTTCTCTCCCTCAGATGTTTCAGACTTGCCTGAGCTATATGGAAAGAAGTTCGAGGCGCGCTATGAAGAGTACGAAAAGATGGTTGATCGGGGCGAGATCACCCTCTACAAGCGCCTCCCAGCTGCTGACTTATGGAAAAAGATGCTCGCGATGCTCTTTGAAACAGGGCACCCCTGGATCACCTGGAAGGACCCCTCAAATATCCGTAGCCCGCAAGATCATGTAGGGGTAATACACAACTCGAATCTCTGCACGGAGATCACTCTCAACACGAGCGCCGATGAGACTGCTGTGTGCACTATCGGCTCCTTAAACTTTGCCAAGTTTGTAGTCAACGGCAAATTTGATCACGAGCTTGTAGGGCGGGTGACAAAGGTCGCGATGCGTATGCTCGACAATGTTATCGACCTCAACTACTACCCGACTGAAGATGCGCGCCGTGGCAATATGCGCCACCGCCCCGTTGGCCTCGGCGTGCGCGGGTACCACGACGCGCTCTACCTGCTCGGGATACATTTCGATTCATCGCAGGCACTCGATTTTGCCGATGAGAGCATGGAGGTCATGGCATACCACGCTATCCTTGCCTCAAGCGAACTCGCTAAAGAAAAGGGGATCTACGAGACGTACCATGGCTCGAAGTGGAGTCGCGGCATCTTCCCACAAGACACTATGGCACTTTTGGCTGCCGAGCGTGGCAATGGCGTTACGTTCGCTGAAGGAGGGAAGCTTGATTGGGCACCCGTGCGCGCGCATGTTGCCAAGCATGGGATGCGCAACTCAAACACCATGGCGATAGCACCAACAGCCTCTACGGCAAATCTGGTTGGATGTATCCCCTGCGTTGAGCCTATCTACAAGAACATATACGTTAAGAGCAACAAAGAGGGCGACTTTGTAGTAATCAATAAGTACCTCGTTGAAGACTTAAAGGCACGCGGGCTCTGGAGTAACGATATGCTTGAAAAGATTAAGTACCATGATGGCTCTGTACAAGAGATGGTTGAACTACCGCTTGATCTGCGGCGTAAGTATAAAGAGGTGTTTGAGATAGACGGTAAGTGGCTTATTGAGGCGGCGGCGCGCCGGGGGCGCTGGCTTGACCAGTCACAATCGCTCAACATCTTTTATGCCGGATCTTCAGGCAAAGAACTTTCTGAGCTTTACTTTTTGGCATGGAGGTTGGGGCTCAAGACGACCTACTACCTACGAACGCTCGGTGCTTCACAGGTAGAAAAGGCGAGTGTCTCTACGGCGCAGTTCGGCGCAACGCACACGCGCAAGGCGGGCGAGATCAGGGAGGAGCCTATCGCGGTTATTGAAACCACCGAGCTCGCGGTTGCCACCTCTATACCAAGTACGCTCCCGCTAGCGGGAGCCGGCGGGGCGCTCGTCGGGGTTACCGCCCTACAATCTTCTACTGAGCCTGACTCAGGAGTGTGCGAATCGTGTGAAGCGTGAGATACTAGAGAGCACTATGCCTATTGCACGAGGTGCTTCCTCTGTCGACATCAATAATCGCCGCATTATTAACGGTGGAGATGCTGACGTAATGCAGCTCTACCCTATGCGCCATACGTTTGCCTGGGATGCTTATACGGTAGGGAATGCGAACCACTGGTTGCCCACTGAGATCTCGATGCAGCGCGATATAGAACAATGGAAAAGTCGTGATGTATTGACCGCCGATGAACGCAAGGCCTTTGAAACGGTGCTCGGTTTTTTTACGACCGCCGATTCTATCGCCGCAAACAACGTGGTGCTGGCTATCTACAAACACATAACGAGCCCCGAGTGCCGCATGTACCTTTTGCGACAGGGGTACGAAGAGGCTATTCACACGCACGCCTACCAGTACATCGTTGAGTCGCTCGGTATGGACGAATCGCGTATCTTCAACATGTATCGTGAGGTAGAGTCTATTTACAACAAAGACAATATGATCTTAGGCTTAAACGAGGGTATTTTCGACCCTGCGTTTAAGACGGGGACGTTTGAAAATGACCAGAAATTTCTCGAAAATCTGTGCGTCTTTTCGCTGGTAATGGAGGGGATCTTTTTCTACTCTTCATTTGCGGTGATGTTTGGGTTTCAGCGGCAAAATAAACTCACGGGCTCGGCTGAACAAATACAGTACATTATGCGTGACGAATCACAGCACCTCAACTTCGGTATCAACATGATCAATGCGATTAAAGAAGAGCAGCCCGAGCTGTGGACCAAAGAGTTTCAGACGCGCATCATCGACTTGGTAAAGCGTGCGGTCAAACTTGAGTACACCTTTGCGACAGAGGTATTCCCGCGGGGTATTTTTGGCATGAATGCCGATGGTTTCAAGCAATACATAGAGCATATCGCTGACCGTCGTCTGGAGCGCGTAGGGCTCCCGACGCAGTATAATGTTGAGAACCCCTTCCCTTGGATGAGCGAGGCCGTAGATCTGAACAAAGAGAAGAATTTCTTTGAGACGCGGGTTACTGAGTACAAAACGGGCGGCACCCTTTCTTGGTAAAAGCGTGGTATAATACATCGGGACCAGATTAGACGATCGCCCGCCAACATCTTTCGAAGTTGTGGCGGGAGGAAAGTCCGAACACGTCCAGGGTCACTAGACCATGGAGCCGGGTAGCGGGTAACACCCGCACGCTGTAAAGCGCGAGGTGCGAACAGAGACGCCTACCTGTGAAAACAGGGGGCGCCCTGCGACTCTTTCGTGACGCAGGGCGAGTCGTACAGCAATGTACGGTATGCAACGGCTAAATCCTTACTCGCGTGCAAGGCCGTGCCTGACCACACGTTTGTGTGTGACGGGAGCGCCGCTTGAGGCAAGGCGCAAGTTTTGCCCCAGATAGATGATCGTCCACGACAGAATTCGGCTTACCGATCTGGTCTCATACAAGCACACAACCCGCCTCACGGCGGGTTGTGTGCTATTACACCACATGCTTTCTGGGGAAAGCAGTGTGTTGCGTACCCCTTAATGGCGGTATACTACCTGTATTATTCGTTACCTATATTACCTTAACCGTTATGCCCCCTTCAGTAAGCATTATGCAATCTCGTCGGTTTTCATTTGAGTCTGCGACGCTCTGGGCTCTCTTGGTAACTCTTGGAGCAACATCTATCTTTTTCACCTTCTCGTTTGCTTCGGTGCCCCTTGGGCCTACAAAAGCATTCCTACTTATTATAGGTTCTATCGTGACCTTGGCGTGCTTCGTACTTGCACGCCTTTCACGCGGTAACATTATTCTCCCGCCCCCGCTCTTGCTTGGTGCTCTGTGGCTTCCAACTGTTGCCTATCTCCTCTCGTCGGTTTTTGGCGGCGTAGGGTTTGATAGGGCTTTTTTATCTATTGATTTCTCACTCGATACCCTTGGGCTTATGACGGTTATGAGTGTTCTGGGGACGCTCGCGGCACTTGCCTTTAGGCGCGATGATCACTACAAGCTCTTCTTCAAAGGCATTCTCATTATTGGGCTTCTTGTCGTAGGTCTCCAAACCCTCTTCGTGGTGGCAGGCCAATTTGTCCCTGGGTTTATCTCGCCCTCCTCTTCAATCTTGGGGTCAATGGTTGATCTGGCATCGATTGCTGGCTTGGCGGTAATTGGGGCTTTGATCAGTTTTCGCTTCCTGACCATAGATGGGCGTACACGTATCGCTCTTTTTGCGCTCGCGGCCCTCTCGCTCTTCTTGCTTGCGCTCCTTGGTGCCCGCATCGAGTGGATCATTATCGCTCTGGTCTCGCTTGGTTTCTTTGTCGAGGCGGTCATGCGCCGTTCGCCCTCGGCAGTCGACTCTGATCTTGACGGAGCAATGGTAGTTGCTGAAGCAGAGATGGGGCCCGATGGGGGAGAGCGCTCTCTCGCGCTCCCGCTGCTCACTCTTGCTGTAGCACTCTTCTTTCTCCTTGGAGGTAACCTAAGTAGCGTGCTCGCGACCGCACTGAAAGTCAATGTGCTCGATGTGCGGCCCTCGTGGCAGTCAACCATCGACATTGGCAAGCAGATCTACACTTCGCCATCGCTCGTGTTTGGTACTGGGCCGACGAGCTTTGGGAGTGAGTGGCTCAAGTATCGCGATCCAGCGGTCAATCAAACTCTGTTTTGGAACGTAGACTTTCCGTCAGGTGTCGGTTTCATCCCAACTTCGCTCGTAACCACCGGTCTCGTGGGGGCTCTAGCGTGGATACTCTTTGCACTCGCGATACTCTACTTTGGAGTGCGGGCTCTCCTTCTTAAAAGTATCCCTGACCCATTTCTCCGCTTTGTCGCCACGTTCTCCTTCGTGGGGGCGGTGTACCTCGCTCTTATTGCGGTGCTCGCGAACGCGGGTCTCGTTTCGGTGGCAATGCTCTTTGTCTTCACCGGCATCTTCGCTTCTTCACTGCGGCATGTCCCGGGTAAAACTCAGTGGGGCATTATTTTTGCCAAAAGCCCTCGCCTTGGCTTTGTGATTGTCTTCGTGCTCACCATCGTGCTTCTTGCATCTATCGCGGGTGCGTATACCGTGGTCGAGCGCTACCTTGCGAGTCTTGAGGTGGTTCGTTCAGCACGCGCTATTGCCGAGCTTCAGAGCAGCCAGTCGCTTGCAAACGATGCGCCTCTTCTCGAAGCCACGATTCTTCAGGCACGCGCAGGCGCTGACAACTCTATAGCGCTCCTCCCCTCAAGTACTGCCTATCGCCTTAAGGCGCAGGCGGCGCAGGCTGAACTCGCGCGCATGTTAAGAAACGGCAATCCAAGCCAGCAAGCCGTGCAAGCAGAGCTTTCAAGTGGTATCTCTGCTGCGGTTGAGGCTACGCGTCTCGCTCCAGACGAGTACCAGAACTGGCTTGTCCTCGGTGAACTCTACAAAGGTATCGTGCCGTTAAACGTCGCTGGTGCCTACGATAATGCTGTCTCTGCTTATGAGAGAGCTGTGGAGCTTAATCCTACGTCGGCGCCTATCCACTATACGCTTGGAGAGCTCCACATCAGTGGTGGTAAGACCGACGAGGCGCGTACAGAGCTTACAACCGCAATCACCCTTAAGCAGGACTACACGCTCGCAATATTCTTACTCTCGCAACTTGAGGTATCCACGGGTCGCATCAAAGAGGCACTTCAGGCGGCAGAGGCTGCGGCATATTTTGCGCCAAACGACCCTACGGTCCTCTTTCAAGTTGGGGTACTGCGTGCGGCAAATGCTGATTACATCGGTGCACAGGCGGCTCTCACTGCGCTTGTCACACAGAATCCTGGCTTTGCAAATGCGCGGTATTTCTTAGCCGCGCTATACGCCCGTGCACGAGACTACCAAAACGCCAAGATGCAGATCGAGGCGATTGCGGGAATGAGTGCTGAAAATGCGGCACAGGTCGCGAGTGTTCTCAAAGATCTTGGGGCGAACAAGAACCCGTTCCCGTCGAACCTCTTCGAGAACACGCCGCTCCAGTAGCACGATGGTAGAGCGATTCTTGCACACACTCTCCGCCCCCGTACGCGGCCTCCAAGAGGCCGCGTACGTGCTAGCTCTCCTTACCCTCGCTTCACAAGCACTCGCGTTGCTGCGAGATCGCACCTTCGCCCACTTCTTTGGTGCAAGTGAGACGCTCGATCTCTACTACAGCGCCTTCCGTATCCCTGATCTTGTGTTCGCTCTTATCGCTTCGCTGGTCTCGGCCTATGTGCTTATCCCGCGTATCACGGGGCGGGAGAGTGGGGAGGTCCGCGCGCTTCTTTCGCAGTCGGTCTCTTTTCTCCTCGTGGCGGGTGCGGTACTCTCGCTCGTCCTTTGGGTGTGTATGCCGGCACTCCTTGCAGTACTGTACCCGGCCTTCACCGACTCTCCTCAATTTGCAGAGCTGGTGCTCCTTGCGAGACTCCTCTTACTCCAGCCTATTATTCTAGGCATATCGGGTATCATTACGAGTGTTACGCAAGTTCATCGGCGCTTCACACTCTACGCACTCTCTCCGGTACTGTATAACCTCGGCATCATTGCTGGTGCATTCTTGCTCTATCCGCGCATGGGGCTCCTTGGTGTCGGCGTCGGCGTCATAGCGGGAGCGTGCTTGCACGCGGCTATACACGTGCCCATGCTACTTGAGGCGCGTGCCTTCCCTCGACTTACCCTACCTTCATGGAGTGTGATGCGCCTCATTGTACGAGACTCGCTCCCGCGCTCTCTGGCTCTTTCGATGGGCTCTCTGACGCTGCTTGCGTTAACCGCATATGCCTCGCGCATAGCTGAAGGCTCGGTATCGGTTTTTACGTTTGCGCTTAACCTCGAGGCAGTGCCACTTGCGCTCGTGGGTGCTTCGTATGCGGTGGCGGCTTTCCCTGCGCTCTCTGAGCATTCGCAAAACGCTGATCGCGATTCGTTTGCGCGCGTACTCCTTGCTTCAGCCCGGAGCATTGTCTTGTGGTCATTCGTTTTCTTGGGTCTGGTGGTTGTTCTGCGAGCGCATATTGTGCGTGTCGTGCTTGGAACTGGTGCGTTTGACTGGGATGCGACACGTCTCACCGCTGCGCTGCTCGCTATTCTTGTGGCTGGGCTTGTGGCTCAAGGGCTCGTGCTCCTATTTTCGCGCGCGCTCTATGCAGTGGGGCGCTCATGGCTGCCTTTTTTCTACCAGCTTGTCGGGAGCATCGCGACAGTTGCGCTTGCACACGTTAGCCTCGCCTACCTTCCTGACGAGGCGCTCACCACGTTGGCGGCATATTTGCGCGTGGAGCAGGTTGGTGGGGTAGAGGTGCTCCTTCTCGCATTCGCCCTCGTCTTTGGGCAATGGCTCCTGGCGACTCTCTCCATTGTCGCACTTTGGCGCACGACCCCACATCTTGCACACTTGCTCATGCGCCCACTTTTTGACGGGCTCCTAGCCGCGCTTGCCGGCGGGGTGGCGACCTATGCGGCGCTGTATCTTGAGGGAGGTGTCGCGCCACTGACCACGTTTGCGGTAGTCTTCACAGAAGCGTTGGTTGCAGGTATGGTGGGTCTTGCGGCCGCGGCAGGTACGCTCGCACTCCTAAAAAATGAAGAGTTCTCGGCCTTTGTGAACGCGGTACGTCTGCTCCCTGGTCTTGCCCGCGCTGTCCCGCCTTCAGCGGGCGAATCACCCCAATCGTGAACCCAGAAAAAATCAGAAATTTTTCAATCATCGCGCATATTGATCACGGCAAGTCGACGCTTGCTGATCGTTTGCTTGAGCGAACGGGTACGATACCCGAGCGCAAGATGCGAGATCAGGTGCTCGATAAAATGGATCTCGAGCGCGAGCGCGGCATCACGATTAAAATGCAACCCGTTAGAATGCGCTACCGCGCCTCTAACGGGTCAGGGCCGGAATATGTGATGAATTTGATCGATACTCCAGGGCACATCGATTTTTCTTACGAAGTGTCGCGCGCCCTAAAGGCTGTTGAGGGCGTTTTGCTTTTGGTCGACTCGACCCAGGGCGTACAAGCTCAAACGCTTACGACGCTTGTGGCGGCAAAAGCACAGGGGTGCGCTATTGTGCCGGTCGTCTCAAAAATCGACTCCCCCTATGCTCGTATTGATGAGGTGAAGCAAGAGCTCGCGACCCTGCTCGGGGTCTCACCCTCGACCGTGCTTGCGGTTTCAGGCAAGACGGCACAGGGAGTTGAAGAATTGCTTACCGCGGTTATTGAGAGGGTCCCGCCCCCACGTTCGAGTGAGAAAAATGAGTCGCGCGGGCTCGTGTTCGACTTCGCTTACACGCCGCACCGTGGGGTAGTGGTGTATTTGCGCGTCTTTGATGGCACCTTTAAAAAAGGTCAGCCGCTCGCCTTTCGTGCGGCCGGTAAAGATTTCATCGCGCTTGAAACGGGTATCTTCACCCCCGACGACACTCCTGCAGAATCACTCTCTGCAGGTGAAATAGGGTATGTCGTGACCGGTATTAAAGAGCCTGGGGTAGTGGCGGTGGGCGACACGGTAGGGCTTCAAAAAGGGCTATTACCCGCATTGCCTGGCTACGAGCGCCCACGGCCAGTTGTTTGGGCTTCAGTCTATCCTGAAAGTCAAGACGATCTCGCACTCCTGCGCCAGTCACTTGAGCGCCTCAGGCTTTCTGACTCCTCACTTTCGTTTGAAGAGGAGTCGTCAGGGATGCTTGGGCGTGGGTTTCGTTGCGGCTTTTTAGGGCTCCTCCACCTTGAGATCATTACGGAGCGCCTACGGCGCGAATTTGACTTGACGCTAATTGTGACTATCCCCACTATCTCGTATGTCGTGACGACAAACAACGGCAAGCGCGAGACTATCTACACACCCTCAAAATTCCCTGAGCATGGGGATATTGTGCTCATCGAAGAGCCGTGGGTAAAGGTGATCCTCATGACGCCTGCTGACGCGCTTTCAGCCATTATCCAAATGCTGTACGACCATGAGGCAGTAACAAACGATACCAAAACTCTGTCAGATGGCCGCATCGAGCTCTCGGCCGAGATGCCACTGCGCGAGCTGATGCGTGGCTTTTTTGATAAATTAAAAAGTGCCTCAAGTGGGTACGCATCGCTCGCGTATGAGTTTCTGAATGAGCGACCTGCTGACGTAGTGAGGCTTGATATTTTGGTAGCTGAAGAGCCGGTACCAGCCTTTGCGCGCGTTATTTCTCGTAGGCGCGTGCAAGAGGAGGGTGAGAAAATGGTTGAGAAACTGCACTCGATTTTGCCCAAACAGCTCTTTGTGACGAAGATACAGGCTAAAGCGCTCGGGCGCGTGATCTCTTCTCGTTCGCTTTCAGCAATGCGTAAAGACGTTACTGGCTATCTCTATGGTGGCGATGTCTCGCGCAAGATGAAGCTCTTACAAAAGCAAAAGCGCGGCAAGAAAAAGCTCCTCGAGCACGGCACGGGCAAAGTAAATATCCCCGAGGAGGTCTTTATGAAAATGGTGCAAGACTCGGGGCAATAAATAAGCCACATTTGAGCACTTGACAGAATATGCACATGAATCTATACTATATATAGCTCTTTGACCTGAGTTTATCGCTTAGATTCGCCAATTTTCCTGTCAGTAACACGCAGAATGGAGAAAGCCATGTGTGACTTCCCAGATCTCTCGCGTTTAAGGAAAGCTGTCCAGGTATTCTTTATGTCGGAGCAAGCCAACAACTTTCCGCAACAAGATCAACTCGTTAAGCATCTCTGTCCTGTCCTGTCCGTACACATCGACCTCTTAACGGCAGCACAGAAGGAGAGTACAGTTCTCGCTGCGAGCATAGGTGTTCTCATCATCGAACATATGGCGGAACAGCTCCTTTCATTCAATAGTACGGCACAGGATTGGTCGAACAAGACAACTCTCTCGTTCAAGGTGGGTGCACAGGATGTCGCAGACGAGGTGTCGACTCTGGTGACGCATTTTCGCAAACACATTGCGGCTCTAAAAGAGCATAGTCACGCGTAGATCATTAAAGGTTCGTTTAGCACCACTTTGCTTTGCAAAGTGGTGCTATCTTTTTATCTGCGGCTACTACAATCGGTCTGGCTATCTAAAACACAGACTACAGCAAAGGAACTTCAAAGTTTTGAGGAGGTATATATACCCGCTCAACAAAACCGATGCAAAGATAATGATTACTAGCATCGGGAATGCGCCTCATCGTTATATCAATACTTATGCCATGACATGTATTCATTTCATAATCCCCAAAAGGTAACCAAATGCCAGCTGGTTCGTAGTATCGAGGGGCAAAAAAAAGAGTACTCGAAATAATCAAGAGAATCATCCCTAAAGCTAAGTGAAGGTGGTAACGAATCATGGGCCAAGTATAGCTTGAAAAGGTATACTGGGCGCTATGCGCACGGGGCTTTTGAAACAGGTACTAATGGCGAGCGTGCTTGTTTTGACTGCATTTTGGCTTGGCTCTGCGATATTGGGGCTTCTCGGCAAGGTACATCTTGCTATGAGCGGCGCTCGTGACGTAGAGCGCCGCTATGAAGATCTTGAAAAACGTCAGACCGCACTGCGGGCTGACGTTACTGGCCTCAAGACCCTGCGTGGGCAGGAGGCGGCGATACGTCAAGCGTTTGGGGTTGCGAAAGAGGGTGAAGAGGTTATCGTAGTAGTGCCCCAGGCAAAAGCCACGACCACAGAGTCTGTAAGGGCGTGGTGGGAGGAGTGGTTCGATTGGTTTTAAATGGGAGTGGTAGAACCGGCATCCGCTTTTTGTGCAGGATTGGTTTAGTGGTAGAACGCGACCTTCCCAAGGTTGAGACACGAGTTCGATTCTCGTATCCTGCACAAAGTGCGAATGCCGTTGAAAATCCTACGGATTTTCAATCCCTCGGTTGAGACCCGGGTTCGATTCCCGGTACCCGCACTGATTGTGCTTGCACTGCGAGGCCCCTTTCTGAAGGGGCGAAGTAGTGTGGATAACGGGGGAGTGGTATACTTTTTCGACTATGAAACCCGTCACCATTTACAGCACTCCGACCTGTCATTTTTGTCATCTCGCAAAGGAGTTTTTTAAAGAGCATACGGTCGCATATACCGAATACGATGTCTCTCATGACCTAGCAAAGCGCCAAGAGATGATACAAAGGTCTGGTCAGATGGGCGTGCCAGTTATCTTTATCGGCGACGAGCTTATTGTCGGTTTTGATAAAGACCGTATCGCAGGCGCTCTTGGCATCCCGCTCTCATAAAATATTCTGACTAAGTGAATAGAGCACTTACAAACTAGGGAATGGTCTGATAAGATATGTGAATGCGCCGTTTAGTGGGACGAGAACACCAGAAGCTAGTGAATTTGCGATTGGTGGGGAAAAGTATCCCTGAAATCTCTCGGGAGATTGGCGTTGCAAAGACTACCGTGCTACGACATGTAAAAGGTGTGATAATACCTGAACAATATCAAGCCCCCCTTCGGGAGAGACAAGGAGGTTCTAAAGAGCGTGCGGCCGGATTACGTGCAAATAGCATGAAAAAGGCAGAGGATTTGCTCCAACAGCTTTCCTCAAGGGATTACTTGTTGTTACTCATTGGGCTTTATTGGGGAGAGGGTACAAAGGGAGATTTCTCTCTCATGAACTCTGATCCTCTTTTGATTCAAACTTTTATTTCTTGTATTCAACACCTCGGCATTGATACGGGTCGACTTACCTACTCAATACGTATCCATCAAAGCGTCTCTCGTCGGTCAGCGATTGCTTTTTGGTCTAAAATAACGGGGTTACCTAAAGAGGCGGTTGTCACGGTTGAGGTTATCCCTGAGGGAAAAAAGAAAGGGAAATTGCAGTTTGGTATGTGTCGCGTGCGCGTCAAGGCTGGTATCCGAGAAAGACTCCTTATACAAAGTGCCATTGCCATTATTGGTGCAATCTGTCGTAGGTAAGTACTGTACATTTGGATTCGCTCCCGTAGTTCAACGGATAGAACAGAGGGTTCCTAATCTTCTAATCCAGGTTCGACTCCTGGCGGGAGCACATCAAGGTAGATGCTGGTTCGATTCCGGCTAAGGGCACCGTGTCGATAGTAAAGAGAATATGATACAGTCAGATGACAAGTATGCTTGCAACAATACAAACATATAGTGCCACCACACTAGCCTACGTGCGTGCAAATCGCACCGTGTCGGTGCTGGCAGTCATATTGATCGTCGGTGGGTACTACGTCTTTTTTAGCGGCTCTGAAGCCGCTACCATCACCTATCCTGTGATCCGTGAAGACGTCAAGGTCACGGTTGCGGTTACGGGCACGGTGGTCGCGGCAGAAGATGCAGATCTTGGTTTTGCGGGTAGTGGTAGGGTTGCGGGTATTTATGCGGCGGTCGGTCAGCGGGTCAGTGCTGGCAAGGTACTCGCAGCACTTGAAAACGGAGACGCTGTTGCGCTGGTTGCTCAGCGCGAGGCAGAGCTCGCGCGGGTAGAGGCTGAACTTGCGTCGCTTCAGGCAGGGAGCCGCCCTGAAGCGGTGGCGATTCGCAAGAGCGCAGTCATGAAGGCTGAAGCTGAATTGCGCGACGCTATGCGCTCTGCATATGTTGCCGCCGATGATGCCGTGAGCAAGCAGGCAGACCAGTTTTTTGACAATCCACGTTCATCGCTCGCAAGCCTGACATTTGGCACTGCAAACTCGATCCTCGAAAATAGGCTTGAAGCAGAGCGTGTCGCTCTTGAGCCTGTGCTCTCTGCTTGGTCACTGACGCTGGGGAGTGATGCGTTTGCTACTGACAACCCTGAGGTATACGCAGAGAGTGTACGCCGAGATATCGCTATCGTGGCAACCTTTTTAGAGGATGCAAGCAAGGCGCTTTCATTAAATGCTTCG
Source organism: uncultured Candidatus Saccharibacteria bacterium (assembly GCA_964634595.1). GTDB lineage: Bacteria > Patescibacteriota > Minisyncoccia > Phycocordibacterales > Phycocordibacteraceae > C7867-001. The sequence continues at coordinate 70,841 of CAZWKU010000001.1, read as the reverse complement.
ATGGCGGCACTGTACCAAGACGATATTAATACGGCACGTACGGCGATTGCGGCCGATGCCTCAGCGCTCTCGACTGCTCTTGGGGTGCTTGTCGCGGCACGCGGCGATCTTGCGCTTGCTGAAGCGGGTGCCACTATCGACGATCTTGCGGTGAAAGAGGCGAGTGTGCGCGCCGCTCGCGCGAGCGTCGCAAGCGCACGTGCTGAGCTCGCAAAAACGCTTGTCACGGCTCCCTTTTCTGGCGTGGTAGCAAAGATGGACGTGAAGCGTGGTGAGTATGTGGCGGCAAACACGTCAAAAGTGATGCTCATATCAGATGGGGCGTTTCAAATAGAAACGTTTGTCCCGCAGATAAGTGTTGCGGCAGTCGCTCCCGACGACACGGCCGACGTCACTCTCGATGCCTATGGTCCGTCCCTTCTTTTCACTGCCCGCGTGCTCTCGGTTGACCCGGCAGAGACACTGCGCGATGGTGTCGCGACGTACAAAACGCTACTCGCATTTAACACCACTGATACGCGGGTGCGTTCGGGCATGACGGCAAATGTTGCTATTACAACTGCCGTGTTGCCCGATTCGGTGGTTATCCCCGCTGGCGCCGTAGAACGCGAAAATGATCAGGCATTCGTAACACTCGCCAATGGCACGCGGCGCGCCATTACGCTTGGTGAGACAGTGTCACTCGGTCGCGTTGTGGTTACCTCGGGTCTTGAAGACGGCGATGTCATACTTCTTACCCCTTAACCTTCGAGTCGGCTGGTATCTTGCAACTCGTCAAATACGTCGAGCGAGCCGATGGACCACTAGCCTCATAGTGTTTGTGATGGTGCTCACTTTTTTGAATCTGGTCGCGGTTACCGGCATTTTGGTGGGGCTTATTGAGGGTATTAGCAACTCGTTTCGCCTCCAGTACACTGGCGACATTGTTGTTTTGCCCTTGCCAGATAAATCGTTTATCGAAGATAGCCCCGGAGTGTTGCAGTTTGTGAGTACTCTCCCGCAGGTCACCTCGTACTCCGCGCGCTATGTGGCGGGCGGCTCGGTCGAAGGTAACTACCTCACGCGCAAGGCAGGCGAAAAGCCAGAGCGAGGCGGGGCGCAAGTGTTTGGCATTGATCCCGCGGCTGAAGACCAGCTCTCTCACCTTTCAAATTTTGTGATAGAGGGGGAGTACCTCACCCCAGGCGATTACGATCAGGTGCTGATCGGCGCCTACCTCCTTAAGAAGTATGCTTTTGGTGATATGCCAGGCATCACCCCACTCACTAACATCGTGCCTGGTTCGAAGGTGCTGGTCTCTGTGAATGGCAATACGCGTGAGATGACCGTAAAGGGTATCGTTAAGAGCAAAGTCGACCAGATAGCGGTGAGCATTTTCATGCCCGCAGAGCAATTTCGCCAAATGGCCGGGGTACAAAACTATGACCTCTCTCAGGTTGCTTTGCGCCTTGCGCCAGGGGTTGAAGCCGCCTCGTATCGCGACTTTATTAAAGAGAGCGGGCTCAGAGAAAAAGCTCGCGTCTGGACTTACATTGACGCGATACCAAGCGGGGTACAGGACATTACGAATACCTTTGCGATGCTTGGTAACATGATTAGTTCGGTGGGGCTCGTTGTGGCGTCGATAACCATATTTATCGTGATCTTTATTAACGCGCTTACGCGTCGCAAATTTATCGGTATCTTAAAGGGTATTGGCGTTTCAGCGGGCGCCATTGAGATATCGTATGTGCTTCAGTCACTTTTTTATGCGGTGATAGGCTCTATTTTAGGTTTCGCACTTCTCTACGGCTTCTTGGTACCCTACCTTTATGCAAACCCGATAGATTTCCCCTTTAGCGACGGTATCCTCTACGCACCGCTGGACAGTACGCTCTGGCGTATCGCACTTTTAGTGGGTACGACCCTTGTTGCCGGATACATACCCGCTCGCATGATTGTGCAGAAAAATACCCTTGACTCTATTTTGGGCCGCACCTGATGCTTATGGCTATTATTGAATCCAAAAAAATCACCAAGAGTTACCGGAGCGGCACTATCGAGACCCATGTCTTGAAGGGCGTCGATTTTTCAGTTGAGAAAGGCGAATGGGTCGCGATTATGGGGAGGAGTGGCGCAGGTAAATCGACCCTCCTCTACCAATTGAGTCTTCTTGATGAGCCAACCTCAGGCGAGGTGCTCGTAAATGGTGTCCAGGCCGAGCGTATGAGTGACATCGAGAAGATGCGACTTCGCCTCTTTGAGTTCGGTTTCGTATTTCAAGACTATGCGCTCATGCCCGAACTTACCGCACTTGAAAATGTGGTGCTCCCCTTGCTGATGGAGAACTTGTCGCGTGAGGTTGCTGAAGGTAAGGCAAGCGAGGCTCTCTCGCGTGTTGGTCTCGGGCACCGACTGGGGAATCTCCCCTCGCAGCTCTCTGGGGGTGAGCAGCAGCGCGTGTCTGTCGCCCGTGCCATAGCAGAGCGACCTCAAATACTTTTTGCCGATGAGCCGACCGCGAACCTTGATAGAGAATCATCTGATCGTGTCATAGCCTTATTTAAAGAGCTTAACGCTGAAGGGCAGACTATTATCATGGTCACCCATGAAGAGGAGTATGGCCGCATGGCTGATCGTATCGTGCGGCTCGATGACGGTCGCGTCATCTCTTCGTAGCGTGATACACTGGGTGAGACATGCCCCCACAGCCCTCGCTTGATACCGTACAGCGTCTTCTTGAGGAGACAAAAGCCTTAGTCAAAGATAACCACTCTATGTTGCGCGCGATGCGGCGCGACGCCTGGATCGGGTTTGGTATAAAGGCGCTTTTTTGGCTACTTGTTATTGTAGCGCCTATCTACTTCTTGCTCCCGTATCTTGAATATCTCCCCACGCCCGAACAGTACCAAGAGGTTATGAAGCTTTACCAAGGGCAATTGCCCGTGCAATAAAAGTGCCTGGGGCCGGGCTCGAACCGGCGACCCCTTCCTCTTCAGGGAAATGCTCTACCAACTGAGCTACCCAGGCTTTTTACTGGGGATAGGATACCATGTTGCTATACTGCAGTCATGCGAGGCTTTTTTGCTTGGATCCAGCGGTACGAGCGGCACCTATCGGCCGGGGCAATGCTCGCCGGTTTTGTTTTCGACAACCTCTTCTTCAGCCGTATTGACGCGGCAGAGACGCATATCGTTTTTATCGCGTACCTTGCCATTGCCGCCGGTGCAATTCTCGGATGGCACTACCTTGAAGAGTACTCGGCTGAGGGCTCACTGCGCCCCAAATGGCACTCTGTACTCCCCATTCTCATTCAGTTTGCACTTGGTGGGCTCTGGAGCGGTTTCTTGATCTTTTACTCACGGAGCGCAACACTTGCAAGCTCTTGGGCTTTTCTCCTCATTTTGGGGGCCATGTTTCTTGGCAACGAGCTCTTTAGGCGGTATCACGCTCGCCTTGTTTTCAATGCTTCGCTCTATTTTTTTGCACTGTATTCGTACGCCATTTTCGCCGTACCCTTGCTGACGCACTCCATTGGGCAAAAGACATTCTTGTTAAGTGGTGGGGTAGCACTTGCCGTATTTGCATGCTTTGTCTGGCTCTTGAAGCGCTCAGGTCGATTTCGCTTCTTGAAGAGTGTATGGCAGATACGACTTTCAGCCGTGGTGATCTTGCTCCTCATGAACGCATTCTATTTCATGGATATTTTGCCACCACTACCGCTCGCTCTTGCCGAGGGCGGTATGTACCATAGTCTCATGAGGGTGCCAGGCGGGTACCAAGCAACCCGAGAGGCTCCTACCTGGCGCACATCGCTCGGTATCCCGCCGACGCTCCACGCTCCTCGCCACGGGTCTCTCGTTGCCTTTGCGGCGGTTTTTGCGCCCGTAGAGCTATCAACTGACATTGTGCACGAGTGGCAACGCTACGATAGTGAGAAGCGTTCTTGGCAGACAAAACTGCGCGTTTCCTACCCAATAGCGGGTGGTAGGGAGGGCGGATATCGGGGCTACTCAACCCTGCGTGCCCTTGAGGAGGGCTCGTGGCGCGTAAGCATCAAGACGGTAGATGGGCGATTGGTGGGGCGCCTGCGCTTCGAACTTGCGTTTGGTGAAAACAGAGAGCTTGAGACTATCCGACTTTAACGCGGAGTTTTGTTTGGCGGGCTTTATCGAGCTTAGGCAAAATAATAGTGAGGAGACCGTCTTTAGCGCTCGCTACCGAGCTATCGACATCTACCTCTTGCGGCAGGAGTATTTTACGAGAAAAAGAGCCCCAAAAGAGCTCCCGGATAAAATGGTCAGCTTCAGAGATTTGCTCGCGCTCCATGCGCGAACCCTCGATCTCTATCATGTCGCGGCTTATTGAAATAGATAGCTCGTCAGGGCGCACACCTGCAACAAAGGCGCGAATCACGATATCAGACGAGGTCTGATGTACGTCAACAGGTAGCTGCCCCTCGTTTGAAAGAGGGGCTGGGTCAAGACGTCTCACTGTAGGGCGAGAATTGCTTTGCTCGCGCATCGCTGGGGCGGCCTGCTTGGGTGCTTCATCAAACTCGTCGAACGTGTCGCCGACAGCCACAGTGCCCGAAAGTCTATCAAAAAAAGAGCGCTTCATGGTAGTTAGCAAGTATTATTGGCAAGGCGTCTATACCTCCAGTATTTTAAGATCTCGAATAATGCGAAAAACACGACGGCGGTGCTCCACACGAGGAGAAAGGCGAACAGTGTCTCCTGACCGCTTCGTAACATGATAAGCGCATTGAATGCAGTATGCAATCCGATAGCGAGGATAACTCCACCTGCGGCATACAGCGCGCGAAGTGCAGGGCGTTTGCGATAAGAAAATGCAAGGGCAAAACCAATGCACGCTGAGGAGATCACGTGCAAAAGATTTGCTCCGAGGAATCGCAGATTATTGCCTACGATACTCTGGGTGATATCGCCCCGGACCAGGGGGTCATAAAGGTACAGCGCGTTTTCGAAGGCTGCAAAACCAAGGGCAATAGTGATCATATAGATAACATAGTCTGGGCTCTCGTCTACGGCGCGGCGGGGGAGGATAAAAATCGCCGCTGCAAGGTACTTCAGCGTTTCTTCTATAGCGGCCCATGCGAAGATGACCTTTATACCGAGTGTCTCAAGGGTGGCGTGCCGGAGATTGCCGCAGACGCCAAAGGTGTTTGCAAGCTCCTGACAGCTCCATATTTGCGCATAGAGCGCGATGGGGACAAGCGCCATGCCAAGAATTACCGAGAGCCAAATCATTACGCGCGGCTCGGGGCAACGACTGTCCTCTTTAAGCAAGAAATAGAGCCAAATGATCGCAGGCAGTAGCCCGCCAAAAAAGGCATACAGGAGAGTCGTGATATTCACTTGTCTATTTTACCACTGGCCAGGCCTCAATTATCAGCAATCCTTTTTTGCTCGGGAGGGAGCTCCATATCTCTTCAGTCACAAAGGGCATAAAGGGGTGGAGGAGTTTCAGTGAACCTTCGAGTAGTGCATAGAGTACCGCTTTACGTGCGCCTGCATCAGGCCCTTTCAGTATGGGCTTCGACTCTTCAATAATCTGGTCAGCAAAACGATGCCACACATAGTGGTAGATCTTCTCTGCGGCAAGATAGGCACGATACTCATCGATATCTTTAGTCACATCAAGCGCCAGCGCCTCAAATTCATCCCACTCGGGCCCCGCAGGCGACGCGGTAGCGTCGCCAGCGTTCTCAAGAACAAAGCGCCCAATGTTCCAGAGTTTGTTCGCAAAGTGCTTGTAGCCCTTTATCTTGTCCTCGCTAATACGCATGTCAGTACCGGGGGTGTTTCCGACGACGAGCGCCATCCGCGAAGCATCGGCGCCAAACTTGGCGACCATGTCGAGGGGGTCAAGCGCGTTACCGAGCGACTTCGACATTTTCTGGCCCTTTGCGTCGCGCACGAGGCCATGCAGGTAGACTGTCTTAAATGGCACCGTACCAAGCGCGAATTCAGTCATGAGTATCATGCGCGCTACCCAGAAAAAGAGAGTGTCGTGGCCGGTTTCGAGTACGTCGGTCGGGTGGTAAGTGGCGAAGTCATTTTCTGATCCAGGCTTGCCCCGCGTAGCGCTTTGCGCGAAGTGGGGCCACCCGAGTGTTGAGAAGGTCCAAAGACCTGAAGAGAACCACGTATCGAGCGTATCTTCGTCTTGTACCCACCCTGTCTCGGCTCCGTCAGCTGGCGGATCGCCAACCTGCATTTCCAGTCTACTGTCTACCGTCGACTGCCTACTGTTTCGGTACCACACGGGGATGCGGTGGCCGTACCAGATTTGGCGGCTGATGCACCAATCACGCAGGTTTTCTATCCAGTGGTAGTAGGTTTTATCAAAATAGTCGGGGATAATTTTGATCTCGCCGTTTTTTACAGGCTCGAGCATGAGCTCTTTGAGCGTCTTGCCGCCACGGTTTTCTATCGGCTTATTGACCGCCACCCACCACTGCAGTTTCGGTAATGGCTCTATAACGCCGCCCGTGCGTTCTGCAGTCGCGACATTTTGCGTAATACCCTCTTCTTTCTCTAATAAGCCTTCACTTCTCAACCACTCCACGACTATTTCGCGTGCCTCATTGGTTTTTTTGCCACTCAAGCGGCCCTCGACTGTCATCTTGGCGAACTCGTTGATGACCACCTTGTCTTTAGGCAGAGAGTTACGCTCGGCGATCTCCCAGTCGGTGTGGCTGTGCGCAGGGGTGACGCCAACGGCACCCGTGCCAACGGCGGGGTCAGCGGCAGTATCACCCACCACCTTTATTTTTAGGGGTGCATCACAAAAGGTGAGCTCAAACTCCTGTCCAATATATTGCTTGTATCGCACGTCTTCAGGGTTAACTGCAACGGCGACATCGCCCACCTTGGTCTCGGGGCGGGTGGTGGCTACAGGGATAGGGAAGCTTTTTGAGTAGCGAAAAGTGTAGAGCTTGCTCGCGCGCTCCTCGTATACAATCTCGTCGTCAGAGATGGTGGTCTGGCCCTTAGGGTCCCAATTCACAATACGATTGCCCCTATAAATAAGCCCCGCATCGTACATGTCTTTAAATACTTTGCGCACCGCACTCGAGCGTTGTTTGTCGAGCGTAAATGCCTCGCGGCTCCAGTCGAGCGAGGCACCCATGGCTTTTACCTGGCTTACAATAGTGTCGTGGCTCTCGCTCGCAAACTTCTCAATACGCTTCAGCATTTCTTCGCGTCCCAGATCGTGGCGGCTTTTGTCCTCTTCTTTCTTTATTTGCTTCTCGACCACTGACTGTGTCGCGATAGCGGCATGGTCAGTGCCGGGGAGCCAGAGGGTTTTGTAGCCTCGCATGCGCTTGTAGCGAATAAATATATCTTGGAGCGCGAGCATCAAGGCATGGCCCATGTGGAGGCGCCCCGTAACATTTGGGGGCGGCAAGATTATTGTAAACGGCTCGCTTCGCTCGCCAGGTAAGGCATCAGGGTTAAAAAAACCGCTCTCCTCCCACTGTTTATATATCCCTCCCTCGGTTACCTCGGGATTATAAGGCTTCAGGAACTTCTCTGGCATCCACAAAATATACCAAATATCTGTCCAAATGACGCCCCACTGAAAATCTTGACTGACAGGTTTAGACATGGTACACTCTTATTTAGTCAAGAGTCCTTTTTGTGAGCCCTTGAGTCGGGGCTCTTAATGCATGGAGGTGCACTATGCTAGTTCTCAAAAAGCGTTATGCAAATACAATCATTCGCATCAATCGGTCTCTACCCGTTGATGCACACGATGCATCTCAGTTTCCCAAGTGGCTTATCGATGCAAGGTTTGAATATCCCCATCTTCATGGAGCCGGAGAATCAAAATACGATCTCTCGCACGAAAAATGGCACGAACTGCCCCATAGCGCACTCGACCATTACAGCCACAATAGAAAGTCCTATGGTGGGCTGAAGGCACAAAGAGGGTCGAGCGGCTTCGCCGAGTGTCTCGGCCTGGTCGAAGGTCGCAAGATACAAAAGAAAGGCCCAGCCTTCTTCAAGGCTCTCTTCGGGGAAAGGTGCCTGTTCTTGTGGCGATCGGTAGCTCAGGGCACCTATCCAGAAGATCCTGACCGGATCCACACCTGTGTCCCGGTTCTGTGTATCAAGGAGACCACTGTTTTTTTCTGGTCAGTGCCGAGCTTGATAGGTATCTGGCTCGACATCGATGACGACGGAGCGTTCTAATCGTAGGAGGTATCATGCCTGACTCATTGTGGGGGTTCAATCCTGGTTTTTTGGTGATGATTGCGGCGATTGCTGTTGGGGCTATTTGGTTCACTGTTTCTGAGGCGCGAGCAGTTTATTCCCTATATCGGTCTCGCAAGGCACGAGCTGAAAAGAAGCCGAAAATGTAAGTCAGTACACCCGTTCGTCGCTTACATGCGGCGGACGGGTCTTTCTTTTCTATGAGACCGAACCAGAGTAGTATATAATTATCCTCATGGGTGAGAAAATACCGAAGTCAGAGACATCGCACGAGAAAGAAGGTCAAAACGAAGAGTTGGTGCTTGGGAAAATCGTTGCTTCAATCGGAGAGAGCTCTCTCGAGGAGCAGGCTGAGGATACTCGCACTGAGTCTCGGCGCAATTCTCAAAATGTTGATTTTCGGCGGGCGGCATATGCTTCTAGAAACGAGCAAAAAGGTGAGGACGGAGCTTTTGTAATTTCTCGTATTGATAGTGAAAATAAGTGGTCGAAAGATTATTTCAATTGTACCGGTGTAGTTGCTGTTGGTTTCGATGAGACAATAGGTAAAAACATCTCTCTACTTTCACACCAAAACCCGGGCAAAGTTTTGCAGGGCTATCATGACTATGATCGACAGAGCGAGTTCGAAAAAGCCTTAAGAGCGTCTCTTGTCGAAATCGCACAAAGATCGAAATCAGGCACTCTCGATGTTGTTATCTTTGGTGGTATGTATACACAGCGTGATATTGGCAGAGCGTCTGAAAATCGAGAACAATATCTCCGTACTATCCCGCAACTCGAGCACATTATTAAAGAGAGTACGGGTCTTGATGCTGAAGTTATCATTGGTCCAAACGCAAGTACTAATCCTATTGACGAAGTCTTTCTTGATACCGAGCGTCGTCGTCTCAGAGTCGTTCTCCCCGAGCAACCACTCGAGTCGCAGGCTAATACCAGCTTTCCAGCGGCGACTTTTTCTCGTGAAGCAGAAAAATGGAGGGGCACGTGAGCTTGACAGATGAGCCTATTTAGGTATATAATATATTTAGAAAAAACGGGAGTTAATGACAATGAGCAATTCTGTTATTGTCTGGTTGGACGACAGTGCGCGGCGTACAAATTGGGCGCGAATTCTCGCTCCCAGAACAGTTGCCGATGTTAAGGCAGAAGCGCCGCCCGAGATCCGTCACAGCCGGGTGCAGGTAATCGGTTATGAAATCCGAGACGGCGTTCCCAGAGTGGCATTCTATACAACCCCGAGCATGGGAAGGGGGTATCGATTGGCTGATATTCTCTGCGGTGAACTCTACGATCAACCAGATTAGCTGAAAGTTGTGAGGGAATGCCGTCCACATCGAGGTGGACGGCATTTTTCTATTGCGCAAGAGACAAATTACCGTCGGCTTTGATATCAGTAGCGAATTCACCGCGCAGGGCGCGGTAGTAGCCGGCGAGGGCTATCATGATGGCGTTGTCGGTGGTGAGGGCGGCGGTGGGGATGCGGAGCGTAACATCGGAGTATTCGGCAATATTTTCAGTAAAAACGCGGCGGATGTGTGTGTTGGCTGAGACGCCGCCGCCGATCACGAGTGTTTGGGCGCCTGTTTGCTCGAGTGCTTTTGCCGTTTTCTTCCACAGCACATCTGTAACTGCATTTTCAAACTCATGCGCGATTTTACTTTTCATCTCCTTGCTAGTGTACTTATCTTCAGCCGGTCGGCCATTTATAAGTACATTGTCTTTTAGAAGATATAAGACGGCAGTTTTGAGTCCTGCAAATGAAAAGTTGCAGGTGCCGTCGTTGATCATTGGGCGCGGGAGCTTTAGAGGCGTCTCGACATGCTGGTCCTCGTCTCGCTCGGACACGGTCCCCACTCGACTGCGGTCAGCATGATCTCGGCGCCTCTCTTCGGCTAGCTTTGAGATTTCAGGGCCACCGGGGTAGGGGAGGCCGAGCATGCGCGCGACTTTGTCGAACGCCTCGCCCACGGCGTCGTCGAGTGTCTGGCCGATGAGTTCGTACTTTAGCCACTCTTTCATTAGCACTAGTTCAGTGTGCCCGCCTGAAATCAAAAGTGCGAGCACCGGCAACTGCACCTCTTTAATTTCTAAAACTGTCGACTGCCGACTGTTTACTGCCGACTTTTCTGCGAGTGCCGCGAGCACATGCCCCTCCATGTGGTTGACAGCGACGAGTGGCTTCCCGTGTTCTGCGGCGAGTTTCTTCGCAAACTCAATGCCGGTCCACAGCGCGGGTTCGAGACCGGGGCCCGCTGTTACGGCAATTACATCAACGTCAGCTACTGCAAGCTTCGCTTGCGCAAGAGCCCGCTCGAGCATGATAGGCAGATTTTTTATATGCTCGCGTTTAGCGAGGGTGGGGTAGACACCGCCGTAGGGTTGGTGGAGTTCTACTTGCGAAAAGAGGGCATTGCCGAGCACTCGAAACTCGGCATCCTCCTCGTTTCTTTGAGCGTCAACTATTGCTACTGCCGTCTCATCGCAGGAGGTCTCAATGGCGAGGATTCTCATGTTCTTTAATCACTTGCCAAGGGAGAGGGTCGCCCCACGTAATGCGAAAGGCTGAGGCACGCGGGTGGCCATTGCCGCCGTACTTGCGTGCAATTGCTGAAACGTCGACGGAGTCGTCGCTTCGGAGCGACACATTCAAGACATCCCCATGCATATTGGCGACGAGGGCGAGTGGTGGTTTCAGTTTTGCAAGCAGATTGCCGACGTCAGAGGAGAACATGTCAGCCGCGCTTGCGAAATAGCATTCGTATCCTTCAAACGTTACGATTGCCGCTTTGTTTGCGATTTGCTGTGCGAGGATTGCGAAGTGTTCAGCATAGATCGTCCCGCGCTGGACAAGCTCGGTACGCGTACGAACGTCTTCAAGCTCACGCATGAGCTTGTCCCATGTATCAAAATGAAATTTCTGTGCGTAGACGTATGAAAGCACGGCGCGTGAATCAGGGAGAGTAAAGGTGTACAGGTCGCCATCTTGCACATACTGCAGTAATACGGGGACAGGCGCATCGTGGTGAAAGTACCTCCAGGCTATGGTTGCTCCCGAGCGTTTCTCGTCAAATACAAAGTGCGGCATACTTTCAGTCACCTCGCGCACACCAAGGTGGTGGTCGAGTACCGTGACCGACTCTGCCTCTGTGACGAACTGATCCATGATCTCTTTTTTGTAGCAAAAGTCTATAAAATAAAGAGTCTTCCCAGCCATATCGTTTGGTGGAGGGAGGCCGTGTTTGAGGGGGACATATTCAGCTGTATCCCCGAATTTCTTCCAGGCGGCATACGCTCCGCCAAAACCGTCAGGGCACCCTCCGTGGTACAAAATCGCGATTTGCTTGTGGCTCATGCTTTGATAGTACCTCAGAAACCATTATCGGGTAAACCGAACATAAATGCCTGCAGGGATTTGGCGCTCTGACCCCGTTTCTTGAATGCGTAATTCGCCTGACTCTCCATTGAGGCCGCTTGCTCCAAGCTCTGTCGAGGAGAAGACGCTCTCGATGGCTTGTACAAATGAGAGTGGTGCGTAGCCTGCGGCGTAGCCGCTCAGTAAGAAAAATGAACCCGGCTTATCAGAGAGCAATGCTCTTAGTGCGGCGAGAAGTTTGGGTAGATCCTCTTCAATTCTCCACACCTCTTTTTTGGCACCGCGGCCAAAGGCGGGCGGGTCGAGGATAATACCGTCGTACGTTGCACCCCTGCGCACCTCGCGCTTTACAAACGCGAGTGCGTCGTCGAGCATCCAGCGCACTTTGTCCTCGCCAACGCCTGAGAGGCGAGCGTTTTCGTGCGCCCAGTCGAGCGACTGCTTTGAGGCGTCAACGTGGGTGACTTCGGCTCCAGCAAGCGCTCCGGCAATAGAGGCGGCGCCGGTATAGCCAAAAAGATTTAATATTTTTGGCTGTTTGAGCTCACGCACCTGCTCTACAATCCACTGCCAATTCGGCTCCTGTTCGGGGAATATGCCCGTGTGTTTAAAGGGCGTGAGCCGTAGCGCGAGCACCATCTGTTTGTGGGTTATGTGCCAGGGGTCGGGGAGGGCCCTCTCCACCTTCCACGACCCTTTTTTGTCGCCAAAGGTAAAGCTTGCGTGCGCACTGCCTGCTGGCAGACTCCACATATCTGGCTTCTCCTTTGCCCAGAGTGCCTGGGTCTCGGGGCGTGCAACTACGACCCCGCCAGCTGGCGGACCAAAACGTTCGAGCTTCATATTTTCACCACTGTCGATAAGCTCGTAGTCGCTCCAGCCTTTTGAAACGAGGTGCCGGTCGTTTTTCATGGGGTGGGACGTGCCGCAAGCGTAGTCGAGGGGTGGTGCTTGCTCCATTCGTACATCACGACTGCGGCTGAGACAGCGGCGTTTAGTGACTCTGTTCGCTCGTGTATAGGGATCTTGAGCACGACATCGCAGGCGCCAAGGGTCTTTTCGCGTATCCCCGAGCCTTCATTGCCTACGACAAAAGTTGCTGGCGCATCGAATTTTTCTTTACCGAGCTCATTTTTGCCACTGGCGTCAAGGCCGTAGATCCAAAAACCTTTATCTTTAAGCACCTTGAGAGCGTGGTTTACATTGCCAATGCTGACGAGAGGGATGCGAAAGACCATCCCAGCCGATGCCTTAATTACAGCACCGGTGATGCCAGCCTGGTTGTGCTCGGGTATCAGTACGCCCGCAAAGCCAAAGGCCGCGGCACTGCGAATAATCGCCCCTACATTGTGCGGGTCTTGCACTTCACCAAGTACTGCGAGCGCTGTTTGCGGAGTAACATTGAGCTCCTTCACAAATACCTCAAAGTTTTTAAGGAGAGGAGAGGGGTTAATGAGGGCAACAACGCCCTGGTGCGCGGCATCCTTACCGACAATCTCATTACCCTGACCCTGCTTGAGTTCGGCAGTTAGGATGGTATTTTTTGCGAGCAAATCGCGCAGCTCTTTGTCGCGATTGTCGGGTGAGAGATACACTTTGCGGATAACAGTGGGCGCATGCAAAACCGCCTCCATCAGGGCGTGCCGCCCATACATATATATCTTGCCCTCTTTTTTCATCTCCTTAATTATAACACGAATCTCCTTCAATAAAAAGTGCGCGGCGTAAGTGTTCGCAATGCTTATTGTGCGCGGTGAGGGACTTGAACCCCCGACCCTGTCTACGTCAAAGACATGCTCTACCAACTGAGCTAACCGCGCATAGTGCTACCAGTAGCACGCTCTTGCGGAGAGGGGGAGATTCGAACTCCCGAGGAGCTTTCGCCCCTGCCGGTTTTCGAAACCGGTTCATTCGACCACTCTGACACCTCTCCTCTTTATCTTCTGCCTGCGGAGCAGGCACATGTCTCGCATCCTAGCATTTAGAGGGTAAAATGATAAGGTTTGTTTACGGCCCCGTCGTCTAGCGGCTAGGACAGCGCTCTTTCAAGGCGCAAATACGGGTTCGATTCCCGTCGGGGTCATGGCGAGACAAAATCTTGACTGCATATGCACCCAACAACATACGTAAATATCTCACAAGAGGAGATTGACTCAAGACAACATAATATTGTCTTCGGCTTCAGTCTTGGTAACAAATATTTTACTCCCGAACACATGCGGGCTTATGTGGCGTTGGGTATGCGACTTTAAGCGGTAGCAAGAAGTTATACTGGCTATATGACCCAAAACCCTTTCATTAACGCGTTTGCCGCGTCACTCTATATTATCGGTATTGTTAACTTTCTCTTTTTTCTCGACCCTGATCATATAGAAGGGCCCACCATGTTCGTGCCTATTATAATGCTCTCGCTCTTCACGCTTTCGGCGGCGGCAATGAGCTATGTTTTTTTGTTTGAGCCACTAAAACTGATTCTTGCGGGCGCACACGAGCGGGGTGTACACCTTTTCCTTCAGACACTCGGCGTGTTCGCGTGTCTCATCGCACTCATCGCTGCGCTTTTTTATAGTGGTGTGATTCGTTAGTCTGAGGTAGGGAGAGTGTTTATTTTTGCCGCTACTATAAAGTCGTTTTCAGAGAGGCCCTGTATTGCGTGGGTTGAGAGCAGAAGACGCACCTGGTTATATGAGATATAAATGTCGGGGTGATGATCCTCTATTTCGGCGATATCAGCGACTTGGCTTACGAACTCCATCGCATCCATAAAAGTGGCGAAGCGAAACTCGCGGCGGATACTCTTGCCCTCATCTGCAAGCACCCAACCCGGGATGTCAGTGAGCATCTGCGCGGCATCGGTAAGCGGCATAGGCTTTGTCCCGCCCTCACACGGCACGCACTTTTTCTTCAATAGCTCGCTCATTGCTTCTTGAGCCAAAAGTAGATGTCTTCAAGCGCTTTGACGCCATCGCCAGCGGCGATGTTGTTTTGGTGGTAGAGCTCGTCGGTAACGTCGCCGGCGGCCCAAATGCCCTCAACCGAGGTGCGTTGGTTTTTGGCATCAGCGACGATGCGCTTATGTGCATCAAGTGTGACTACCTCCTCGGCGAAGTCTGTGTTGGGGAGCATTCCGACCTCGACAAAAATGCCGGTAACGGGGAGTTCTCGGGTCTCGCCTGAAATAGTGCTTTTGACTACCACACCTGCCACAAAGGGCCCGCCATTGACCTCGATAGGTTCGCTACTAGTGAGTGCGATGAAGTTGGGGTGCGCCTTCACTGCCTCGACGGTTGCGGCGTCGGCTTTATTAAAAGTTTCGCCTCGGTGTATCAGTGTGACTGATTTTGCGTAGGCAAGAAGTTGCTGAGCGGTCTCGAAGCCAGCGTTGCCACCCCCGATAACTGCAACGTCTTGATCGGCAAAGAGAGGGCCATCGCACGAGGCACAATAGGTGACGCCCTTGTTCTCAAATTCGACTGCGCCGGGGATAGTAAGCTTTCTACGATGACCGCCACTCGCGATAAGTACTGCCTTCGCCTCATATTGATTCTTTTGGGTAGTCACTTTGAAATCACTCCCTAGCTTCTCGAGCTTTGTGGCGCGTTCACCGATTGCGAGTGTTACTACATCCCCCGCGTATGCTTTTAAATGTTTAGTGAAGCTCTTAGCAAGCGCCAAACCCGATATTTTTTCTGTCCCTATCCAATTTTGTATTTCGGTCGAATCCATACTTTGTCCGCCGATAATTTCAGCGATAAGTACTGTCTTAAGGCGCTTGCGCGCCGCATACACGCCTGCCGCTACTCCTGCTGGGCCGCCCCCGATAATGATGAGATCGTACATAGAGAAAATTAAGCACTAGGCACTAGGCTCTAGTAGGATGCAGTATAATGCCAAAGCTTAATTTCCTAAAGCCTAGCGCCTCAACTCCTGGTTATTTTCTGTGGCGTCGGAGAAATGCAGGTATCGCGCCCCATGCCTCATCTTCGTCTTCAACGGGAGGCTTTGGCTCTGGGCGTATCTCTGCGGGTAATGCGGTGACGAGAGGTTCGGCGCGAACCTCTCGGGGGAGGGGAGCCGGCTCGGGCTCTGGTTCAGGACGCTTTAGGACCTCGTTGTAGATCTTGCCCCGCTCTTCTTGACGCCGGTCGGTAGGGAGGGAGAAGAGGGAACGCTCTTGGGCGACATGCACTGCCTGTTCGGGAAAGCCAGTCGCGATGACGATAATGCGGATCTGCCCCTTCTTGAGTTTTCTATCCTTCATCATGCCGAAAATGATTTTGGCATTTTTATCTACCGATTCATTCACTACTTTAGCCGCCTCCTGTATCTCAATAATCCCGAGATCGTCGGAGCCGGCGACTACAAAAAGGATGCCCTTCGCACCATTTATCGATATATCAAGGAGGGGGGAGTTGACGGCGCGCTTTGCGGCCTCTTTTGCACGTTCTTCACCCTCGGCGATGCCGATGCCCATGAGGGCTGGGCCGGCATCCTCCATAATGGCCTTAATGTCGTTGAAGTCAGTGTTGACGTCGCCTGGTGTGCGGATAATGTCAGAGACCCCCTCAACCGCTTGGCGCAGTATCTCATCGCACAGGGCGAATGCTTGTTTTGCGCTGGTGCCTGGCTCAGAAATTGCGAGGAGCTTGTCGTTTTGTATGACGATGAACGCATCAACCTCTTTCTTGAGCTCGGCGAGGCCGCGCTCGGCGATGTCTTTGCGCATGGCGCCTTCAAACGCGAAGGGTTTGGTGACAACAGCAATCGTAAGAGCCCCGAGCTCTTTGGCGACTTTGGCAACAATGGGCGCGGCGCCTGTCCCCGTGCCCCCACCAAGCCCGCAGGTGATAAAGACCAGGTCAGACCCCTGGAGTGCCTCTTGGATGTGTTGACGAGTCTCCTCGGCGGCACGGCGACCTACCTCAGGGTTCATGCCAGCTCCAAGGCCGCGAGTAAGGTTTTTGCCAATATGGATTTTCTTTTTCGCGAGCGAGCCGTGGAGGTCTTGGGCGTCGGTGTTGACCGCAACAAACTCCACGCCGCGCACATTAGAATTGACCATATGGTTTACCGCATTGCGACCTGACCCACCGACACCTACAACGCGGATGCGAGCAAAAGTCTCAATCTCGGGTTGTATACGTTTAGCCATATGGAGAGATGTGCCCGCATGATACCAAAGCGGGCGATTATGCAAAGATTGACAGAACGCGGACGCGTGTCAGTGGCTAGGGTAGAAATTGTTTGAAAAATTGTGTAGCGCTACGCACCACCTCACTCGGCCAGCTGTTTTTATGTGACTCAGTCTCACCAGTGAGGCCCCAGAGGGCGAGGCCGTAGGCTACTGCCCAGGTAGCATCTCGTAACTTCGGGTCGTTCGTGAGGCGGAATTCTGCAAGTCTCGCCGGGAGCTTCAAGGCGCTCCGCACGATATCAGTTATCGCACTTTGCGCCGCACCGCCTCCGGCGATTATCACTCCTGCAGGTAGTGGGCCGCGACGATTAAGCGACTTCAGATGCTTTTCGACTACTTCACATATATCTTCAAGCCGGCGCTCAATAAGTGCATCAACTTTTTTGCGCGGATACATAGCGCCGGTCAGGCGTCCGGTCTTAACGCGCTCTGCTTCGTCAAGAGATATTCTAAGGCCGAGAGCTATGTCGTTTGTAATGTCGGCACTGCCCATAGGTATGACTTTTATCGAGACGGGCACACCTTCGTCGAAGACAACTATTGAGGTAGTCTCGGCTCCAAGGTTAGCAAGCAAGCATCCGCGGCGCTGTTGGTCTTTCGTAAGGAGCACGTTTGCGCCCGCAAGTGTCGCGGCCATTTGATCTATCACTTCTACCTCCGTGCCCTCGACCGCGTGGATAAGTGTCTCAAGGTGCTGGGTAAGTACTGAGACGAAAAGGTAGTCAACCTCAAGTCGTACACCTTTCATGCCGCTTGGGTTGCCCATGACTTTTGCGCCATCGAGGCGATACTCAAGCGGTATATCGTGAAGTACGCGACGGTTAAGAAAATGTGGTGTCGCAGCTTCGTGGGCCGCGGCACCCGCCTTTTCGATATCAATTGAAGAGACTACTTGGTCGGCACGGCCGATGATGGTCTCTCCCGTTGCGCGCGCTTCATCGATCGATATACCGCCGACCGCAAGAAAGGCGCTTCGTATTGGCACGCGGGACGCCGCTTCAGCCTGGCGTTTCGCTTCGCGTATAGCCTCAGTCACCTCCTCCTTATTGACCACGTATCCTTGCCGGAGACCGCGAGACTCAGCAAGCCCTGTGCCAAGCACACGCAAAAAGCGTTCGCGTTTATCGCGGATCTCTTCGACGACGACCACCTTTATTTGTGAGGTGCCGATGTCGATGCCGGTTGCGATGCGTCGAGCCATAGGTAAGAATTCGCGTTTTGCTCTGAAACTTTTTCAAGAGCGTATGTTCGCGTCTCTCCATTGTAGTGCCGTGACGCCCTCCCTTCAAATGGAGGAGTGCGTGGATAAAGAGAAATGCGAGGAAATCTCTCTTTGAAAGCTCGAAAGAGGCGGCCTGTTGATAAGCGACTGACTTGCAAATAATGATCTCCCCATGCCTTTTACCAACCACATAGGAGAGTACATTTGGCGTGTACGATTTGCCGCGCAGGCGCCGATTAAGTGCCGCCGCCGCACGCGGTGTCACAAATGCAAGCGAAAGCTCCCAGTGAGGGAGTATTTTTCGTGCAATGCGCGCGTAGGGTTGCGGCATCTCTGGCCGAGCTACTTCTTTTTGCCTCGCTTGGTGCGCGCGGCTGGGTCTATCTTGCCGAGCTTCACCAGCTCATGGTAGTGCTCGCGGCGTGCGAGCGAGATAAGGGCGCGCTTGTGGTGCACGTTTTTTGACTTGTTGCGCTCCCAGTAGCGGCGATCGCGCATCTCGCGCACCACTCCTAGCCCCTGTGCGCGGCGTGAGAAACGGCGAATAAGCGCTGAAGAACTCTCGTTCTTCCCGCGCCGTACCTCAACCCGTGCTGTAGTATCCATGTGCGCCACTCTACCATACGGGTTTTAATCGTGCTAGGGTCGTGATCGGGCACACATGTACAATGTAGACAACTATGAAAATTGCTATATGCGGCAGTATCGCTTTCATGCCAAATATGATTGCGACTGGCGCGCAATTGGAGACTCTAGGGCATGAAGTCAAGATGCCGCCACTGCACGTATTAAATGAGAACGGGGAACAACTTCCCGTACTTGAGTACTATGCAAAGCGTAAGTCTGCTCAAGATGATGATCTGTGGGTTTGGGAACGCAAGGCCGAGGCTATCAAGCTCCATTTTTCAAAAATCGAATGGGCTGATGCGGTGCTCGTCATTAACCCAGAGAAGAACGGCATTAGGGGCTACGTTGGCTCGAATACCCTCATCGAGAAAAGCGGTTTATTTCTGGGAGCCTATCCCCCAGCAACCGTGTCGAGAAGAATTGTTGGCAATCAGGCCAATAGTAATTGATGGTGATGTATCACGCATCACAAAAGCAACAATATAGGCAGGAGTGGTGATGAAAAAGATGCGCAGTTTTATTTTTCAGACAATGCGGTAAAACGCGAAGACCTCATCTCGCAAGCAGTGCTTTGTGCATTAATGCCACTCGTGCGAGCTAAACATTATGCGCCGTCAAAATAACACTGCCGCCCTAGGGAGCAATCCTTGGGGCGGTGCTTTTTAGGCAAAGGTGCGGAGGCGTTCGGAGAGCTTGGGGAGTGGGATCACGATGTCTTCTTGCGTGGTGCGATTGCGAAGCACTACCGAGCGCTCCAATGCCTCTTTGCGGCCCATCACGATAAGGTAGGGAGGCGCAAGACGCTCGACGTGGAGCATTTGTTCAGTAAGCGATTCAAGCCCTATAATTTGCCAGAGCGGGAGACGTGCGTGGCGCAACTCCTCTACTATCTTCAGAGACTCTCGTTTCGCTTCTTCACCGATGTGCACAAATGCGAACTGCAACTTTGTACGGCTTTTGGGTGCCGACAGCGGTGAGATCTTTGTACCCTCTGTTTCAATTGAGAGCACCGCTCCGGTCGAAGGCATCGGGCTCTTGAAAAATGCTCGTGCAAGATCGCCATAGCGCGAGCCCCACGCAAGTGTTTTGTCAGCGGTCGCAAATGAAAAACAGGTTTCAGACCAAGCGCCCCCACGTGAAAGTAGAGTGCCCGAGAGTTCATACGGCGTGTCAGTGGTCTCAAGATACTCGAGCACATCCTCGAAGCGCTTTCGACTCTGATCGGATAGAAATTCGGTGGGAGCAGGGAGGTCTTCAACATATCGTTTCTCGAGCGCGAGCTCGGCCGCCTCGAAAACGTCGCGACGTGCAACCGCAAGACAATCCTCAGGTAGCGTCGCACCTTTCTTTTTGAAGAAGTTGCCAAGCTCGCGCATGTAGCGCGCCCGAGTCTCTTTGTCCCCGAGCGTATTGATGCGCAGGGTTACCTCGCCCTTGGTAAGGTCGTGAGCAAGCGCACGTATTGCGCGTATCACTACCGCGTCAGCAAGTGCACGGTCGCTCCCAATAGCATGAAATTGAATATGAGCGACCTTGGGCGCTGGGCGCCCAGGAGCGATATTCGAGTGCCAGACAAAAAGCGGTTGGCGAGGGACAGTGAAAAGCCCCAGATCGCGGCACTGCCGAAGAAAATTTGCCACGATCTCAGCATTCTTGTCGAGCGCAGAGAGTTGGGGCGGATCTTGTTTCGGGACATTTGCGCGCTTGTCACGTTCAGCAAGTGCTAGCGCGGCGAAAGAAACAAATCCGTAGTAGTCGCCGACGGCGTGCGCACGACGCAACACTTCTTCAGCTGACAGGGGTGTTTCGGTCATAGGGTTGGTTGCAGTACCTCACTGCCCGGGAAGGGGAGGTTCGCGCTCAATATCGGCGCCCCTGCGCCAGGTGAAAATCCTGCATTGGTGACGGGGAGAAGTCGGACAAGCGCCCTACCCACAATATTTTCTCGCGGTAGGGCACCCCAGCGGCGCGAATCAGAGCTATTAGGGCGGTTGTCGCCCATGACGAAATATTCATCGCTGCCAAGCACGACGATTTTAGTGTAGGTTGCGTCTTCAGTCGCGACGTACGGCTCGGTAAGCGTCTCAGTAGTGCCCGTGGGGCCTTTGACACTCACTTTGCCGCGAGTAATCGAGACGGTCTCGCCTGGGAGGCCTATAATGCGCTTGATGTAAAAAGTTGAAGGGTTCAGTGGATAGCGAAAGACTATGACGTCGCCCCGTACCGGCGCTTTAAAGCGATACGAGATCTCGTCAATGATCAGGTAATCAAGGTGTTGAAATGTGGGATGCATGGATTCGCCATCAACCACAAAGGGAGAGATGACAAACAGTCGCAGAGGCAAGACTACGAGAACAATAAGGAGTGCCAGGGTGAAAAGGTCTTTCACGAATCCACCTGGCAAGCGTTGCATTGCCCGCTATTGTATCTCGCCCACAACTACACGCAAGTTTTTAAGCCAAAGAAGCGGCCGCGACCTGTAAATAGCCCATCCAAATTAGGTGTATGATAGGCCTATGCTTAACACAATAGATTTAAGTAAGGTCCTGAACAAAGAGCATGAGCAGAAATGGGTTGCGCTCTCAAAAGACAACAAGAAAGTCATTGCCTATGATGCTAATTTGCTGGCGCTCGATAGAAAAGTACAGGGACAAAATGTCACCTTCATGAAAGTTCCCGCATCCGATGTGTATTTGACATTCTGAAATCTCAGTCATGACCGATAACGAAGAGAAACGGTATGCGTATACGGTGCAATCCAAGGTGCGTGCGGGTGTTTTAGATTTCTGCTACAGACCGCTCATCGATGTTGCGGTGAGCAGCAACACAAAATCGCGCCGTTTTAAAGCGCTGGTTGATTCTGGTACTGAAGTGACTGTTATGGATATGGCGATTGCAGAATTGCTGGAGGTTAGTACCGAAGGTCGACCTAGGGGGCGTCTTGTGGGCATTGATGAATATCCGAAAGAAGGGTTTCTTGCTCCGGTAAATCTGCAGTTTGAAGAATTCGATAAAGTATTTACCTTTTCAACCCTCTTTATTCAAGATCTGCATAAAAATTTCGATATCATATTGGGTCAGCAGGACTTCTTTCTCAATTTTAATGTTAGGTTTGAGAGACATAAAAAATCTTTCTATCTCTCGCTTGCCTGATATACTCTCTTCATGCTTGTTATTGTAGGGTTGGGGAACCCGGGTGGGGAGTACAAAGGCACGCGACACAATGCGGGTCGCGATGCAGTACTGCTGCTAGCTAAGCAAGAGGCCGCCAGCTGGCAGATTGATGAGTTTGCTTTGAATAAAAAAGCGAATGCGCTTGTCGCTGAGGGCAGGGCAGGCAAGGAAAAAGTAGTGCTCATGCTCCCTGAGACATTTATGAACAATTCGGGCAAGGCGGTGAGTGCATTTGTAAAGAGTGTGAAGGCAGCAAAGAACCTGCTAGTGATACAAGACGACCTAGATTTGCCGCTTGGGGTGCTCAAGATGGTGTTTAGTCGGGGGAGTGGCGGACACAAGGGTATCGAGAGCATTATGCGTGCCATTAAAACTGAGGCGTTTGTACGTGTCCGTATTGGCATTAGCGGCGAGGGCAAAAAGAACCAAGCAAAGAAAGTTGAGGGGGAGGAGAAGGTACTAAAGCACGTGATAGGTACCTGGAAGCCGACTGAAAAGAGAGACGCGCAAAAAGTAATCGTGCGCGCGGCCGAAGCCGCACGTGTGTGGGCTACTGAAGGGATTGAAAAAGCCCAACAACTCGCCAACACCCGCCCATAACATGCTACCATAATTTTATGTTTGTTACTGAAAGCACACTCTATTTAACAGCAAAACCACTACTCATTCTCGCGGTGCCGTTTCTTTATGCATTGCTCTTGATTTTCTTTGCTCCACAGGAGCGGAAGCGTTTGGTGGCATTCATCTCACTTCTCTTTTTTATTGTTTGCGGAGTGTTTATTAGATTATATACGATAGGAAGTTATAACGGCTCATTTTCTTTCGGTGATTTGTTATCCACACTTGCTGTTTATGGTTTTCTCAGTATTTTTTCCCTGCACTCGGTCTATATTTCTGGGACTCTTGCTGGGGCAGGCATACTGACAGTATTTTTAGTAGGGTATCAATTTTTCCAATCAAACAATCTGGTACGAAGCCCTCTTGCTTTAGTAGACTTTATAAAACCTGCCGGTGTTTTGGTGGTCGTGATCCTTCTCTATAGTGTAGGACTCATACTCGTTGTGTCCCAAATATCTCGGGTTACTTTGCCAGACTTCTCTACTATTGCAATGAAACTTTTGCCTCCGCAAGAGTATACTGCGACGCAAGAGGCAGAGGTTACGGCGAGTACAGAGTTTAAGAAATATATTGCTAATCATTTCCCCATAACGTCACAAATAGGGAGTGGTCCCGTTTCCACCTATCGCACGCCAGATGAGTACCGAGCAGCATTTTCTACTGAAAATTGGACACACTTTGTGCATGGATATTTTCTCGAGTATTTTCTCTGGTCGAGACCTCCTCTCACTCAAACACAACAGATTGACATTGCTCGACTCAAAACCAAATACTTAGCAGAGCATGAGAAAGGGACAGAAAAACTTTTTGAAGAGACGCGAGACTTCTTCAGGAAATATGGTATTAATGCGTCTACAGAACGTCAGACGTTTCTCTCCGGACTCATGGGTTTTGGAGGAGATCAACAGGTCGGAAATTTTGTCAGAAAGTCGGGTGAGTGTAAGGACAAAACCGTACTATTTATAGTTCCAGCCTGCACCTACTTTTTCCCTGATCAGACGGTGATTTTCGAGTCTTGACCTGTCCCTCGTTAGCTATTTTTTTTCTTCTGGCCAGAGAAGGAGAGCGTCATGCGCTGCTCTTTAGGCTCGAAGAGCGTAATTTTAAATGGATACGTCCTGCCAAGCTCAAGGGTGTCGCGTAGTTCTTGCGGTGAGACAAACTCGCTGACGTGCACTAGCCCCGCGACGCCCTCTTCGATAGAGGCCAGCGCGCCGTGCTTGTTGTACTTAATAATAACGCCGGGTATCTCTTGCCCCTTGGTGTAGCGCTCGCCGGCGGTGTGCCACGGATTCTCCTTAAGCGCTTTTATAGAGAGCGAGATCTTGTCGTCCTTAATCTCAATTATTTTTACCTTAACCTCCTCGCCCACTTTGTACAGAGTACGTGGGTCTTCAACAAGCCCCCAGTCAAGCTCACTAATATGCACGAGCCCCTCAAGACCAGGCTCAACGCGGACGAAGACGCCAAAATCAACAACGCCCGTTATCTCGCCAGGCAAGACATCTCCCACCTGATATTTATCAATAAGTGATGCTTTGTTTTCGTCGTCGGCGCCGGTGCGTTCAGAAAAGATAAGCTTGCTCTCTTTGGCGTCTGCAGTGATGATGCGTACCGAAAGCACTTGGCCCACAAACTTTGCGAGCTCAGCGAGAATCTTGTCCTTATCACCATCAGTGATACGCGGGTAGTGCTCTTTTGTAAGCTGGGAGGCAGGGAGAAAGCCCTGGATACCTTGCCACGAGAGGATCAGCCCGCCCTTGTTTGCCTCATCGACGGTGAGCGTGTAGGTGGTGCCAGCAACAATTGCCTGCTCGGCCTCGCCCCATATTGCTGCCTGGCGCGCTTCTTTAAGTGAAAGCTCTATGTATCCCTCACGACCAGCAAGCTCTACCACCTTTGCGGTAATGGTGTCGCCCATGTTTGCCTTGCGGAGGATGTCGGCAGCATTTAAATATTCACGGCCGTAGATGAGGCCCGTACCAAACGGGGGGATATCTACGTAAATACGACCGCGCGCGATCGCGACGATAGTACCCTCGATCAAATCACCCGCCTTTGGCGGAGTGGGGAGGGTCTCTATCAGGAGAGCCATCGGATGGCTCGGGTCGATAACTATCGCCGGCAGGGGCGACATTCTTTTCTCTTCTTGCATACTAAAATACCGCGTTTGATTTTCAGTTTGGGTGCCCTTTGCTTTCGCTCAGGGGGGTTAGTCCGAACCTACTTCTCGCTCGCTTAACATCCATTACTCTACTACAGGTCGATAAAAAAAGAAACCCCAGCAACCATTGTGGGAGGGGGCGGAGGTTGCTGGGGCACATGCCACGGTACTACGCACATGGAAATAGCGCATAGGCCTGTTGGAGATGGGAAAGCCTACACGATACTTCCGTACGCTAGAGTAGCACAAGAGTCAGTTTTTTGATAGAATATTGCTATATATGGTCATAACCCACCACGGCGGGCAGTGCATCAAGGTGACCCAGGGAGACCTGACGATCGTCTTCGATCCTATTTCAAAACAAGGTTCATTGCCTGCCGTTAAGTTCGGTTCAGACATCGCGCTCGTCTCACAAAACCACGCCAACTACAATGGGCTTGAAGAAGCGACCCATGGAGAGAAGAAGCCCTTCGCTATTACTGGCCCTGGTGAGTACGAGCGCGGAGGCGTTACGATACAGGGCTTCTTGACCCGCGGCTCAAACGAAACCCTCAATACGGTGTACGTGGTTACTCTCGAAGACATGACCCTGGTGCATCTTGGGGCACTTGCCCAAAAAGAACTCCCCCAAGAGACACGAGAAGCGCTCGACGATATTGATGTGCTTTTTGTACCGGTGGGAGGAGGTGGGCCGTCAGCTGACGGCGTGCTCTCTCCTGCATCCGCACACGAGCTTGCTGTGTCGCTTGAGCCGCACATTATTGTTCCTATCCACTGGAGTGGCATGGGTGCTCCTAAAGCACTGGAGGCATTTCTAAAAGAGGAGGGTGGGAGTGTGGAGAAGACAGAAAGACTCACCCTTAAAAAGAAGGATGCACTTGCCAAAGACGGTGATATTATTGTCATAACGCCATGAGCCTTTCTTCACGCCTCGACGCCCTACGCGACAAGCCAGAGCATGAGCTCCGACGGCTCACTTTTGTGCTTGCCGCAGGGATTACCGGAGTTGTTGCGGTTACCTGGCTTAGCTCGAGTCTTGCGTACGGCACCTTTGCTATCAAGGGTGGCTCATTTGCCGATGCCGCTCAAGATGGTCGAAGTGCCGACGTGGTATCTCCCACCGCCCCGAGCCCTGTCGCGGCCGCCGCGGCCGTACTTGGCATCACACAAAAGCCGGCGCAAATTAAGATTGTCGATACCGACTCCGGCAAGATAGGAGAGGTGCAGATCGCCCCAAGCGAGCCCACCGTCATCCCTTTTTAACCAATGGCTAAGAAAGTAGAGAAAGAAGCGTCGAGCGCGCAAGGCGGAGGGTCAGTTATCCCTCAGCCGATTGTCGGCGAGATGCGCACCTCGTACCTCGACTACGCCATGTCGGTAATAACGTCGCGCGCCCTGCCCGACGTGCGCGACGGGTTGAAGCCCGTTCATCGTCGCATCCTCTACGCGATGCGCGAACTCGGGCTTGCGCCCGGAGCAAAATTTCGTAAGTCGGCGCTGGTGGTGGGCGACGTGCTTGGTAAGTATCACCCACACGGTGATGTCGCCGTGTATGACTCAATGACCAAAATGGCACAAGAGTTTTCATATCGCTACCCGCTGGTCTTAGGGCAAGGTAACTTCGGCTCTGTAGACGGTGACTCGCCTGCCGCGATGCGCTATACCGAGGCAAAAATGAGCCGCCTTGCCGACGATCTCCTCAAGGATCTTGATAAAGAGACTGTCGCCTGGAATCCAAACTATGATGCGACACGGCAAGAGCCCAGGGTGTTACCTGCGGCAGTACCGAACCTCCTTTTAAATGGCACCTTGGGGATTGCGGTAGGTATGGCAACCAACATCCCACCCCACAATCTCAGGGAGGTGATAGAGGCCACTATTCATTTAATAGACACTCCAGACGCGGCTACTGAAGATTTATTGCAGTTTGTGAAGGGTCCAGATTTCCCGCTCGGAGGGGTCGCGTTTAATCAGGCAGATATCAAGCACGCCTATGCCAATGGCAAGGGGCCGGTTATCGTGCGGGGCGAAGCTGAGATTGTTGATGACGGCAAAAAGGAGTCGAAAATAATTATAACCTCGATACCGTATCGCGTTAACAAGGCAGAGCTAATTACGAGAATTGCCGAGTTGGTGCACGAAAAAAAGATCGAGGGTATTCGCGATTTGCGCGACGAGTCTACCGCAGATATCCGTGTCGTGGTTGAGCTTAAGGGCACGGCGCACCCGCAGGCAGTTTTAAATAACATCTACAAATATACCGAGCTCGAGTCAGCATTTCACTACAACATGCTTGCGCTGGTTGATGGGGTGCCGCAGACACTCTCATTGAAGAGCATGCTCGAGCATTTTGTGGCGCACCGCCGCGAGGTAGTGAAGCGTCGTACCGAGTTTGACTTAAAGCAAGCTGAGGCGCGTGAGCATATCCTCCTCGGGCTCTCAAAGGCGCTCGACCATATCGATGAGGTTATAGCGATAATAAAAAAAGCTGCGGACGTGCCCACCGCGTCTCTCGAGCTCCAAAAGAAGTTTAGGTTCTCTGAGTTGCAGGCTGCCGCTATCCTCGAGATGCGCCTATCGAAGCTTGCGGGCCTTGAGCGCAAGAAGATCGAAGACGAGCTCGCCGAGGTGCAAGGCATTATTAAGAAACTCGCCGATATTCTCTCATCTGCGAAAAAGATTTTGGGCGTGGTAAAGGACGAGCTCAAGGAGGTGAGCGAGAAGTATGGTGATGACCGTCGTACCCGCATCGTAAAGGGCGGGGTAAAGAATATTTCGGTTGAAGACTTGGTGCCCGATGAAGACTCAATGCTTGTCCTCACGCAGGGTGGGTATGTAAAGCGCACGAACCCCGATGAGTATCGTCGCCAAAAGCGCGGTGGCGTGGGTGTGGTGGACATGGCAACGAAAGAAGAAGATATCGTGACGCATTTCTTGGTTGCTTCAGCACACGCTGACCTCCTCTTCTTTACTGACTACGGCAAGGTGTACCAAGCAAAGATGTATGACATCCCCGAAGGCAAGCGCGCGACTAAGGGTAAGAGCATCATGAACTTTTTGCCGCTCGCAGGTGAGGAGCGGGTAACCTCTATTTTGCCCGTGCAAAAGGGGGCGGCATGGGACGCACTTTCGGTGGTTTTGGTGACTAGAGATGGTACGGTTAAGAAAGTTGCGGCTAAATCATTTAGCGATGTGCGTCGTTCGGGCATCATCGCGATTAATCTTCAGAGTGGCGACAAGCTCGTCTCGGCCAATCTCGCCGCCGAGGGCGACAGCGTCTCACTCGTGACTTCGAAAGGGCAGTCGATACGCTTTGACGAGTCAGATGTGCGCCAGATGGGCCGCACTGCCGGGGGCGTACGCGGGATCATGGTAAAAAAGAGCGACGAGGTCGTCTCAGCTGAGGTTATACCTGCTGCCGCGGCTAAGAGCGCACACCTCTTGGTGGTGATGGCAAAGGGCTACGGCAAGCACACCGAGATAGACGAGTACAAGATACAGGGTCGCGGTGGCTCGGGCATTAAGACCGCCGAGGTAACGGCGAAAACGGGCGAGATTATCGGCGCGCGCGTGATCATGGGCGATCTGAAAGAAGAGGAGCTGGTAGTTGTTTCTAAAAAAGGCCAGGTAATCCGCACCAGTGTCGCCGAAATTCCCTCGCTCGGCCGCGCCACCCAGGGCGTCCGTATCATGAAGCTCTACGAGGGCGACAGCATTGCCTCCCTAGTAGCCCTTTAACTATCCACAGCAATTTGCTAGCCTAAGTGGCCTGCGCGAGAGATAGTTATTTAGAGACGGATCCTTGGCACGTGACAGGAGTTTCAGTGGCGGGAGGTACAGGATTCGAACCTGCGGGGTTTCTTTAATCGTCACCCGCTCGTTTGGAAAACGAGTGCATTAAGCCTCTCTGCCAACCTCCCATCTCTCCTGTCGCGTGCCAAACATCTGTCCGCACACAAATAAGTGTACGCCTGTCGGTCAGAAAACCGCTGTGGATATGTCAGCGCGAGTTGCGTCGTGGGGGTTGGTGGTGGACATCCATGCGGATTTTTGAACGTGCTGAAAAGTAGCGTGAGTAGTCAATGACTATAAGGCTCAAAATAGTGAAAAGGGCAGAGAGCGAGAGGAGTAGGTGCCAGATGAAATGCGTCCCTATCGCGAAGGTCTCGCACACCGAAAGGTCAATAGAGCGAAAATAAATTGCGGCAAGTGCGAGTGCGAGTGCGCCACCGCCAAGTGCCGCGGCGCGCAACGACTCACCGTAGGTTCGCGCGATAAGCCAAGCGCTGGTGAGCGCGAGCACGGGTGCCATGCTCACGACGGCGTACTGGTGTGAGAGTGCGTCAGCGCCGTAGGCGGCGGAGAGTGCCTCAAGAAGCGCAAAGGCGATGACGCCTACAAGGGCAACGGTTCGCGAATAAAAACGCCGCATCCACAGATATGCCGCGATAAAAAGGAAGAGTGCCCCAGGCACCGCGTCGAGGATAAGGAAGCCTGGCTCTCGCCACCCGTGCCAGAGAAATGACCCTACGCCCGTTATGGTGAGGAGGATAGCAAGTATCCAGAGCGACCGCCCATGCGGCCGCCCTGGGCGCCGTGCAACTATGGTTATCGCAAGGAGCCCGACGGCAATGATAAAGAGGTTGCTCCATGTGTTGATAGGCTCGACGGCAAAGCTGGCAACCAGCGCGGGTGTCTCACAATAGATCGGCATGTGTGTAGTATACAAAACTCTCTGCTAAAGATGCTATTTTTATAGTAATGCATTTCTCACAACCTCGAGAGAATGTTCTCCAGATGGCGCTTAGCGACGGGATGAAGGTCGCTGATCTTGGCTCTGGGGCTGGGCACTATGCGCATGCGGCCGCTGCGGTCGTTGGGCCTGAAGGCAAGGTCTACGCGGTCGAGGTACGACAAGACATGCTCAGGCATATTAAGGAGAGTGTGCACAAGCACCATCGAGGCACTATCGAGCCGGTGTGGGGCGATATTGAAAAGGCTGGTGGGACAGGGTTACGCGACCATTCTATGGATGCAGCTATCCTCGCCAATGCCCTTTTTCAGGTTGAGCACCGCGCAGGGCTCATTGCCGAGATTCGGCGAATCTTAAAGCCGGGAGCAAAGCTTCTTGTGGTTGATTGGGCGGGCTCCTATGGCGGCATGGGCCCCAAGGCAGATGCGGTGGTGGGAGAGCGCGAGGCCGAGGAGCTTTTTATTGGCGCGGGATTTGTGAAGGTTAAGAATTTTCGTGGCGGGCCGCACCACTATGCACTAGTATTTACTACACCAACCATATGAAGATAACGCTGTTTCAGGGGATAGTGCTTGGAGTATGCGCACTCGCGGGAATCATTGGTGTGGCCGTCTTTTCGTTTTACAGGCCTGAGGGGGGTACAGCGGGGGTAGGCTCGGTTCTGATTTGGGGTTCAATACCTGAAAAGGGGGTGCACGCGGCACTCGAGAATTTGCGGAGAGCAGATCAGACGTTTGGTAATGTCACCTATGTAGATTTTGAGCCAAATCAACTACCCCAAGAGTTAGTCGCGGCTATTGCGCAGGGGACGCCACCTGATCTCGTACTTGCCTCTCACGAGCACCTCTCTGCCCTTGCGCCGTACGTACGTTCGATTTCTGTTGAAAGGGTCAGCGAGCGGACTTTTAAAGATGCTTTTACCGCAGGAGGTGAGATATTTTTACTCCCCGACGGCTCAGGGTCGCTCGGTCTCCCTATTCTCATCGACCCGCTTGTTCTTTTTTACAACCGCACCATGCTCTCTTCGGCGGGTATCGTTCGACCGCCCCTCACCTGGGATGAGCTTTCAGGTCATATAAACGCCGTAGTGACTCGCACGCCTTCGGGTGGCATCGACAAGAGTCTCGTTGCGTTTGGGACCTATGCAAATGTGCAGAACGCTCGAGGGATTCTCTCCTCATTGTTCATGCAGTTGGGCGCGCCTCTCTCGGTTATTGTGAGTACTGGTCAGCCGAGAGCTGATCTTGGCACTCGTGCTGAAAGCGGTATCCCGCCGGCTGAGGCAGTGGTACGCTTCTATACCCAATTTGCTGATCCCTCGAAGAGTCTCTACTCGTGGAATGCCGGGCTTGAAGGGTCCCAAGAGCGCTTTTTGCAGGGAGATCTCGCATTTTATCTGGGCTATGCCTCAGAGGTCGGTCACCTGCGCGAGGCTAACCCTAATCTTGATTTCGATGTTGCCGTATTGCCGCAATATAGTGAAAGGGGAACCAAGGCCACCTACGGTCACCTCTATGCGTTTATGATCCCCAAGGGCGCAAAGAACCACGAAGGGGGCTTTCAAGTAGCTGTTGCGCTGACGCAAGTGGGGAATAACCAACTGCTGGCGCTCCACACGCTCCGCGCGCCTGCGGTGCGCGGAGCTCTCGCGCACCGCCCCTCTGATGCGGTAAGTGCTATTGCCTACGATTCGGCGCTCTTCACGCGCGGGTGGCTGTCCCCAGGGCCCGCAGAGACCGACAGCGTCTTTAGCGCTATGATTAACGACGTGAACTCTGGCAGGCTCTCTATCACTAGGGCAGTGGCACTTGCCGAGAGTGCGCTCACGGCCCTCTTTGCGCGATGAAACGCTTGCAAATACTACAAACAGTGTCAGCGGTCGTCCTTCTCTCTTTCTTTATCGTTACCCCTGCGTTTGCACAGCTCGTCCCACCACCAAGCTCATTGCCGGGCAATCTTATGCCACCGCCAAGCACACAACTCATAAACCCTTTGCAGGGTGGTTGCCCTACGGGCACTCCAGTACAGACCTGTATCTTGAACCTCCTCAACAAGATCCTTGATTTCGTGATACGCATTGGCTCGGTAGCGATTGTATTTATGGTGGTATATATAGGCTACCTCTTTGTCCTCCACTCTCATGAGCCGAACAAAATAGCCGAGGCCCGACAGGCACTCCTGTGGACTCTTATCGGGGCACTTGTCTTGCTTGGCTCGAAAGCCATTGCTCTTGGGATAGAGGCCACCGTGCAGGCTTTGAGTGTTGGCTCATGACCTTTCGTACTTTTATTGAGAGCCTCGTGGGTGCTATAAACACGCTTGTCATACCAGCGATTATTGCGCTTGCCTTCGCATACATAGTGTATGGGATAGTACGGTTCTTTTTTATTGAAGCAGGCACTGACGAAGGCCGACGCCACGGGAGGGAGTTTGTGCTCTGGGGTATTCTTGGGATGGTTGTTATGTTCTCGGTGTGGGGGTTAGTGTATATCCTCCTAGACACGCTGGGGCTGGCTCCTGCATAATAGAGCCATGAACATATTTACCCGCATCACAATCTCAACACTTAGTTTTCTTACTCCCGTTCTTGCCGCGGCACAGACCAGTGTGGTCGGCGGGGTAGGCTCTGGCGGTTGGTTTTTTGGCATCGGGTCGGGCTCTGGCGTTGGAGGCATCGGCTCGTTTACGCTTGGATGCGGCACTAATACGATCTGCGTTGTAGCCGGTCAATTTATCTGGTTGATCAATTTTGTTTTAGTGCCGCTCGTCTTTGCGGTAGCCTTCATTGTCTTTTTGTGGGGGGTCTTTCGCGCTTACATCTTTAAGCGAGGTGAAGAGGAGGTGGCAAATGCTCACCAGCTAATACTTTGGGGGATTGTCGGGTTTGTGGTGATGCTTTCGGTGTGGGGTTTGGTGTTCGTGGTGGCAAACACCTTCGGCCTCGCGGGCATTGGGCGTCCGCCGTACCCAGCCTCTATCTGATAGCTACTATGAGCAAACTCTTGCTCTTTGCACTTCTCTTTGCATGCTCGATAGGGGTCAGTGCGCTGCCCGCTACTGCTAGTGCTACGGTTGGAGCCGGGTGCAATACTGCTTCTGACTGCTCGGCACTTGCAGGTGAGGCTTGCGACACTCAATTTCCGCAGGGGAGCAAGGCTGGCACCTGTGTGCGTGGGACTAGTACAGGCACAGGTCAGGCGCCAGGTGGTGGCGGGGGAGGTGGCGTGCTGAATACCTCCCGCCTTGCAGGCTTCGCAAACGACATCAAGTTCTTTATTAACGATATCCTTGTCCCCTTACTCACGGCTGTTGCCTTTATTGTATTTTTGTGGGGAGTCTACAACTACTTTATCAAGGGGGGAGATAGCGACAAAAACCACGAAGAGGGGAAGCAGTTCGTCCTCTATGGGGTCATTGGTTTCGTTATTATCTTTTCACTTTGGGGGCTAGTAAATGTGGGGGTTGAGCTCTTGAATGTAGGCGTTGGCCCCAGATCTGACTCCACCTTGCCGTACCCGAAGCTCTGATATCCACACGAGCTCATTGCCTTTATCTAGCGGCAGACTATCATTACTCTAGTTATTACTTATACATATTATGAAAAAAGCCCTTACCATCGGTGCCGGACTCCTCTTGACCTTCCCGCTTGTTGCCTCGGCACAAACGGTCGTTAGCAACCTCGGCGAGGTCGGTAGTCTCATCATCAACACCATCAATGATGTAGTGGTACCTGTTCTCTTCGCTATCGCGTTTATCGTCTTTGTGTGGGGCGCCTTTCAGACCTTTATCGTGGGCTACGCAAATGATGAGGTTAAAGAGAAGGGTCGTAATCTTATGCTCTGGGGCTTGATAGGATTTTTCGTCATGGTGTCGGTCTGGGGGCTCGTGAACATCATCAAGAATACGGTACCACTTGATGAAAGCCCGTTAGAGTATCCGGTAACTGGCGGCATTGGCACCTAACCATGTCTGCCCTAGACGCCTTTTTGAAAAAGGTCGTCACTGAGATCGTTAACCCGGTACTCCTTCTCCTTGCGGCGGTTGCCTTCGTACTCTTTATCTGGGGAGTGGTTAAATTTATAATGCATGCAGAGGACGGGACGGCGCGTAAGGAGGGGCGTGAGGCTATTATGTGGGGGCTTATCGGGCTCGGTATTATTTTCGGGGTATACGGGATACTCGATCTCGTGACCAGCACCTTCAATGATGTGCCGTCAGTGCAAAGAATCACCGGGCTTTTTTAAAGATAAAAAAAAGAACCGCATCGCGCGTAGCGCGATGCGGTTCAGTGTTTGAAAGATCATTCATCCCCCGTTGTAAAGGGTGAGAGCCATAGAGTGACTTCATCCTCTAGTTCGGGTGGCGCTTGAAAGAATATCGCTGTCGCGTAGTCTTTCAGCTCTGGGTTCCAAGACTTTATCCTTCCATTGAGGTCTTGGTACTGCTTCGGCGCCCTGGTCCAACGAGGGTAGTAGTTTTGTGGGTGTGTGGTGACTCGAACCCACATACCCTGCGGGCCATACTTGCACACCTGCCTCGCCTCCCTGAAGACTGTGCAGGTGGTTCGCACCACGCTTGTGGCAACCTGCCGTGGAGGCTGACTCCACTCCGCGATCTGCTTCTCTCCTATTTCAAGAAGGGTGAGAACCGAGATAATACCCCACAGAACAATCGTGAAGAGCAGAATCCCATCGCGGATAGGTTGCTTCCATGGTCCAAACGCACTCGAGAAGGCCCATACAGTGACAGCCACAAAGGTGATAAGCGGAGCCGCCTTCTCTATCGTAATCCACACACGCGATGCCGATAATGGGCTTGGGGCTCCATCCTGAAACGAAGCCACGAGTGCATATAGTACGACTGGCAACGCGATAGCGAGCAGAGCGACAAGACCCCATTTTTTTGCATCTGGGTTACCAGTCACCCCTGCAAGACTGCCGAGGTTAAAGCTCTGTTGTGTACCGGCATTTCGTCTCCTCCACGCCATAATCCCCAAAAGCAGAGCGAATATAAGAATCGCCCCAGTCGATCCCGGGGAGAGATCAAGTGTCATGATGTTTTCCTTTCGTTAGTCTTGGATTCACCAGGATTATTCCCCAGAACTTGCTTGCCGGCAGCTACGAGTCCAAAAAGGTCTTGGACGCCCGCGGTACCGACAACGATAGTGTTCGCTTTTTGGAGAGCTTCTTTTGCCGTTTCTGAAGCAATAACCGCATTACCATCAATACCAAGATCATCACGGATCTTTTTATATCCGGCGGCCATGCTTTCAAGGCGAGACTGTTCGGCTTTCGCCGCACCCTCTCCATGAAGGACAAGCTTTTGCTTCTCGGCTTCAGCGGCGGTGATAGTTGCCGCTTTCTTGAACTCAGATCGGGCTAGTTCAGCAATAGTCACATTAGTCTCATGACTTGGGTTCAGGTCATCCAAACCACCAGTATCCACTTCTACACCAAGGCGCAAGGCAGCGATCTTGGCTTTCCATGCAAATACTTCGTTGACAAGTGACCAGTTCTCAGTGATTGTGGCGGCAGTTTGCCGAGTCAGGACACTTTTGATATCGCGCTCGGACTGCTCTTGCATGAGGTCCTTAATCGCTTCCTCGATATCCTTTGGGTTTGTAGAGACAGAAAGATTTCGTGCGACGCGGAAGATACCGCCATATTTCTGGTTTACACGGAAGCGTAAGAAGTAAGAGACCTCAACTGGCAGTTGTCGATCAAGAGGATTCCGTTCAGCTTGCAAGGCTTTGTCTGCCTTGCTGAAACGCGGTTCGCCAGTAACTACAAAAATCGGTCGCACCATACCATCAGGGGGCTTGTCGCCTTCCGGACGTGTTTTCTGTTGTTCTGCACTAATCCTAAAGATCTTGTCTGGCGGGCCTGGGAAGCGCACATCCTTATAGTTTCTACTTGCCCTTAAGACTTCTACGAGTCCCCATGGGACGAGGTAGAGACCATTTGTTGGTTCAAACAATGGTCGCCCCATAAGGCTAAAGCCTGCAAGTTCGTTGACACCGATTGAGGTAACTGATTCATATGCATGCCAGACTTGCAGAAGGAGCATGAGCATCCCAAGGTTAATCGGGAGCCCGGCTGTGACAGTGACTTTGCTGAGAAAAAATATGTCGAGTACAAGCAGGATAGCTTGAAGCACAACATACACCTTCACCACGAGCCAGTAGTAAGAAGGATCTGGAGGGGTAAAGGTCGGGTCATCCCCGGCTTTTTTCTCAATTTCATTTTCGAGGTCGCTATGCTCCTTTTCAAGTTGAAGTGTCTCTTCTTCTAATTCTTGCCTAACTGCTTCTCTCCAGGTGAGATCAGGAGAGGTGGCAGGAGTAGCGGCAGTAGTAGTGGTCATCCGTACCTCCGTTAGTGTGAGAGTATGTTGATGCCAAAGGGCAATCTGTATATATTATATACACAAAACGGCATATTTGTCAATATGCCCGTAAAAAATGCCGTATTTGCTCGCTTTTGTGGGCGGGAGAGGACTTGAACCTCCACCCCTTGCGGGACATGGTCCTAAGCCATGCGCCTATACCAATTCGGCTACCCGCCCAGATAGCGTCTAGTTATTCTATACTTTCTTTTCAGAAAATGCTCGTCATTAGTTCGATACATTGCACGGAGGATCTTTATAGAATCCTCTTTCCCGAAGCTAAGGGTACCCACCGATTTGCGTTTGTGAGTATATATTGAACCACCGCTGACACCGTATGAACATTTAATTTGTTTCAATAACCATACTAAGAAATCATGACTGGCTGAGGAGAAACGCACTTTTAGCTGCACGTGGTTGCTTTCGGGGTGGATTGATTCGTTAATGTTACCGTCACCATCAAAACATCCTCGCCTCGCGAGTGCGCCTACCTGGGCTCGAACCAGGGACCGTCTCCTTAAGAGGGAGCTGCTCTACCAACTGAGCTATAGGCGCGTATGCTTTTTATATCACAAACCTGCGTATTTCTTAAACTGCGCCATAAGGTCGCGGGTGATGGGGCCTATGGTGCCTGTGCTAATTTGCGCATCACCTATTTTCACTATAGGCACAATATCTTTAAACGAGCCGGTCATAAAAACTTCATCAGCACCGAGCAGTTCATCGAGAGTGACGTGACGCTCATGCACTGGATACGAGTTACCCGCAAGGTCGAGTACGACCTTGCGGGTTATCCCGTGCAAGACGCCCTCACTTGGTGTTATGAGCTCACTCCCTTTCACAATAAAGATATTGCTCCCGCCGCACTCAAGCACTTCACTCTTTGAGACATACAACATATCGACCGCACCCGCCGCTTTACGTTGTGGTTGGAGCATCACGGCGGTGATGTAATCAATGGTCTTGTATTCGGGCAGAGCGCGTTGGTGCTCGGTCGTAATGAGTGAACCGCCCTCCTCATATATTTTCTTTGAGAATTGCTCTGCAACTTCAGCCAAAATATAAAAAGTCTCGCGCCCGGGCACATGCACAATGCCGCTCTCGGCCGCGCCCCCGGTGAGTATCATCCGTACCGTTGCGCGTGCCTCTCCCGCATTCTTTTTTACTATCTCGCGTGTTGCGTGCAGTGCCTCGTCTTCAGTAAAGGGGAGGGTGAGCCCAAGCGCTTTTGCAGAGCGTTCAAAGCGCGCGAAGTGATCATGAAAATGAAAAGGCTCGCCCTTAATGGCGGTAATGCCCTCATAAATGCCAAAGGCGCGCAAAAGCCCTAGATCGTAAACGCCCACTCGCGCCTCCTGCAGGGGCACTATCATACCCCCAATAAAACACACTGGTTCTTGCATGTGAGGATTATACACGGCACTTTGTGGCATAATAGGGGATATGATCTTCACCTTGCTTTTAGTCATCTTTGTGGCGGTACTTGTGCATGTGCACAGCAGGGTAAATGCGCTTGAGCGACAACTTAAAAACCTGCAGAGTAGGCCAGGGCAGGCGAGTGTTGCTCCAGTTACTGCCAGCGCCACTTCTCTTGACGAGACCCATGCTCCCAGACAGAGCGGACTTCAAGAAAGCGTAGTAGATACTGAAACGACGGCACCAGCGCCAAACGCCTTTTTTGCTTGGCTTGCTGAGGATTGGCTGATGAAACTTGGCGCGCTCCTCTTGCTTATCGGTTTTGGCTGGTTGACCACGTATGCGTTTTTAAACAATTGGATAGGAGAGCAAGGGCGCATCCTCCTTGGCATTGCGGGGGGTGTGCTCTTTATCGGCCTTGGGTGGTGGCGTATTCGCACGCGCATTCACCAGGGTGGAATCTTCTTGGTGGTGGGTTCAACCACTATCCTCCTTACTCTGTTTGCCGCTCGCACGCTGTATGATTTTTTTACACCAGCATCGGCGCTCGGTGTCATGTTCTTGAGTACCGTCTTTGTTGCCGCCGCCGCGGCTCTCTACAAGAGTCGTGCGCTTGCACTTGCGAGCTTAGTGCTCGCAGGTATCGCTCCCTTTCTTGTTGATGACCGAACGTCTGACACTGTTTTGCTCTTCGCGTACCTCATGGTAGTGGTGCTCGGTGCGGTGTGGGTAGTTGCAGTAAGCGGGATGAAAGATATTACTTTTGCAGCGCTTATCCTGGTCGCGTTTTACTCTCTCCCGTACCTCTTTAACAGCGCTGATCGCGATACGGTGCTCCTGTTTGCCTACGCCTTTGCCGCAATCTTCTTTGTCACCAACACCGTGAGCCTGATGAAGCTCAAGGACAATTCTTACAGCGCCGACCTCCTTACGGCAGCAGGGAACGGCGCTTTTCTACTTACGTGGATCCTCTACGGCGTATCACCCGAGTGGCAGAGTCTTAGTGTTGCTGCATG
Source organism: uncultured Candidatus Saccharibacteria bacterium (assembly GCA_964634595.1). Taxonomy (GTDB): domain Bacteria; phylum Patescibacteriota; class Minisyncoccia; order Phycocordibacterales; family Phycocordibacteraceae; genus C7867-001. The sequence goes on along the minus strand of CAZWKU010000001.1, from coordinate 32,675 downwards.
GATGCTTATATTTGTGGTAGGAGCGTTTGTGCTTTGTCAGGCCACGGGCCGTCGTGAGCCATTCTTTGTGTATTCGGGTATTGGCGTGGTGTTCTTGGGGGCAGCCACTGCGTTCGAGCTTCAGGGGTCGGCACTGATCATTGCCTTAACGCTCGAGAGTGCGGTGCTGCCACTTATCGCGAGCGCGCTTCTCCAAGATACAAGAATCGCACGGCGACTGTGCGCTCTTTTTATTATCCCTGGTGTGCTGTCGTTTGAGAGCATTGCGTCGCCTGCATGGAGGCAGGGGGTTGTTCACGATGAATTTTTCGTTCTCGCGGTGCTTGCGGTCGCGCTCCTTGTTCTGGGGAGCTACTTTGTAAAACAGTCGTCAGGAAACTCTGAAGACCGATCGGGTAATGCTCTGCTTCTCGTTGCCGGTTCAGCCTACGCATACATACTTCTCTGGCTCTCGCTCCATGCTGGTCTCACCAACGACGACCTGGCTACCATGATTGCACTTGTGGTGTATACCGTGATAGGTATTACTACCTATTTCATGGGTCGCACGCAAGAAAAGCGAGGCCTCCTCCTCTACGGAGGTATCCTCTTGGGGATAGTAGTCGCACGGCTGTTAATGGTCGATGTTTGGAAGATGGAGCTCACAGGGCGTATCATCACCTTCTTCCTCATCGGCGCGCTCCTTATTGGTACGGCGTTTTTGGGTAAGCGAAGCGAGCCCCGTATTATTGAAGAAAGAACAAGAGACCATGCGTAATTTCCTTGTAACCGGTGTTTTTGCGAGCCTTCTTTTTGCCGCTCCATCATTTGCAGCGGCTACTCCCCCAACGCCACCACCTACGGATGTTGCGTCGGTCTTTCAGAGTTACGTTGAACTTGGCACGTTTCCAATTAAAGTCCCTACCGTGGTTGAGGTACCGCTTACGGGGATAGAACTAAATCGTACTGATGTCGCGCTCATCGATGTTGCGACCGGGGGATTTGAGCCGACGCTGTTCATTTCTGAACGTATTAAAAACGAGATTGCGCTTTCTGCACAAACCGTATCGCAAGTAGGCAGTGCAGCATCAAGCCTCTCGGCCCTACTCGACAATAATGTGCTCACTTTCCGCGAGTTCTCGCTTCCAGAAACAGGGCAGGGTAAGGTAGAAATAGTGCTGACGGGCGTGAGCCCAGTGACGAGCTCGTCCCTCACCCTTCTTCTCGACGCAAATGTCGCACTCCCGACGTCCGTTACCATTCGCAAAGACGGCGGAGTGATAGTGTTGGCGGCGACGCGCCCCACGAGTGCGGACATCCTCTTCCCAAAGACTACTTCAAAGACGTGGACGTTTAGCCTTACCTACGGACAACCATTGCGCATCACAGAAATAAAGCTACGTCAGGAAAACGCGACGGTCGCGAGCGCGAGCGCAGTGCGTTTCTTGGCCAAACCAGAAGAGAGCTACCGTCTGTACCTCGATCCCGACCGATACGTCCGCCCACCCGTAGGGGAGTCGGGCAATCTTGCTGGCACAGTCGATATCTTGCGACTCGAATCAGCTCGTCTGGTCGAAAATCCGGCTTTTAAACCCGCCGACACCGACACTGACAGCATCCCAGATACTCTTGATAACTGTGTTTCTGTACCAAATGATGACCAGAGAGATGTAGATACAAATGGCAGGGGAGACGCCTGCGACGACTTTGATCGCGATGGCCTCATAAACGACCGCGACAACTGTCCGGAAGACCCGAATCGAAATCAGACAGATACTGATGGCGATGGCATTGGTGACGTGTGCGATCCGGGAGAAAGTCGTCTTACAGAAATGTATCCCTGGCTACCTTGGGCTGGCATGGGCTTCGCCGCTCTCGTACTAATCACGCTCTTCGGGCTTATGCTGAAACCAAAAATCCCGAAGATGACTTTTGCTCCATCACAGCCTACTCCTCCTGCTCCGCCGCAGCCCCCATCAAATCCTCCACAATCGACAGATCAGTTCTAGTGTAGGTATTTGGTTCGAACCTGATACCCCAAAACAAAACCGGCACAAGGATTTCTCCAAGTGCCGGCTAAATTGCGAGCAGGGTTATTAGTCCGTCTCGTTATCTTCACCTATAGGCTTTTCTCTTTTTACTGATTCAACAGATATGGAGTTGACGGATAGACCGTCGGTTACTCCACACCGGGACCATTCTGCGAGAAGACTGGATTTGAGTGCCTCGGCATCAGCCAAAGCCTCTTTCTCCGATTCACGGATGGTGCCGGTGAACTGGTCTACCATCATACCCATCTCGCTGACGTACCAGACCAGTCCCATATATTCCATCGTCATCGCGATTTCCTCCTCATTGCAGGTTGGCTCGCTAGGGCCACGGCGAACGGCAGAATGCCAATTCGTGGGATTGCTCCCATCAAAAGCTTCGATGTATCGAAATCTTTGATGGGAGCCCGAATGTATCTACATTCGGGCGTCCGTGAGCTATGTTACAGAAGTAATCAACTCGCCATTTTTAAGATTCAAGTAGAAATCAAATCCATTGAAAGGTTTCTTTTCTCCCTTGCGGTAAAGCCTCATCTCAATACATACACTCGGCTTTGCAAGGAGAAATAACGTACTCTCAATGCGATATGCTTCAAGCACAGCTTTCTGAATCCTCATAAATCTCGGTTGTGCAAAGCCGAATACTTCCCACTCATTTTCACAATATTTCCTTGCGAAATCATCACTCAAACCGCCTTGAAGAACGATTCGAATGAGTTCGCTTGGGAATGTTATAGCCTTCAAAAGGCCGGGATTTTCAACCCCGAACGATTGAGATGCATCCATTTGCTCACGAACATAACTATCAAAGAACAGACTGATCTTTTTCATCGCGATTTCTCCTGTGAGTTGGCTCGCTAGGGCCATGATCTAACCCGATGTCAGACCTTGTCTGCAACTGTAGCATGGCCGAGCCTAAAAGTCAAGCTAGCGGCGGTCTCTCAAATAGGCCATATTTATTGGCTGTTTTCAGCTAATTTTTTACACAAAATCCCTCGCCCAGCCGCTCCAAATGCATTTCAGGCATACCCCCCGCGAAAAAGAAGGATGGGAAGAAGCTGTTGTTTAGACGAAGTGGCGCATAGAATCCATATTTTCCATCATATGGTATATTATTCCCATGAGTAATACAGCGATCGTACAGTGACTTGTTGCCCTTGAACGGGAAGTGCGCACACTAAAGTCACAAATGCGACAGAGCGTTATGCCGCGCGTAAAAAGTACCAAAAAACTACCTCATGGTCTTCAAACTGCGCTACGCGAAGTAGAAGAGGGAAGAGAAATTGGTCCGTTTAATACTATCGGGGAATTCATGGTAGGTCTTAAATAGCGATGCAGTATTCGTGCGCCCCGCAGTTTGAGCGGTCTTTCAAAAAACTACCGACAACGTCCGACTTTACTTTCAGATTCTTAAAGAATGGCCTGCGCGGTTTTGTTGAGACAACTAGACCTTTTTGATGCTCGGCTAATCGGCGCCGTAAGTTATCTGTTGAGCCGATGTAGGCATTACCGTCCCGTAAGCTTTTTAACAGATAGACATAAAACATAAATTGGTGTGGTACCAGGGGTGAGACTCGAACTCACATGAGGCTTTTAAGGACCTCGGAGGATTTTAAGTCCTCTATGTCTACCATTCCATCACCCTGGCATTTTACTGAGGAATTTTAACACCCGTGCCTTTTGAAAGAGCTTCAATTTGGCGAGTGTGGCGGGCTAAGGTTACCGAGCCTGCCGTATTTTCAATGCGCAATTCTTGGATAGAACCAGCAAGAGCATCAATCTTATTCATAATGATGTCCACCTTGTCATGCACCTCGCCGAGCTCTATTTTCACATCTCCCAGCTCGTCCTTAACAGCGGCAAGTTCGCCCTTGGTCGCAAAGACTTTTTTAAGCTTAGTGATGTCGGTATCTGAAATCATTGCACGCAAGTATAGCACGCCAAGAGAGGCCTGGGCGGGAATTGGCCACACATAATTTCTTGCTAGAAATTTGCGCGGCCCCGCCTCGCGCCGTCGCGCTGCGGCTTTCAAATCCCGCAGAGCATACCTTGCGTGCTTGAGGCCTGGGCGGGAATTGAACCCGCGCATGGGAGTTTTGCAGACTCCAGTGTTACCACTTCACCACCAGGCCGTATTGCTTGCTTGCGGCAAGCCACTACACATTACAATTTTTTAGTGAATTCGTCTAAGTGCTGGCGGTTCTGTTCTCCTCCGTCAAGCGCAAAATCAACAATGGGGAGTGGGTGGAGCTTGGCGTGGGTTGCTAAATGGGTGCGAAACTCACCCCCAAGGCGCGAGAGAAACGCAACCGCGCTTCGCCCAGCCTCGGTGGGGAAGACGCTTACCAAGATATGAGCGCGATCACCATGTTTGTCGAGGATCACTCGGGTCACCGTGATAAGCGACTGGCCACCTGATTCGCGAGCGATAAATGCCGCAGCTTCGCGAGTAATAAGCTCGGTAGAGCGCGCGCTGTGTCGTGAGGTTCGGGTTCTTTCGGGGTTCATGCGATATCGGGGATAAACGCTACTACCGTGTCGTTGTAGGTAAGTGGCTCGCGAAGCTCTAGTTCAGCACCAAAGTCTCCCTCAGTTTTTATCTCCTTAGTATCTACCTTAGCCTGTTGCAGGTTAACTATTTTGCCGCGAGCGTACTCAGTGTCGTGCCGCATGATCTTGATGCGTGCGTTTGTGGTGAGCGTGCCGCTGACATGACGCATACCGACTACCTGTTTTTTGCCGCTTACTGAAAATACTTTGAGGACCAGCGCGCGCCCAAGCTCGCGCTCAAGCGCGAGCTTGGGCGCGCACAGTGCTAACCCCTTTGCAATATGCTCTGAGAGCTCATAAATAATGGTAAAGGTATGAATAGCGACACCATTGCGAAGTGCAAGCTCTCGGGCTGGCTCGTCAGTCCCAACATGAAAGGCTATAACGCTCCCTCCTGCGGCGCTTGCGGCTTTTACATCACCTTCAGATACAGATCCAACGCCCGAATGTATCACTTTAATCTCTGCACGCTCGTGTGCGATCTTTGCAAGCTCATGAAGGATCGCGTCGACCGAACCAGCAACATCAGCCTTTATGACGAGTGGCAAGAGAGCCATTCCTTCGGTTGGGGTGGGTGCCATGATGCGCGCGGCTACTGCTTGAGTTGCCTCGGCTTCAGCCTCTTTTTTAGTCTTGAGTACGCTAAAGGGTGTGCCTGCCGCCGGGAGCTTAGAAAAACCTGAGACCACCACCGGCTCTGACGGTCCAGCGCTTTTCACGCGCGCACCACGAAAGTCTTCGATAAAGCGCACCGGTGCATAGGCGTCTCCTGCACACACAAAGGTACCGGTCAGTAGGGAGCCATTTTTTATAACCAACGTTGCTGAGGCTCCACGCTTGGGGTCTTGACTTGACTCAAGCACGAAACCCTCTGCCGGTAGGTGGGGATCGGCTGAAAGGCTTAAGAGGTCAGCCGCAAGGAGCACGAGATCAAGGAGCTCAGGCACGCCCTCGCCCGTCTTTGAGGAGAGGGGAGCATAGGGCACCTCACCACCCAGCCCCTCAAGAAAGACCTCGTGCTCGAGGAGCGATGTTTTGGCACGGTCGATATCAGCATTGTGTTTGTCTATTTTAGTAAGTGCTACGACAAAAGGTATCTTTGCTTCTTTAATCGCCGCAAGAGCGTCGAGTGTCTGCGGCATCACGCCCTCATCTGCGGCGACCACTAATATTGCAATATCAGCTGCCTGTGCGCCGCGGGCGCGCAGTGCCTTAAACGCCTCGTGCCCCGGGGTATCGAGAAAGGTAATAGAGCGGCCTGCATGCTCGGCGATGTAGGCGGCAACATGTTGTGTGATGCCACCTGCCTCGCTCGCGACCACGTTTGTTTTGCGGACATAGTCAAGGAGTGATGATTTGCCATGATCTATATGGCCCATCACCGCAATGACGGGCGCTCGAGAGCTCTGCGCCATAGTGCCTCTATTTCATCACAAAAATCTAATGCGCGCAATATGCTAGAGTGAAAGCATGCTCTATGTGGTGGCGGAATAATCGAGTTTATCTTGACTACGCAAGTGCGGCTCCCGTGTCGAGGGCGGCTCTGTGCGCTTACCGCGAAGCGGCGCATGTCTGGGGTAATCCGGCCTCGCCGCACGCCGAAGGGCGGGCCGCCCGTGAGGTACTAGAAAAAGCACGTGTTGCAATCGCCCGACTGCTTGAATGCAAGAGCGACGATATTATTTTTACATCGGGCGCGACTGAGGCCAACAATCTTGCGATACGCGGGCTGGTTACCCCCGGGTCGCACGTCCTCTATCTCCCGTCTGCGCACGCTTCTATTGTCGAATCAGTGCGTTCACTTGAGGGCGTACTGGTAGAACAAATACCGATTAAGGATGGGGCGATTGATATTGAGACACTGGGTAAGATGTTGCGCCCTTCGACCGTACTTATAACGCTTGAGGCAGTGTGCGGCGAGACAGGCACGCTCTGGAACACGCGCGAGGTAGCGAAGCTCGTACAGAGCGCTCGGGATGCCGCCCACAGGCGAGTGGGGCCCGTGTCCGAGCGAGCCGAGGACGGCATCCCGAGCGCGAACGTGCTTCTGCACGTAGACGCGTCGCAGGCGCCGTTCACTCAAAAAGTGACCAGGGCACACTTTGGGGCTGACCTTCTGACGCTCGATGCACAAAAAGTGGGCGGTATCCGCGGTATCGGGCTCCTTGTCGCACCGCACACCACCTCTCTGCGGCCGATTATGCTCGGGGGAGGGCAAGAACGTGGGCTGCGTTCAGGTACCCCAGCGCCAGGGCTTGCGAGCGCTTTTGCGATAGCGCTGAGTGAAGCCTCGAAGGGGCGCGAGCAGTTTAGCGCGCAAGCGGCGGCGGCCCGCACGCACTTGCTGCGCCAACTTTCGGGTATAAAGGCTCTGTATGTAAATGAGGGCCGTGAGTCATCGCCGCATATCCTTAATCTCTCTCTTTCTGGGCGTGACACCGACTACTTGGTCATGCTTCTTGATGCCGCAGGATTTGCCGTCTCAACCAGAAGCGCCTGTGAGACCGACCTTAAACCAGGAGAGGAGCCTCTCGGCTCCAGAGCAGTATTTGCGCTCACTAGAGATCGGGCACGCGCGCTCAGCACCCTCCGTATCTCGTGGGGGCCTGGGGTAGCAGAGTCATTGTTGACACGTCTTGCAAGCGCACTTGTTCGTGAGGTGGCCTTTCTTGACAATACACAGCCAAAGTCCCATTATTAAATAGATGGATATTGAAGAACTCACCAAATCGCAGCTCCTCTTGCTCACGATTTTAGTCAATTTTGTTACCGCCGTCGCAACGGGTATTTTGACCGTATCCCTACTCGACACAGCGCCTCCCGTGGTAACACAGACTATCAACAAAGTGGTCGAGCACACGGTCGAGACCGTGACCCAGGTGGCACCAGCGGCAGTGGTACAAGCGCCAAAGCCGTCCGTTGAAGACCTTATTACGGCCGCGTTTGCGGCCGATGCGGCGCGCACGGTCTCTCTCTACGACTCTAAGCTCGGCACCAGCACGTCGATGGCACTCGGTACCCTCCTCCCAAAGGCTAAGGCAGTAATTACCACGACTGGTCTTGGGCTCCCCAAAGAGATTATAGTCGGCTTTGCGGGCGGCACATTCGAGCCTGCTTCGCTGGCGCAACAAAGCGACACGCTTCTGGTTTACCGATTCTCTGACACTGCAGTGCTCCCCGCAAGCCCGACGCTCACCCTGCTTGGCGCTAAAGATCTTAAGATCGGGCAGACCGCACTCGGTATCGCTCGAGAGGGTGGCGTTACCGGCATTGTCTCAAGGGTAGTTGAAACTACGGTGCATACCTCATTACCGCTTCTCCCGCCCGGAGTCTCTGCCGTCGATCTTTCGGGCAACCTTATCGGCATTTCAAGTGGCGTCGCTGGCATATTTGTAAGTAGCGACGTGGTGCGCGAGCTTCTCTCTGCCACCACAAGCCCTGCTACACCAGCCACATAATATGCCGCCATTTCAAAACTTCACGAGCAAGGCAAAAGAGGCAGTGCGAAGAGCGCACGAGCTCGCGATAGAGCGCGGTCAAAATCATGTTTCTCCGCTGCATCTTCTTGCTGCGCTTGTTACCCAAGAGGAGTCTCTCATCTTTTCTATGCTTGATCGGATGGAGATCGATACGGTGCATTTTGCTGAATCGATTCTTGAGTCACTTGAGGCGCCAGAGTCTGCAAGTGTGCTCTCTCCTTCGTACCAGATCTATCTCACCCCTGAGCTTGCACAAGCGCTTGAGTCTTCGGCCAAGGTTGCGGCACGAATGAACGATGTGTTTGTGGGGACCGAGCACCTGTTTCTTGCGGTTCTCGAGCACCCAGGGCCAGCAGCCGAGATTCTTTCGCGTTTTCGTATTGTACGTGATGCGGCGCTCGTGGTCCTAAAAGAGCTTAAGGCAACGAAGCAGGGAGCGAGTATTGAGCCGAAGCGTTTTCGTGCGCTCCCCAAGTATGCGCGTAATCTCACTAAACTTGCAGCTGAAAATAAGCTCGATCCTGTTATTGGTCGCGATCAAGAGATAAATCGGGTAATACAGATCCTCTCGCGTCGCACTAAAAATAACCCGGTACTCATTGGCGAGCCAGGCACGGGCAAGACAGCGCTTGCTGAGGGGCTCGCAGGCCGTATAGCGACAAATGATGTTCCTGAGTCTCTGCGGGGCAAGGAGCTCCTCTCGCTTGATTTGGGGCTACTTATTGCAGGCACCAAGTATCGCGGCGAGTTCGAGGAGCGTCTCAAAACCGTCATGAAAGAGGTGGAGCGCTCTGAGGGTAAGGTCATTCTTTTTGTTGACGAGCTTCACACGCTTGTAGGTGCAGGCGCCGCTGAAGGTGCGATGGACGCCTCAAATATGTTGAAGCCAGCACTCTCGCGTGGCGAGCTCCGTATGATCGGCGCGACGACACTCAAGGAGTATCAAAAATATATTGAAAAAGACTCAGCGCTCACCCGTCGCTTTCAGCCCGTGCACGTCAATGAGCCGTCAATTGAAGATGCAACTGCCATTATGCGCGGGCTTCGCGATAAGTACGAGCTATTTCACGGCGTGCGCATTACCGATGGGGCTCTTGTTTCTGCGGTAGAGCTATCTTCACGTTACATCAGCGACCGGTATCTCCCCGACAAGGCTATTGACCTTATAGACGAGGCCGCGTCAGGGCTTCGTATTGCACTTGAGAACAAGCCACCGCTTCTAGAAGAAACTGATCGCAAGATCCGTCGCCTTGAAATAGAGAAGCAGGCGCTTAAGAAAGACGAAGAGGCAATGCTCGGTGGAGTGTCGGCCGTGGGTGCCAAGGAGATAAAAGAGCGAATCAAGGCTATCGATGACGAAGTCGCAGATCTTAAGGAGATGACTACCGAACTTGAGCTGAAGTGGAAAAATGAGAAGGACGTGCTTGGCGGTATTCGTAGCGCTAAAGCCGAGCTCGACAAACTTAAGGTTGCGGCTGAACAAGCCGAGAATGCGGCAGATCTTGGTACCGCAGCTGAGATTCGGTACGGCAAGATACCGTCTCTACAGCGAGATCTCGAGACCAAATTAAAGCGACTGAAGACCCTACAAAAATCACGGCGCATTTTAAATGAGGAGGTAACCGAGCAAGATATTGCGGCGGTAGTCGCTCGGTGGACAGGTATCCCGGTTGCGCGCATGCTTGAAGAAGAGGCGGCAAAGCTCGCGCGCATGGAGGAGGCCCTGCGCGGGGCTATCATCGGTCAAGATGATGCTGTAAAAAAAGTCGCAGACGCAGTGAAGCGCTCGCGCGTTGGTATAAGCGACCCCAACCGGCCGATAGGATCTTTTCTTTTTCTTGGGCCGACGGGCGTAGGCAAAACAGAGCTCTCGCGCAAACTTGCAGAGTTTATGTTTAACGACCCTGATGCGCTGGTGCGAGTTGACATGAGTGAGTTTATGGAGAAACACTCGGTAGCAAAGCTGATAGGCGCACCGCCCGGCTATGTGGGGCACGAAGAGGCAGGATCTCTAACTGAAAAAATAAGACACCGCCCGTATTCGGTGCTCCTTTTTGACGAGATAGAGAAGGCTCACCCCGAAGTTTTCAACATCTTACTCCAAGTGCTTGATAGTGGGCACCTTTCAGACAGCAAAGGTCGCAAGGTAAATTTCAAGAATACAATCGTCATTTTGACCTCGAATATCGGGAGTGAGTTTATGGATCGTCTCGCGCACATCGGTTTTGGTAAGGCAAACTCGACTGATGCGACGCGCTATGAGGAGACTAAGGAGCGGGTTATGGGCGCTCTAAAAGACCATTTCAGACCCGAGTTCTTGAATCGCCTCGACGACATAATTGTTTTCAATGTGCTCTCGAAAGAGGCGCTTGCCGTCATTGTCGAGAAGCAGGTCGAGGAGGTGGTACAGCGTCTCTCCTTGAAGCGTATAGCGCTCGCGATTTTGCCTGAGGTGCGTGCCTGGCTAGCTGAAAAGGGGTATAGCCCGCAGTATGGCGCGCGCCCCCTGCGCCGCGCGATACAAGATCAAATACTGACGCCACTTGCCTCACTCATGATCACCCAAGGGGTGATAGAGGGCACCGTAGTAACGGTGTCTATCAAGGGAGGCAAACCACACTTTGAAGTGCGAAAACGCCCGACTCGCGCTCGGGCCGCCGAAGCCTTGGTTGCGTAACGGCTCGATCTCTGGTAGATTCGCTCTACATGTCGCAGGATAATCTCATAAAACTCAAATCGACGAAGTCGGGATACGTTTATTGGAGCCGCAAAAATCGCAAGGGTGTCGAGCGTAAGATTGAGCTAAAAAAGTTTGACCCCACGCTCCGCAAGCGCGTGCTTTTCAAAGAGGCGAAAAAGTAGTGCGGGTCCAGTAGGAATCGGACCTACGCTAGCGGTTTTGGAGACCGCTGTACTACCACTATACGATGGACCCGTGGGTTAAACGATAGCAGAGATTTCTAGGTGCTACAATACAAGCTATGTCTCATCGTGTTCGCACCACGGCGGTAGCTATTTTGGTATTTGTCCTCCCCCTTGTTGCCAGCGCTAAATCGATACCTTTTTTTGGCCCCATCGTCCCAGAGTGTAGCGATGGAGTGAATGCACTTGGGTGGGGTGCTGTGCTCCTTGTCATCAATAACCTTATTCTCTTTGGGCTTAGCATCCTGATCTTTTTTATCGCGCCCCTGGTGATAGCCTATGCGGGCTTCTTGCTCGTTTTTAACCCCATCAGCCCATCGGGCAAGTCAAAGGCAAAAGAGATGCTCATGAATCTCGTCATCGGGTTGGTTGTAGCGTTGTCGGGCTGGGTTATTGTGGGGGCGGTTATGGCGGTTTTCTATGATCCAAGCGCAAAGGGTTTCGGCACACAATGGTACGAAATAATTACTTCAGGCGGTGCGAACGTGTGTCTCCCCAAGATCTTGCCTACACCACGGCCACCTATCTCGAATGCACCGCCTATCACTACCACCACCACACCAAAGCCCCCGTCAGGTACCACGGCCGCTCAAAAGCAGGCGCTTGAAAATAGTGTACGCTCTAATTTGGGCTCGACTGGGGTATTGGTAAATAAATCATGGTGCCCCCCCGACACCCCCTATCAAAGTGTACCGGGTGGCTGTACTGATGTGGGCGGTTTGCAACCTGCCACTATCTCGTACGCAAAAAAAATACGCTTAGCATGCGGGACTTTTTGCTCTGCGACTATGATTACAGGCGGCTCTGAACTCGGGCACGCTTCGGGCGCGCAGAGTCACGCGAGCGGCTACAAGATTGATCTTGCTGACACGCCACAACTAGACACTTTTGCCTGCGGAGGGCCCTGCCGTACGCCTCCCGTTGGTAAAATATATGACTCTGGGCAGTTAAAGTATGCCGGACAGCGCGCAGGTGACGGGGGCGGGCCTTCATACGAAGACGGATGCGGTAATGTGTGGGTGCGTGAGAGTACGCACTGGGATGTGCTCGTAACACGTGATTGCGAAAATATCAGGGCGAGGTGAGTTTTTTAAGCCATGCTTTTTGATTGCGGGCATACTGCCACAGTTTTGCAGAGAGGGCGGGGAGGAGCGATGCTTCGGCGCGCTCGCCCCGTAGATGCTCTCCGACCACCTTATACTCAAGCCCAAACTCTCTGAGGCGCGCCTCTCCCACGCGCTCTTGCACGCGGCGCACCTCCTCAACAAGGCCGCGCGCGAGCGCGGCCTTGAGGCGCGCCTCAATACGTTGCTTCAGCTCTGCTGGTGGGGGGTTCACTGCCACCCACGTGATCTCCATTTCTGGGTCGATGATTTTTTTATGCGCAACTCTCGTGGGTACGGTGCCGAGCGCGTCGATGATCTCAAGCGCGCGGACAAGGCGACGGCGATTGTTGGGGTCGAGCTCTTTAGCACGGCGCGGGTCTTTTTTTTTCACCATTTCATACAGCTCCATATATGGAACTGCAGCAAGTTCTCTACGGAGAGCAGGATTGGGTGGTACTGACGCAGGGAGCCCATTGATGAGTGCGTCGAAATAAAAATGCGTGCCGCCTACGAGAATGGGGAGCTTGCCCCGCGCATGTATCTCACCAATAAGGCGGGTTGCGTCAGCCACAAAGTCGCCTGCAGAGTACGACTCTTCAGGGTCGCGTATATCGATAAGGTGGTGGGGCACTCCCCTCGCTTCTTCATGAGAAATCTTTTCAGTCCCAATATCGAGGGTGCGATACACTTGTCGCGAATCTACCGATATTACCTCCCCACCTTGTGCGAGGGCACTCTCTACTGCTCGAGCAGATTTGCCTGAGGCGGTAGGACCTATGATGCAGAGGATAGTCATTAGACACTAGGCTATAAGCTTTAGTTTAAAAGCGCAATTTGCTATGATGTTCACGCTAGAGCCTAACAACACTAATGTCTAAGCCATGAAAGAAACCAAAAGCAACTACTGCGAACACTGCGGACAATTTCATGATCACGTACGTGATTATACCTGTTCGATCAAGGTAGGTGAGACCGTGCCTGATTTTGAGTTTGAGGTATACCACAAAGATGAGCGTCACACGCTCTCGCTCTCTTCGCTTCGTGGCAAATGGGTGGTACTCATATTTTACCCTGCTGACTTTACCTTCGTGTGCCCGACCGAACTTGAGGAGATAGCAAAGCTCTATCCGAAATTCCAGGAACTCGGGGCGGAGGTAATTTCTGTCTCAACCGACACCGTCGAAGTGCACAAGGCGTGGCACGACACCTCTCCGGCAATCAAACAGGTCACCTACCCGATGGCGGCTGACCCCTCGGGCAAGCTCTCCTACGCCTTTGGGGTGCTTATCGAGGGTGGTGAGCCCCAATTGACTGTCGATGAGGGGCTCGCGATGCGCGGTACCTTCATTATCGATCCGCAGGGTGTTCTGCGGGCTATGGAGATCAATGACAACTCAATGGGTCGTAAAGGGGCAGAAACGCTTCGCAAACTTAAAGCCGCGCAATATGTCGAGACTCACAAGGGGCAGGTATGCCCCGCAAGCTGGGAGGAGGGCAACGAGACCTTGGAGCCTGGCCTCGATCTTGTTGGCAAAATATAAAGAACCGGCGCTTTCGCGCCGGTCTTGCTAAGTATAGCCGCTAGTTCACAAATTCATCCCAGTGTGGCTTTGGATGCACCGGCTCCACATGCTCCTGCCCATCTTTGGTGAACGGGTTTTTCCCGCGTTTCCAGGTACGGTACAGTGGAGAGAAGAGCGCCACGATTTCGAAGTCGTCAAAGTTAGTTGACCCTGAGCGATTGCACAGCGTGAGCACGCACTTAACGATACGCGTGTTTGGATACCCTTGCTCTATAGCCACGCGTAGCTTGCGGACAGTGCCCCCAGTCGAGATAGTGTCTTCGATAATGACAATGCTGTCGCGCTCGGCAATCTCGCACCGGCCAAGTGAGAGAGTGTCGTCTGGCCTTTTCGTAGCATAGCCGCACGCGGCACCGGCGTGATGTGCCGCTGAATACGCAGGGATAATCCCGCCGTAGGCAATGCCGATGATTCGTGTTGGGCGAAGCGGGCCATTCTCTTGATATGACGGTATGGGATCACTCATTGTGGTCCCGCGCACGGGTTGCGGCGCCTGCTTCATGAGTGTCGCTTCGAGGATGTGACGATAGGTGGGGTGGTGTATAAGATGACCGATCGCCTGCTCGGTCACTTGCGGATTAGAAAACACACGATCTGCGTTAAAGAAGCTGTCGGTTATGAGGCTGTTCGTGAGCAGGGCATACGGCCTGCAAGGATCCCCAGAGTGCCGCCAAAAAGCCCCTATTCGTTTGAATTTTTCTTCCCAGTTAGGATCTGTGTACATGTGTCATCTCCCTTAGAAAAGATACGATTGTCCGCGCAGAGCGTACCATGGCAGGGGAGAAAGAGAAAACCCCTCATGCATCTTTGGTCAGATGCCGGAGGGGTCGTAAAAAGCATTGCGAATTTACGATATCGCTGTGCTACCCGGGCGTAGAAAGAGCTTGCTCGAGCTGGTCGTTGAGTGCGGTCATTGCAGACCTCGGATCTCCTTTTGTGGTGATTTGTCGCCCGATGATTAATAGGTCAGCACCTTTTGTCAGTGCCTGTGCTGGGGTTGCGACACGGATTTGATCACGAGAAGGTTCTCCTGGTGAGCGTAATCCGGTAACAAGCCGTTTTTGACCCAAGAATCTGTCCTTAAGATCAAGTAGTTCTTCTCCGGAACAAACTACGCCATATGCCCCTACTTGATCAGCCAGCTGTGCGAATTGCAAGACCACGTTTCTCGGCCTATCTCTCAGGTAGATGCGGTAGCATTCATCTGCCCCTATCGAGGTCAATAGCGTGATAGGCACAATGCCACCAGTTTTCGTGAGGGGTATAGACGCATACGCGCTTACGCAGGCTGTAAGCATTGCCTCGCCACCTGAGGCGTGGGCGCTGATTATGTCCGCACCGTACCCTGCAAGCTTGACGACCATGGCCGCAGCAGTGTCCGGGATAGTGTGTATTTTTGCGTCCGCAAACACAACGTGCCCACCAATTTCTTTTACTGCTCGGATCGCTTCGCGCGGGCCCTCTCGACACAGCAGAAGGCGCTCAAGCTTAAAGCCGTACACATAGTTAGCGCACAGCCTCGCACAAGCAAGTGCTTCGTCTAGGGTCGGGTGGTCAAGGGCAAGAATCACTTTTTCTCTTGTGAGCACAACAGTTCTCCTTGTTCGATCTGGGTGCAAGGTAGCACGGCTCACACAATTCTCAAAAAGCCGTTTTTGGCGTAGGATATGCATATTGCCGGGGTGGCGAAATGGTAAACGCAGTGGATTCAAAACCCACCGACGCAAGTCTTGAGAGTTCAAGTCTCTCCCCCGGCACCACGACAGATACAGAATCGAGATGGTCGGGATTTTCCCGCGCGGCGGCTACCGCCGCGTAGAGTGGATGCGCCGTGCCAGAGACTTTTTGGTTTTGGAGTTTCAGGTTCGAGCCGAAGATTTTTTGAAGGGCGGATTTTTTGGCGGGGAGAGAGGGGGCATTTTGTATTTGGGCTAGATTTTCTGCCTCATTTATCCACCTGGACATCGGTTCGAGCCATGCAGAGCTGTTCTTCTCCAAACTCAAGATTTGCTCCTCCTTCGTCCGCTTGTCGGACATAAGCGCGCGACGTTTTGCCAAATACAAGTCGCGCTCAATATCCTGCGAAATATAGAGATCCATAAGACGATCGAGCTTCTGGCCTATCTCCACTATCTCACTCCTGAACCTTGCGACTGCCTCGGCAGTCGTCCGACCGGACTCGCGACTATCAATTTTCATACGATGCTCAAAATCTCGTGCCCATTTCTCGGACAGGACAAACATACTAATGAGGTCGGAAAAATCGGCGGCGAGTTGTTCTTCACGGGTATAGCGTTGTGAACAGCGAAGCGCCGCTTTTTTGGTACAGCGATAGTACACATGCCCTTTTTGTTTCTCGGCGGTAATCATAAAACCGCACTCTCCACAAAACATGAGGCCGCAAAATGCTTGAGGTTGTACTTTAAAGACTTGCGGATGGCTTCGCTCAAGCATCACCTTTTGCACTTTATCGAACAAAGCCTTGGTGATGAGTGGCAAATGCTTTCCTTCATACAATTCACCACCATACAAAAACTGCCCATAATAAAATGGATTGGCGAGAACGAACTTGATGCGGTTTTTATGGAGAGCAAAGCCGCCATAGCTTTTGACGCCGCCGTTAAAAAGAAATTGAGAGATGTCGTCTAAGGTCGAATCGTTTTTAGAGTAGAGCTCGAAGGCGGCTTTAACGATAGGAGCTTTTTTGCGATCAACCACGATAGTTTTAGTCGCTGGATTATTCAAATACCCAAATGGCGCAGTGCCGGGGAAATGCCCTTGTCGCGCTTTTGCGCGCATAGAGAAAATATCGCATAACGACAGTATACAGCCCGACTATGGCGCGTGTGGTTCTCTAATACCCACTATGATATAGTTACCTGTATATGGCTTCTGACCCCCTCACAAAGGAGTTCGAATACTACACCACACATCAAAAAGAACTCGTTGCGAAATACGAAGGGAAATTTGTGGTGATAAAAAATCAGCAAGTCATCGGCTCATACGATTCAGAGATTGAGGCATACGAGGGGGCGCAGAAAGATAACGAGCTCGGTACATTCCTTATTCAGCGCGTCGAGCCCGGAGCAGAAAACTACACCCAGACATTCTATTCTCGAGTGTCTATCTAATTTCCTTCTATGCCGAGTGCCTTAACAATACGAGGCCAGAATGGGAAATTACTCGTTCTACAAAGTGAAGTCGGTATTTGCATGCCGTTTTTAGGCGATATACGAGATCAGAAAGATCTCGTCATTGGGACATTCAAGGGCATTTGGGATACCGGCGCAACCGGCTCGGTCATCACTCCTAAAGTGGTTGCCCATCTCGGTTTGAAACCCACGGGCAAAAAGAAAGTGAACACGGCAAATGGTAGCGACATCAAAGATACCTATCTCGTCAACGTCGCCCTGCCGAGCAACGTAATGGTTCAGAATGTAGTGGTAACGGAAGGAAATTTGGGGGACGACTCCCCGATTGATGTGCTTATCGGCATGGACATCATCACGCTCGGCGACTTTGTGATCACCAGTCGCAATGATTGCACGGTGATGAGCTTCCGTATCCCGTCCTTAACAGAAATTGATTATGTCGCCGATATTCGACGAGATAATATACTCGCTCAAATGAAAGCCCAAAGAAAGGCAGGTAACGGCAGTCGGAAAAAGAGAGGATAGAAATTTTAGGGAGCTTCGACGAGAACCAAAGCTCGGCGAAGGGGCTGGTGCGCGCACGGAGGGTGGGGCAAGCACACTACGGGCTTCAGGTATTCCCCTCTCTCCCCGCCAAAAAATTCGCTTCTCTTTTCTTCAAAAAATCTTTGGGTTTGGGTTTGTATTCTCGAACTAAAGTCTCTGGCACGGCGCATCCCCTCTACGCGGCGGTAGCCGCCGCGCGGGAAAATTCTGACCATTTCGATTCTGTATCTGTCCTAGTGCGTCTGTATAAAGTTCTTTCGAAGACGAACTCCCCCGGCACAGACGTGAGCAAAGTGAACGCTGTGCCGGGGAGCACCATGCCTGCGCATGGTGCGTGAGAGACTTGAATAGCGCAGGCATATCGCAAAGCGATGCCGAGCCGGGGTCGCGCAAAACACAGCAGTGTTTATGCGTGACCATGTCTCTCCCTGACACGTGGTAATATATTTTTCATGAGCGATACGTATGTACCCACCAAATACGACTCGATTTTTTGGATCGAGGTCGACAAGATTAAGCCAAACCCCTACCAGCCACGGCGCGAGTTCGATAATGATAAATTGCGCGCCTTGGGTGAGTCGATACGCCAGTACGGCGTCTTGCAGCCCATCGTAGTGACCCGTAGTGACGTGCAAAAGCCAGACGGGGGTCTGGGGAGTGAGTACGAGCTGATCTCGGGTGAACGAAGGCTCCGCGCGTGCAAATTAATTGGCCTGCAGGCTATACCGGCAGTTATTCGCCAAGGCGAGAACAATCTCACCAAGCTCGAGCTCGCGATTATTGAAAATTTGCAGCGTGAAGACCTAAATGCAGTCGATCGCGCCAAAGCGCTCGAACAACTTATCAAGGAGTTTGGTCTCACCCACGCGCAAGTGGCGGCAAAGATAGGGAAGAGCCGTGAGTTTGTCTCAAACAGTGTGCGACTACTCTCCTTGCCTGAGTATATGCAACAGGCGATTGTTGATAAAGAGGTGACCGAGGGTCACGCGCGCGCTCTCTTAGCGCTTAATGAAAAGCCCGAACAGCGGGAGACGCTCTTTAGAGAAATTGTGCTTAAAAAGATGACGGTGCGTGCTGCCGAACAGATAGCTCGATCTATCGCCCAAGATCGTGTGCGCAAGCATCACCGTAAAAGCCCCGAAATGAGCGAAATAGAAAAAACATTGACCGAGACACTTGGCACGCGCGTCATTATCGAGGCAAATGAGCAGGGTGGTCGGTTGATGATCGACTTCTTTTCGCCCGAAGATCTGTCAGTGCTCGTGTCTTCGCTCGCCGCGCGCGAGGCTCTCGAGCAGGCAAGTGAGTCGCCCCAAGTTTACCTTGGCGGTAACAGCCCAAACACTACCGAGGTGCCGCCACCCGTCTTCCCCAATACGACGCACGTCGATTCGAAACCAGCGGCACCTGAGGGTGACGACCTGTACTCGGTTAAGAATTTCGTGGTTTAGCTTTACGCACCCCTGTAGAATCAAGCCCGCGCACTTTTTCTTGTTCGGCGAGCCCGAGTGCACTGCGAATATATTTGCGTGCCATAGTGGTTTTTGCGGCGTCAAGCCACTTGGGCGATGGGCGTGCTGAATCGCGACGCATAATCTCGACCACGTCACCATTCCCGAGCGGAGTATCAAAAGAGACCAGCTTGCCGTTTACCTTAGCGCCCTGCATATGGTTGCCCAGATCGCTGTGAATAGCATAGGCAAAATCGATAGGGGTGGCATCGTGTGGCAGGTCGACCACGTCGCCCTTCGGGGTAAACAGAAACACGCGATGTGAAAAGAAATCCTCTTTAAGCCCGTCGACAAACTCTTTTGAGCTCGCGATATCGGTGTGCGCCTCAGCCAGCTCAGCCAGCCACGTAGGTGGTGGGGCGTGTTTTGCGGCTGTAGGGGCAGATACGGTTACTCCCGGCTCTGATTTACGGCGAAAATTAAGCAGAGAGGGTATCAGACCACGCACCCAGGTAAAGGAGAGGGCAGAGAAGTAGTTTCGCGGTGCCTCCTTGCCAAGCTGTTTGTAGCTCATGTGTGAGGCGATACCGTACTGTGCATCGCGATGCATCTCTTCAGTACGTATTTGTATCTCGACAACGCCTGCATCTTTGGTGAGTACGGTGGTATGGAGTGAGCGGTAGCCATTTGGCTTTTCAAACGCGATGTAATCTTTAAATTCGCCCGGGAGCGGTTTATACAAGGCGTGTACGACCCCAAGCGCACTGTAGCAGTCGTCTATGGTGGGTACGATGATACGCAACGCGGCGATATCGTGGATCTTAGTTATATCGTCGTGTTTGCGCAGGAGCTTCTGGTGTAGACTCCAGAGTCCCTTGATACGAAGATCGGTCTTAAAATCGCGTACACTTTTTTTTGCAAGTTCATGACGGAGCTCTTTCTGGACTTTTGCAAGCCCGGGCTCGGTCTCTTTGGTTGCGAGCTTACGGACCTCTATAGTGTGCGCGTAGGCATCGGGGTCAATGAAGGGGAAAGCAAGATCCTCAAGTTCGCGCTTCAGTTTTCCCATCCCGAGGCGGTCGGCTATGGGTGCGTAGATCTCTATTGTTTCAAGCGCAATGCGGCGACGCTTTGCTTCAGGTACGTACTTGAGCGTCGTCATATTGTGGTAACGATCGGCGAGCTTCACGATAAGTACGCGAATATCAGATGCGGTCGCAACTAGGAGGCGCCGTAAAGACTCTGCATGGCGCTCAGCGCCACGATACTTGTGTTTGCCGAGCTTGGTTACTCCCTCAACCAAAAAGAGTACCTCTTTGCCAAACTCTCGTTCAACCGTCTCGGCCGTAGTGCGTGCATCTTCAACAGCGTCGTGGAGGAGCCCTGCGATAATAGTGGTTGCGTCCATGCCCATTTCAGCCAGGATTTTTGCCACGGCCGCGGGGTGAATGAAGTAAGGCTCACCTGAATACCGCACGTGCCCCTCATGCGCTTTGCTTGCAAATACGTACGCTTTTTCAACGAGCGCTCTATCACTCTCAAGAGCGCTTTGCATATCCCCAAGGATGTCCTTGACGGGTGTCATGAATTAGAGTATACTGTACTCTGGCAGATCAGCAAGGGAGACTACAATGGGTAACATGAACGTTGGTAAGCAGGACGTGGTGCTCATCTACTGCACGGCGTGTGGGCAAATGGTCGATAGACCATGTGAGGTCTCTAAGAAAGACAGGAAGATTATGGTCAAGCATGGGATTCTGGGGTGGATAAATGACAATCCCATGCAATGCACTGCCATGCGGAATGACGCAAGGAGGGCGCGTGCCGCCTAGGCCTGATCTTCAAAAGCCACCTGAATCTAAAAAGGATTTAGGTGGCTTTCATATTCGGAGGCACAACGCGTGCACGCGTTAAGGTACAAACTTGACGTCAGTGCCAATGTAGAGCATTATAGTTGTGGGAAATTGTAATGAATAAGAGGAGGCACGTCATGGGTATTGTGGTCGCGTTTCTCTCTTCTCGTGTTCGGCACTCTGCCAAGCCAATTCCTCCTGCGAAAGAAGTGTGTATAGTGTGTTGTGCGCTAGTGAGTGCTCCCTGTGTAATGGTACGGGACGGCATGATAGTCACGACTAAATCTTCCGAAGAGTGTGAGACACTGCGGGCGGTGAACAGTCTCGGTTGGTAGGGTGTTTCGTAAAAAACACCGCGAGCGGATGCTCGCGGTGTTTCATTTCAGGAGCTCGGCGGCTTGCTCGGGAGTAAACGCCTCTGCCGGCGTGCTCTCGGGTAGGTAGATGCGACGCAATCCTTTTTTAAGAAAGGTCCCACTTTTCGATTTATACAGTGTGATCGGTTTCTTTGTTTTGGGGTGGGGCCCAATTTCACGGAGTATCTCGACGCCCTTTGGCGGCCGCTTCGGCTCTGTAAGTAGGACGAGTGCCTCATCGAGTGTGATGGTGTAGGGGTCTTTGCCGGTATTTGCTTTGATAGAGCGAAAGTCGCCGTCGTGCCCAACGTAGGGGCCAAAGCGCCCTACCGAGGCAACCACGGGTTTGCCGGTTGAAGAGTGTATCCCAAGTTCACGCGGGAGTGCGAGGTATTTGAGAGCATCCTCAAGTGTCACGGTCGATGGGTCCTTGCCCTGCGGTATCGAAGCGCGCTTCGCGGCCGACTTCGGTCGTCCCTTGCTTTTCTTTTTCGGCTTCTCCCCACTTGGTATTGGTGCTGGGCTACTATCGCTTGACTCAAGTGGCATCTCAACATAGGGGCCAAAACGCCCGGTACGAATATAAATAGGTGCTCCCGTTTGGGGATGAGTACCTATCGGCTCGTCGTCCTTTAGTGCATCGCCGTCTTCACGGCGCGCGCCCTTGCACTCAGGGTAGCGCTTACAGCTCATAAAGACACCGCCACGACCGAGTTTAAACTCCATAGGGCTCTCACACAGTGGGCAGGGAAACTCTTTTGGAGTATCGCCCAAGCTGGTTGCTTTAGGGAGTTTCTCCTTTGCTCTCACAGCCTTTACAAAGGGTCCATAAAAGTCGATCATAGTTTTTTCATACTCGCGCTCTCCTCGTGCGATCTCGTCAAGCTCGTTCTCCATCTCCGCAGTAAAAGTGTCGCTAATATAGTCTGCAAAATTTTCCTCGAGCCAGCCTGAAACGACCATGCCGGTCGCGGTCGGGAGGAGGGTGCGCGCCTGTCGCTCAACATACCCACGATCTTGGATGGTTTTCATAATAGAGGCGTAGGTCGACGGGCGCCCGATGCCGCGCTTCTCAAGCTCTTTGATGAGCCCCGCTTCAGTGTAGCGGTTAGGCGGCTCAGTGTGCTTCTCCTCGCCCGCGAGCGAGAGGAGCGTGAGTGTGTCTCCGGTAGCGAGCTTGGGGAGCTCAACATCTTCGCCCCGTGCGCGGGTATCAAGCGCCAGCCAGCCTGCAAACATGATCCGTGAGCCCGTGGTCGTGAAAAAAGGTATGTCGACTCCCGCCTTTGCGGTGAGTGTGGTGCGCAGTACCTTGGCGCTCGCCATTTGTGAGGCAAGTGCGCGAGTACGAATGAGCTCATAGACTCGCTCTTCGTCTGGCGTCGCACCCGCGCTAGCTCGCCCTGGGTCGGTGGGGCGTATCGCTTCATGTGCCTCTTGCGCATTTTTACTCTTGGTTTTATACACGCGCGATTGCACATAGTCTTTGCCAAACTGTTGCTCAAGTACCGAGCACATCTTTGCTGTCGCTTCAGTCGAGAGATGCACCGAGTCGGTGCGCATGTAGGTGATATGGCCGGCCTCGTAGAGCTTTTGCGCGGCGCGCATAGCGCGCGAGGGGGCAAACCCAAGTCGCGTCGAGGCTGATTGCTGGAGGGTAGAGGTAGTAAAGGGTGGGCGGGGCGAGCGCTCTTCAGACTTTTCGCTCATGTCGCCTACGCTCCACGACGCCGCGCGGCCTTGTGCCACTATCGCATCAGCCTCAGCCTGGGTCTTAGGTTGCTCGATGCAGGTAGCACTAAACGACTCGCCTTTCGCGGTAAGCTCGGCGGTAAGGACGTGGTAGGCCACAGGCACAAACGCTTTAATTTCGCGCTCACGCTCAGCAAGGATGCGCAGTGCTGGCGATTGCACGCGGCCGGCCGAGAGGCCATAGCGGACCTTCTTCCAAATTAAGCCGGAGAGGTCGTATCCTACGATGCGATCAAGTACTCGCCGTGCCTCCTGGGCGCGACGTAAGTTTTCGTCAATTGCACGGGGGTGAGCAAGCGCTTCTACAATAGCTGCCTTAGTTATCTCGTGAAAGACGACCCGTTTGGGTTTTTTGAGCCCTGCAACCTCCTTAATATGCCAGGCAATTGCCTCGCCTTCGCGGTCGGGGTCGGTTGCGAGATAGACCTCGCTCGCTCTCTCGGTTGCGCGCTTAATCTTTTCTATCACCTCGCGTTTTTCAGGGGAGACTACATAGCGCGGGGTAAAGCCATCGTCTATAGCGACGGCGTCTTTGTTGCTCTTCGGGAGGTCGCGCACGTGCCCTACTGAGGCGAGTACCTCGTACTCCTTGCCCAGATAGAGCCCGATAGTGCGCGCCTTGGTGGGAGACTCGACGATAAGTAATTTCTTTGCCACCACTAACACTTACCGCGAGCACTATATAAATGTCAACACAGCCGACTGCACGAAGCATTAATTTACCTTAGTATCGTCTATAGGATACCGTAAGGTAAAGTGAAAATGTGCAAACAGAATTCGCCCGCGAGGTGTCCTCGCGGGCGATGTACTCATTTACGATTCGGGGGGTTCGTGTATGCGCAGAGCGCAATACAGGACGAAATCGATAATTCGAACCCAGAACATGTAGAGAAACAGAGACAACATGAAGTCTGAGAGTACCGGGTACCGAAGCACCAGTAGTATCCCCAGAAAGATGGGCAGGATGAATACCAATGCAGAAAGCACTAAGACAAGAGGGGTGTATTTTTCATACGGAGTTCTATCGCTCCACCCCCGCCAATGCGCATAGGCAATCCACGGGGTAAGCAAAGGTTGCGCACTCATAGACGCCTCCATACCTGCGTTCCATTACTATTATACCATAGTATTATATGCGGCGCCAACTACATGCTATATCGCGAGCCAGAGCGTGGTGCGGTGAGAGAATTGGTTTACACCTAAACAAAGGAGCCCGTGAGGGCTCCTTTTCTCGCGTGAGATATCACAGAACCATTCGGCCTTTTCGTGAGACCTCGGGCACCTTGTTATGAGCAATGGTGCCCCTTGTCTCTTCAGCAAAGATGCGTACTGCCTCGGCCGTTGCTTCTGCGACAGTGTCGAACAATAGACGCGTATTTACATTGTAGTGAGCGTCGGTCAAGTAGAGAACGTCGCCAGCGCTCGTTGGCTGAAGACGGACGCGTTCAATCTTGCATTCAAGCACAAAGTAGGGGTAGGGTTTAGTGTTTTCACTGTAGATGGACTCTGTCGGAGGGGTTACTACGGTATATACATAGTCACCTGGTACCCGGTATTTTTTCGGAACTGAATAGCCAGTCGGGAGATCGGAGTCTTGAGGTATTGACAGGAGGGCTTGCAGTTCCCTCTCTTTTTCTTCAAGTTCTGCAAGCCTCCTCAGTACGTCACTTTTCATTTCTGCGAGTTGACGGTGCGCTTCTGCTCGCGCAGAGTCAAAGCTGAAGAAATGTATGCCGTTCTCTACAAGACAGTTGTTGCCCAGTAGTCGATAAGAACAAGTGTCCCCATTGCACAAGATTTCAGCTACAAAGGCGGGTCTAATTTCAAAATTGTCACCAACAATATAGACGCGCTCACCGAGAGCACGGGCTTTCTCTGCTTTCTTTTTCACTACTGCCTCCAAAGTTCACCTGACTAACTATACTCGGTAATTGCGACGCTCGTCAAATGCGGCGCCAGGAGCCGAACTCCTCGCGTGCGATGCCGCGCAGCTCGAGAGCAATGAGTGCAGTAAGCACCGCACCGGGCTCTGCTTCGGCCTCGCGGACGATCTCGTCACGTGTTTTGGGCGCTTGCAAGATATCCCAGACATCTTTCTCGACGCCCTCGAGTTTGGGAGCTTCAAGACGCGCGGCTTCGCCACGCGGCGCGATCTTGAGTGCCTCAAGTATATGTATGGGTTCTGAGACCAGCGCGGCGCCAAGGCGGATAAAGAGGTGTGGCCCAAACGCGTGCGGGTCGCCAATGCGGTGGGGGACACAAAGCAACTCTTTACTGTATTCACTGGCGAGTCGTGCGGTGATCAGGGTGCCTGACTTCTCTCCTGCTTCAATCACGAGGACCGCATCTGCAATACCCACCATGAGGCGATTACGCTCGGGAAAAAAATGCACCCGTGAGGCCGTCTTCGGCTCGTATTCAGAAATAAGCGCGCCGCCAGCCTTGAGGAGCTCTTGTGAGAAGGAGCGGTTAGAGCGCGGGTAAAGCACCGTCTCATCGACTCCCGAACCCGGGAAGGCGATCGTGTGGAGCCCCGTTGCAAGTGCCGCTTTATGCGCGCAGGTATCTACCCCAAGAGCGAGACCTGAAACTATAGAAATAGGGTAGCCGGCAAGACCGGCGATTAGTTTTTGACACACCTCTTGTCCATAGCGCGTCATCGCACGTGAGCCTACAACGGCTAGGTATTTAGTGCCCGCAGGTGGGAGTGTGCCCATGAGCCAGAGCTTTTCAGGTGGCTGTGGTAGCTCCCCTAGCCCACCGGGGAAGTCCTCGCGAAGCAGTGTTTGCATCTCCATATGGTACTATCTTACAATGGCATTTCCTGCCTACTGATGCTGGTGCACCACTGACTATTTTATGCTTGATATTCATTTTATTAAAGAGAACGCTGACCTGGTCAAAGCAGGGGCAGTTAAAAAGCATATCACTGTAGATATTGATCGTTTGCTTGCGGTCGACGATCGCCGCCTTGCGTTACGTCGCGAGCTCGATGGTAAACGCGCTGAGCAAAATCGCGCTTCGGGAGAGATTAGTCGTGCGAGAGACGCTGAGCGCGAAAAGCTTATTGAGGCAATGCAGCACTTGAAGGCGGGTATGGGCGAGACCGAAGCAGAGCTTAAAAAAGTAATGGACGAATGGCGAGAGCTCATGCTCATGGTGCCTAATATCCCGGATATGTCAGTGCCTGAGGGTGATTCAGACGCTGAAAATATGGAGGTGCGCACGTGGGGTAGCCCGTCAGTCGACGGCTCCCCAGTCGTGAAGCCCAAGAGTCATGCAGAGCTCATGGTAAAACTCGACATGGCTGACTTTGATAGAGGAGCGAAGGTGGCAGGATTTCGCGGGTACTTTTTAAAAAATGATGGCGCTCTCCTCTCGTATGCGCTCTGGCACTTTCTCTCTGATCACTTCACAAAAAAAGGGGGCTTTTCGCCCATGATCGTGCCCTCGCTGGTGCGTCGCGAGTCGTTTATGGGCACGGGCTATTTGCCTCAAAGTGAAGAGGATCTCTACAAGACGCAGGATGATGAATACCTCGCGGGCACAGCCGAGGTTGCCACGATGGGTTACTACATGGACGAAGTTGTCGACGCTAAGCAATTCCCGATAAAATATTTCTCCTTTTCACCCTGTTTCAGGCGCGAGGCAGGGGCGCACGGCAAAGACACCAAGGGGTTGGTGCGTGTGCACGAGTTTTACAAATTTGAACAGGTCATTTTGTGCGAAGCCTCACATGAGGCAAGTGTGAAGCACCACGAAGAGCTTACTCAAAATGCCGAAGAAGCAATTCAGGCTCTGAAGATCCCCTACCACGTGGTCGTAAATTGCGGGGGTGACCTAGGGCTTGGCCAGGTTAAGAAGTATGACATCGAGTGCTGGATGCCTTCAGAAAATCGCTATCGCGAGACACACTCCTCATCATATTTTCACGATTTTCAGACCCGTCGCCTCAATATCCGCTATCGCGACGCCGACGGCAGCTTAAAGTTTGCACACTCCCTTAATAACACCGCGCTTGCAACGCCACGTTTTCTTGCGGTTTTGGTAGAGAATTACCAGCAACCTGATGGTTCGATTCGTGTGCCTGAGGCTTTGGTTCAGTATGTGGGGAAAGAAGTTATCAGAGCGCCGGGTGAGTGAGAGTGAGACGGGGCGACTGAAGGAGCGCCGCCGCCGATCGCGCAAGCGACTCAGTATCCTTCTTAGCATTCTCGCGATTGTGCTACTTGCGGTGGGGGTATGGGCTACCTGGCAACCCTCGGTGCGCGTTGCCCATACTGTGGTAGTGCCCGCGAACACTGAACATGAAGCGCTGGTCGCATCGGCTCTCACCGGTTCGTATGCGTGGCTTATCCCGCGTGATTCGATACTCTTTCTCCCCATTGGGGCAATACGCCGTGCACTTGCTGCACACGACGCTCGGGTGCAGGCGGTCTCCGTGCGTCGCATAAATCTCACGAGTATTGCTATCGAGACGCATGGGCGCACTGCGGTCGCCACGTGGTGTGGTGGTACAGAAAGTGCCGAGCAGGGGGAGTGCTATTTCATTGATGCAGAGGGTTTTATTTTTGCTCTGGCCGCGTCAACGAGCCCAACATTGAACTCATTTGCTGTGTACGACCCGCTGGTGAGTGGGGAGGTCGCACTGCGCGCTACGCTTAAGCACGCAGAGGCGCTCCCAGATGCGTTTGACTTCGCCCGTCGTGTGGGTGAGCTTGGCTCATCGGTGACAAAGCTTATTTTTCGTGATGACGAAGCTGATCTGATACTTGCGAGCGGGACACGCGTGACCTATGTGGTGGGTAGCGAAGTTGCGGCTTTTGCTGATCTCATTTCAGCGAAAAGTGAACTCGATCTTTCAAGCGGTGCACTCGACTATATTGACTTGCGCTTCCCGGGCAAGGTGTATTTAAAAAAGAAAACAGTAGACAGTCAGCAGTCAACAGTATGAAGCAAAATTCGTTTTGGGATGCGTTGCCGAGACCCTTTTTTGTGCTGGCACCGATGGCTGACGTGACCGACCCTGCGTACCGAGCGCTTATCGCTAAGTATGGCAAGCCAGATGTAACCTGGACAGAGTTTGTCTCGGCTGACGGGCTGTATCACCTGCGTGAGATTCAGAAAGTCCTCAATATAGAGAATCCCTTGATGCGTGATTTGCAGTTCAGCGAGGCCGAGCGGCCGATGGTTGCGCAGTTTTTTTCGAGTAAACCCGAGATGATCGCGTACGCCGCAAAGCTCGCGGACGGGCTTGGTTTCGATGGTGTCGACATTAATATGGGGTGCCCTGACCGAAGTATTGAAAAGCAAAAGGCGGGTGCGGCGCTTATTAAGACCCCTGAGATTGCAGTAGAGATAATTAGGGCCGCGCAAGCGGCGACCACGCTCCCGGTCTCGGTAAAAACGCGCATCGGTTACAACACCGAGGTACTTGAGGAGTGGCTCCCGAAGCTTCTCTTAGCAGAGCCCGCGGCAATAACGCTGCATCTGCGTACACGCAAGGAAATGTCCTCAGTACCCGCACACTGGGAGCTTATGCAAAAGGCGGTACAGATTAGAAACAAAATTAATCCAAGCGTGCTTTTGATAGGCAACGGTGATGTAAAAGATTTAGCCGATGCAGAAGCTAGGGTGGCAGAGACGGGTTGCGATGGAGTGATGCTTGGTCGCGCTATTTTCGGCAACCCGTGGTTATTTGCGCGAAGCGAAAATAATCCTGAGCAGAGTCGAGAGACTGTAGAAAAACTCGCCGCGCTCGTAGAGCTCGCGTATGCATTTGAAAAACTCTCGCCAGCCAAATCATTTGCCATACTTAAAAAACACATCAAAGCGTTTGTTACAGGTTTCGATGGCGCTGCAGAGCTCCGTGCCAAGCTGATGGCGGCCGAAAGCGCAGCCGAACTTGAGTCGCTAGTGCCTAGAGCCTAGCGCCTATATACTGTCTCGTATGGCCGAGCAGTCACTCTATCGCGCATATCGCCCGCAAAAATTCGGAGAGGTGATGGGGCAGGAGCAGGTGGTTGCTCCGCTTGAGGAGGCTATTCAGAGTAAGAAAATCGGGCACGCCTACCTTTTTGCTGGGAGCCGGGGGCTCGGCAAGACATCGCTTGCGCGCATCTTTGCGCGTGAGGTGGGTTGCACGGCAAAAGATCTGTACGAAATAGACGCGGCCTCAAACAACAGTGTAGATGACATTAGGCAGATCACTGAAAATGTCTACACGTCACCCTTTGAGTCTCCTTACAAGGTGTACATTCTCGACGAAGCCCACATGCTCTCAAAGAGCGCGTGGAATGCCTTTTTAAAAACCCTTGAAGAGCCGCCCAAACATGCAATTTTTATCCTAGCTACTACCGAGCTTGAAAAAGTACCCGAGACTGTTGCTTCGCGCTGTCAGGTTTTCGAATTCAGAAAACCCTCGCGAGCGGCGCTTGCCAAGCACGTTGCACTGGTGGCGAAAAAAGAGGGCTATACGCTCGCGCCTGATGCCGCCGAGCTTATCGCCCTTCTTGCTGAAGGGTCGTATCGAGATGCTCTTTCAGTGTTGCAAAAAGTACTAACCATTTCTAGGGATAAGAAACTCTCGAGAGAAGAGGTTGAGCAGACAACAGGAGCGCCAAAGCGCGAGCTTGTGCACGCGCTTATCGAGGCACTTGCAGTGGGAGATACGAACAAGGCGCTTGCGGCTGTACAAAAAACAGAGAGGGCAGGCGCTGATCTAAAACTGTATCTCGCGCTTGTGCTTGAGGCTCTGCGCGCCACGCTCTTGCTACGCTTCGCGCCTGACGCGCATACAGCACTTAAAGAAGCTCTCGGTGCTGAAGAATACGAGGTATTGCAAAAATATGGCGGCATCACCCACGTCACCTTGCTTGCGTTTCTTTCGGCGGCCGAGCGTATGCGCTACGCACCCATACCTGCGCTCCCACTCGAGCTCGCGATCTACGAGCTTGCTCAAAAATGATTGGTGAATATGCTCGGCGGGGAGTGGCTGTGGTCGTCTTTTTCATTGCAGCGGGAGGGGTGTACTACCACTACGAGGCCACACGCCCTTGTGCACGGCCTATTGCCTACTCAATCGGGGCTCTTGACCCTCGCTTTGGTATCTCGCGAGAGTCGCTCGCGCGAGACTTAGTAAAGGCTACTGAGGTGTGGAGTAGTGCCGCAGGCAGAGAGTTATTTACCTATGTGGCTTCAGGCGGGATGCCCATAACACTGGTGTATGATTCGCGCCAGCAAACGGTTGTATTTGGTGCCGAGATAGAGGACGCGCGAGCAATGTATGAGGCGCACAAGGCCCGAGTTGAGGCTGAGCGCGCCGCGTATGAACGTGCGCTGAAAACGTACGAAGACCAGGTGAGATATTGGAATGTGCGTGGTGGTGCACCGAGTGGCAAGTACGCGGCGCTTGAAGCCGAGCGCGCTAGGCTTGCAGGCGAACTCACAGCGCTTACCAGCGCCATTGCGGCCTTAAACACTGAGGCGCGCGCACTAAATGCCGACGCTCGCGAGTACAATGCGAGCGTTGTTGAGCCCCTTGAGGCAGGGCTCTATCAATCAGATGCGTCTGGCGAACGCATCTTTATCTACGAATTTAAAAATGAAGCTGAACTCGTGCGCATCGCGGCTCACGAGTTTGGCCACGCGCTTGGGCTTGAGCACGTTAGCGACGTAAACGCCCTCATGTATCCGACCTCAAAAAACGCCTCGATCGCCCTCACTGCCGCCGACCATACTGCTCTCAAGGAGCTCTGCGGGCTTAATTAATATCAGAAAAGTGCTAGGGTATAGGAGTTATTGCCCGATCGTCTAACGGTAGGACACCGCCCTTTGGAGGCGGGTATTGGGGTTCGAATCCCTGTCGGGCAGCCCGAATAAAACTAGTCTCGTTTTCTGAAAAATTTTCCCGTGCGGCGCAGAGCGCCGCGTATGGTGGAGAAGGGATTTCAGCCACTTCCTGATGGGAGAGGTGCAGGTTCGAGCCGAACATTTTTTGGAGAGAGGATTTTTTGGAGGGGGTATTCTCCGAATGGGCTACTTCAGCCAGTGCTGAAGCCTCTTTGACCCACTCTCGCATCGGTTCGAGCCAGTGTCCGGCGTTTGCCTCCTGTCGGGCGCATTGTTCCTCAACCGACTTCTTCTCCAACACAAGCACCCGTCGGCGCGCGAGGTAATCCTCGCGCTCGATGTCTTGGGCGATATAGAGGTCAGTGAGGCGGTCGAGCTTGCGGGAAATGTCGTGGACTTTGTCCCGCAATTCTTGAACGAACGCGTTAGTTTGGAGCGAGGACGACTGTTTGTCCTCGGCAATAAGTCTCTCAAATTCATCCTGCCATTTGGACGGCATGGAGTATTTTTGGAATAACTCATCCAGTTGAGGCATTAGTACCTCCTCGCGGACATACGGTTGAGAGCACACTCCTTTCTTTTTGGTACAGCGATAGTAGGTGTGGCCCTTCTGAACTTCGGCGGTGATCATACAGCCGCACTCGCCGCACCACATAAGACCGCAAAGAGCTTTCGGGTTGCTGTGATTCTTCTGCGGATGTCCGCGCTCGGTCATAACCTTTTGCACTTTATCAAACAGACGCTTTTCAACGATGGGCGTGTGTCGCCCTTCGTGCATTTCACCGCCGTATTTAAAGAGGCCGACATAGAACGGATTGGAGAGAATAAACTTCACGCGGTCTTTATGCGTTTTATTGTTGAGATGACTTTTGACGCCGTTTGTCTCTAAAAATGTTGAAATATCTTCAAGCCGCGAATTGCCTTTAGCATATAACTCGAAAGCGGCGCGAATCACTTTGGACTTCTTGCGGTCAATAACAATCGTTTTCGTACGCACATCATTTAAATATCCGACAGGCGCAGTACTCGGAAACTCGCCACGCTTCACTTTGGCGCGTAGCCCTCGCTTCACGTTGGAACTCAAGTCGCGGATAAACTGATTCGCCATACCGAACTCCACCGACATCATCAAAACATTGTCGCTCGGATAATGACTCCGGTCGTGCGTGCGGATATGCTGGATAATATTCTCTTGCAGGAGCCAGCTTATCTGCCCGCCGTCTACCGGATTACGCGACAAGCGATCGAGCTTCCAACACACAATGCCCTGTGCCTCGCCCTTGTGTACGCGCTTCAACATTTCATTAAACACTGGACGGCCCGGCATCTTTGCCGAGCGTTTCTCTACGAACTCCGCGACGATTTCTAGCTTCTCGTTTTTAGCGAGCGAGCGCAATTCCGCCAACTGCGCCTCAATGGACAAAACTTGTTTGTCCTCAACGTCGGTGCTTTTGCGTGCATAGAGAAAATAACGCATAGAGGTAGTATATTATGATATACCATTGTATTGCAATATACCGGAGAATATACTTCGGGCAATGCGAAGCGAACAAATAAAACTCGGCAAAAATCTGAAACGAATCAGAACAGAAAAAGGTATCTCTCAAGGCGACATTGCCCGCGCGCTTGATGTCGGCCGTAGTTTTATTACCAACATTGAAAACGGCAAGACGAACCCAACACTGGCGACTATCGCGAAAATAGCAAAGGTGGTTGAAGTATCTACTGACGAGCTACTGAAATAAAATATGAAATTAAATCGCGTAGAGATAAAGAACTTTAGGTCCGTAAAAAATACAACTATTAGCTTTGAGCCAGCTTGCCGTGTTCTGGTCGGAATTAACGAATCTGGGAAATCAAATATCCTAAATGCCCTCGCCTTTTTGGGTGAAGATTACAAGCCTGTAAAAAAGGATGATTTGCGCGAAGCTCTTCCCGACGAAGATCTTATTGATGAGTCTCATGTCAGATTCATTTTTAAGTTTGAAAAACCTGGAATGCACCCCGTTTCTTTCTCACCTAGTGGAGGATTGAGGATAGTGTAGCA